>CAZQZC010000070.1:0-13392 GCA_964597685.1 uncultured Hyphomonadaceae bacterium | reverse complement strand
TGCCGTGGAAGCGCTTGGCCCGGCGGGGTGGAGCGGTGTGCGGGGCGGGGGATAGGGCCCTCGCAATGGTGGATACTGGCGTTGCAAGTTTCTCTTTTGAGGTGTGAGCGTCCCGACGCGCGCCTCTCATCCGTCCCCAGGCAACGGAATCCAGTCTTCCTCCCCCGGCACTTGCGGAAAGGCCGTACCTTTCCAGCCGCCGTCGATCGAGGCGCGCCAATCGGCTTTGGCTTGGTCGATGCGGTCTTTGGAGGAGGCGACGAAATTCCATTCGATGAAGCGCGGCCCGTCCATGGCTGCGCCGCCGGCGAGCATCAGCTTGGTCTTCGGCGTCGCGCGGATTTGGGCGGCCGCGCCCTCTTTCAACACCGCCATGGAGCCCGCCTCCAGGATCTCTCCGGCCACCGACGCGCCGCCTTCGACCACATAGACCGCGCGCTCCTGGGCCGCGTCGCCGGGGATCTCGAAGTCCGCGCCGTCCGGCGCGTCGACGGCGAGGTACCAGACGCTCCAGGCGAATTCGACGGGCGAGCGACGGCCCCAAGCTTCGCCTGCGATCAAGCGCGCCCGGGCGCCGCCGAGGTCGAAGTCGGGCAGGGTCTCGGCCGGATGATGGACGAAGGCGGGCGCGTCCGCCTCATGGGCTTTCGGCAGGGCGACCCAGGTCTGAACGCCGTGCAGGCGATGGCCAGCGGCGCGCTCCTCCGGCGGGGTGCGCTCTGAATGGGAGACGCCGCGCCCGGCGGTCATCCAATTCACCGCGCCGGGGCGGATGACGATATCCGCGCCGGTTGTGTCCTTATGGCCAAGGGCGCCCTCGAAAAGATATGTCACGGTGGCGAGGCCGATATGCGGGTGCGGGCGGACGTCGACGCCGGTCCCGGGCGCGAAGTCAGCCGGGCCCATATGGTCGAAGAAGATAAAGGGCCCCACCATTTTGCGGGCGTGGAAGGGCAGGACGCGGCGCACCGAGAACCCGCCAAGATCGCGGTCCCTCGGCGTGATGATGCGTTCGATCGCCTCAGACATGGTCGGCCTCCCTCGACGTATCGCTTCCGAACAAGCAGATACGTGCGCCCATGGACGACCTCAACGCCTATCTTGAGCAGGTGCGCGCCTGCAGCCTCTGCGCGGGCGATATGCCGAACACGCCGAACCCTGTTCTCCAAGTCGCCGAAAGCGCGCGGATCCTCGTCGCTGGCCAGGCGCCGGGCAATCTCGCCGACCGGACGGGGACGCCGTTCAACGATCCCTCAGGCCGGCGCTTGCGTGAGTGGATGGGGGTCGGGGAGGACGAGTTCTACGATGCGTCCCGGGTCGCGATCGCGCCGATGGGGTTTTGTTTTCCGGGCTACGATTCCAAGGGCGGCGACCTGCCGCCGATGAAGCGCTGCGCAGCGGAGTGGCGCGACGGGCTGTTGGCCCGGCTGCCGAACATCAAGGTGACGCTGCTTGTCGGCTTCTATGCCCAGCGCTGGCATCTCGGCCGTCGCGCTGGCGGAAATTTGACCGAGACCGTATTGCGCTGGCGCGATTTCGCGCCCGACATATTCGCGACCCCCCATCCCAGTTGGCGGAACAATGCATGGCTGAAGAAACACCCCTGGTTCGAGGCGGAAACGCTTCCCGCCTTACGCGCGGCGGTGCGTTCGCACTTGCTGGACTCGTCCTGATCGCGCTGTGGCTGGCGTCCTGCACGCCGGTCCGGCAATCTGCCTTCATGCCCCTGGACGCGCCTCGCCCCCGGTTCGACCCCGACGCCAACCGTTTCGTGTCCTTTGACGGCGCGCCGCTGGGATTAAGCGTTTGGAATGTCGCCGACGGCGAGCCCGATATCGTCGTCGTCGGAATTCACGGGATGGGCGATTATGCCGAGGCGTTCTACCTCGCCGCCCCGTTCTGGGCCGAGCGCGGGGTGACAACCTACGCCTACGACCAGCGCGGCCATGGCCGCTCGCCCCGGCGCGGCGTTTGGCCGAAAGAGGAGCTGCTGCGTCAGGATTTGCGCACGGCGGTCGACATCGCCCGCCGACGCCATCCGGACGCTGTGATCGCGGTCGTCGGCCATTCCATGGGCGGTGCGGTGGCGATGACCGCTTTCGCGTCCGACGATCCGCCGGCCGCGGACAGGGCGGTGTTCGCCGCGCCGGGCCTGCGCGGTTGGGGCGCGTTGCCGGTTCCTTACAGCGTCAGTCTCTGGATGTCGTCGCGCCTCCGCCCCGGCTGGGTGGTTAAACCGCCAAAGCGGGTGCAGCGGTCGATCACGCCGTCGGACAATACTGAGATGCTGCGCAAGGTGAGCGCCGATCCGCTGATGGTGTACCGCACGCGTATCGACGCCGTTCACGGTGTTGTGTCCCTGATGGAGCGGGCGCACGACGCGGCCCCGCGGCTGCCCGAGAACACGCTGATGCTCTACGGCGCAAACGACGAGATCATTCCGGCTGGCGGGGTGGCGCGCACGGCCAAGCGCCTGCCCGCCCATGTGAGAACGGCGTATTACGAGACCGGCTACCATATGATCCTGCGCGATCTGCAGGCGGAGACGGTGTGGACAGACGTCCTGGCCTTCCTGCGCGATCCGGATGCGCCGTTGCCGTCCGCGGCCCCGAAGATCCCTTGGGTCCGCGGGGGCGATTGACGGGGCGGCGCAGGGACGGCTAAGGGGCCGCATTCCCTGTCAGCGTCGCCCCGAGGCCCACGCGCATGTTCGATCATCCCGCCTACGACGCCCACGAGGGCTTGCACCTGTTCGAAGACGCCGACAGCGGCCTGCGCGCGATGATCGCCATACACTCCACGGCGCTTGGTCCCGGCGCCGGCGGTTGCCGAATGTGGAACTATGACACCGGCGAGGCGATGCTGCGTGACGCGCTGCGTCTCTCGCAGGGGATGAGCTATAAGAGCGCCATGGCGGATCTGCCGCTCGGCGGTGGCAAGGCGGTGATCTGGGGCGATTCGCGGACCGCCAAGTCGCCGGATCTGTTTCGCGCGTTCGGGCGCGCCGTCGAAAGCCTGCAGGGGCGGTATTGGACCGCCGAGGATGTCGGCATAAGCCCCGCCGACATGGCCCATGCGGCCGAGGAAACGCGCTATGTCGCCGGTCTCGAAACCGGGCCGGCCGCCAGCGGCGACCCGAGCCCGATCACAGCGCGCGGCGTTTTCGCGGGCATTCGGGAATGCGTGAAACGCGCGTTCAAGACCGACGATATGACAGATCTGCGTGTCGCCGTTCAGGGCGTCGGCCATGTTGGCGGCTATGTTTGCCGGCGCCTAAGCGACGCTGGCGCAAAGCTTGTCATAGCCGATGTCAATGAGGCCGCGCTGAACGAGGTCGCCGCTGCGACGGGGGCTGAAATTGTTGCGCCGGACGCGATCTACGACGTTGAGGCTGACGTCTTCTCGCCCAATGCGCTCGGCGCCGTGATCAATCCTGACACGATCGGCCGCTTGAAAACGAAGGTGATCGCCGGCGGGGCGAACAACCAATTGGCCACGCAGGACATGGGCGCGCGACTGGCGGACGGCGGTTTCCTGTATGCGCCGGATTACGTCATCAATGGCGGCGGCATCATCAATGTGGCGGCGGAGATTTCGGGGGAGTATTCCCCGGAATGGGTCGACCAGAAACTTGCACGGCTGATCGAAACGCTCGGTGAGGTTCTGGACGAAGCGCTGACGAGCCGCGCGCCGTCCAACGTCGTCGCCGATCGGTTGGCCAAGGCGCGTATCGGGCGGCGATCCGCGTAGAACAGCTTATTTCCGCGGCTTTTTGCGCCGGGCGCGGGCTTCCGCCTTCGCCGCTTTCTCCCGTTCGCGCCGCAGTTTCTTGACCCGCTCGGCCTTTCCGGTCGCGACATACCAGAAGATCCGCCATGCTTCGCCGAGGGTGAAGGGGCGGTCCGGCCTGGCGACGCCGACCTTGTCGCGCGTGGGGATTTTCGGCGCTTTGCGCGTCTTCCGCTTTGCAGCCTCTCTGGCGGCGGCGTCGGCCTCTTTCTGATCGGCGAATTCGCCCAGCAGTTCCGCTTCCTCCTCTTCGTCCGGGTGGACGTGGGCGCGCTCGGCTTGGGCGCATTCCCCCCGCGCCGCGCATGTGGGATCGAGATTGTGCTGAAGATGTTCGTCCGAGAAATCGACCGCCAGTTCGACCCAGAGCGGCAAATGGTCGGAGACTTGCCAGGTCAGCCAGCGTTTCGAGTAGTAATCCTTGTCTGCGGAGCGGCTTTTCGGCTGCCCGTCTGGTTTCAGATCCCTGTGCCGGGCGGGCAGGACCGGGGCGTAATGATCGTAATGCTCGGGTCGATAGACGGCTTCGGAATAATTGAAGGCGCCGGCCGAGAGAAAGGTCACCTCGTCCTCGCGGGTGCGAAACGCGATCTGGTCGTAATACTTCGTGCCGAGCAGGTTGGACGGAAACAGCTCCGGCGGCAGGATCCAGCCGGCCTTGGTGAGCGCGGCCATCGTCTCGTCCATGGTGTTCTTGATGTTGAAGTCGCCGAGCAGGATGTAGTTTTCATTCTCCCGCTCCGCCCGGTCGGCCATTTCGCGCGCGACATATTCGATCTCCGAAACCCGGCGTTGATAGCCTTCCGACCCCTTCGAATGGCTGCCGAAGAAGATGTGGACGGTGCAGAGGGAAAATTTGAACCAGCCGGCCTGGAACGAGACGAGAAACGGCGTGCGCGCGAATTGCTGCTCGTCGGGGAGGAGCTTGTGTTTCGGCAGGACGATTTCGCCCGCAATGTTGCGGAACTTCACCTTGCGCCGGTCGAAGACGAACGCCATGCGCTCACGATTGCCCGACGGCCCTACGGTCACGTCCGTTGCGATGAAGTCCCAGTCGGAGCCGAGAATGCGCATGACGCGTTTTAACGGCGCGAGGTCTTCGTTGATTTCCTGTATCGCGCAAACGTCGAACGAGGCGATGATTTCCGCGATGTAGAACAGGCTCTCGCGGCGGCGGGGGCCGTGACGGTACTTGTTGTTGTCGAAGTCGCGCAGATTCCACGTCCCGATGATCAGCGACGAGGTCAGCGTGCGCGCCGGAACGCCGTCCGGTGGGCTGGATTTCAGCCTGGCCCGCAAATCAAGCAGACGGCGGGAGACCCAATCGCGTTCGTCTTCTGAAAAAAGGTCGGGATCTCTGAGATCGCCATAGAAGGGCATGGCCGCCGCTCCCCTGTTAACGCGTTCTGCGCCCGAATTAAGGGATCGGCAGGTTTGGTTAGCGATACGTTAACGGCGGCTTGGCCTCAGCCGTCTAAGAATTCGTCGACGCCCAGCCAGTCGCGCCGGTCGAGGTCGTAGACCTGGTCGAATATCTCGAACTGAACGCCTATCGGGCGGCGGGAATTGGAGTTCCAAAGCGCCACGACGCCCGTCTCCAAGGCCGGGTCGAAGAGGATCAGCGCGCGGTAACCCTCCACCGCGCCGCGATGGCCGACGACGCGGCGGCCCGCATAATCGTAGATCCGCATCCCGAGGCCGTAATGGGCGTTCTTCAAGCGGCCATAGCGCCGGTCCTGTCCGCGTTGCTCCCTTATGGTTCGCACGCGCGGCAATTGGATCGCCTGCAGGGCGTTGGCGCTGAGAATGCCGGGCGCACGCCCCATTAGAGCTTGTGCGAACCTGGCGCGGACCAGGATCGATCCGTGCACGCCGCCGGCGGCGGGAACCCGGTAATAGGGCTCCTTGACGCGTTTCTCAGACAAGGACCTCTGCGCCCGGCGCTTGGAATAGGGACGCGCCCAGCTCTCCGACGCTTCAAGCGCGGCGCGGCCGAAACTGGCTGTGTCCATGCGAAGCGGCGCGAAGAGGCGACGCGCCACGGCGGCGGCGTAGTCGACGCCTTCTACGGCCTCGACGGCTTCTGAAATCGCGTCGAACGCGACGTTTTGATAGGTGTGGCAGTCGCCAATCCCGCAAAGCGACTTCAAGCCTGCGAGATCGCCACGGATGCCGGCGGGGTCTCGGCCGTCTTCCAGCCGCGTGTCATAGGCGTTGGACACGATGCCCAAGCGATGGGTGAGCACGTCAATCAGCGTGGCGCGCAATTCCCCGTCGCCGGGCAGTTGGAGCGAGGAGCCAAACGACGCGACGGTGTTCGACAGGCTTAGCGCGCCTTCGGAGTCCAGAATGGCGGCGGTGGCGCCCGCGACGCCTTTCGAGAGCGACGCCCACCGAAAGACCGTGTTCTCCGTAACACGCGCGCCGTTCGTCAGGCGGGTTTGTCCGAACCCCTCGGCGAAGTTGATCTCGCCGTCTTCGACAACCGCCACCGCCAGGCCGACAATGTCGTCCTGCTTGGCTGCGGCTTCGAGCCGGGCGGCAAGGCGCTCATAATCGATTGGCGCGGCGACGGCCGCCGCGGCTGAATGGAGCAAGGCGATCAGGCACAATAATGTCCTTGCGAGCGGCATCTCTGTCCTCGTTACATGTGTCGCCGCCCCGCGCTATTAATTGGCGCTTCGCCAGCGCGCGTAAAGCGCAGTCGGCAGCAACCGATCCGAGTTGTCCTGTGGAAGGGCCATTTCGCCCGTCTCCATGACGCCGCCCAGGCCCTGCAATCGGTCGGCCAAAGTTTGCGCCAAGGACAGATAAGACAGGCGCACGGCGTAGGCGGTCGCGATCACAAACAGCGGATCCTGCGACAGCAACGCGCGAACCCCGTCGAGCAGGTCCGGCAATCCCTCTTCAAAGCGCCAGGTCTCGTTTTTGGGGCCGCGGCCGAATTTCGGCGGATCTAGAACGATCCCGTCATAGGTGTTTCCGCGGCGCCGCTCTCGGGCGACGAATTTCATGGCGTCGTCGGCGATCCAACGGATTGTGCGATCCTCAAGGCCCGACAAGGCCTGATTTTCCTTCCCGTATCCGTTCGACTTCGGACTGGCGTCGAGATGGACGACCTCCGCGCCGGCCTGCGCGCAGGCGAGCGACATCAATCCCGTATAGCCGAACAGGTTCAACACGCGGACAGGGCGGCCCGCGGCGCGGATGGCGTCTTGCGCGAACCGCCAGTGCGCCGAATGCTCTTGAAACACGCCGAGATGCCGGAACGGCGTTCGCCGCGCCTGGAAGCGCAAGCCGCTCCAATGCAGGGTCCACGTCTCGGGCGCGTTCGGATCGCCAAGCCGCCAGCGCCCCCGCTCGTCCTCGCCCGATGCGGCGTCGAACACTGCGTCGGCCCTCCAGGTGTCGAGCGGACGCGCCGGCGTCCAGAACGCCTGCGGATCGGGCCGGTCGATCGTTTGTGCGCCAAAACGCTCGAGCTTCCGGCCATCGCCGCTGTCGAGAAGGGCGTAATCGTCCCAATCGTCTGCGACCAGGAGCCGCGTCTCCAGTTTCATGCCTTCCGCGCTCCCTCAAAACCGGTTTGACGCCAGGCCTCATAGACCATGAGCGCAGTGGCCTGGGCGAGGTTCAAACTGTCGGCGCCGCCGCGCATCGGGATCAGGGCGAGGCCGTCGCAAGCCGCTTCGACATCAGGCGGAAGGCCAGCCTGTTCGTTCCCCATCAAAAGAATTGGATCGTCGCCGAACTCGACATCTGTGTGTCGGCTGCGGCCATTGACGCTCGCGGCGATCATTTTCAAGCCCTGAGCGCGCCGCCAAAGATCGAAGGCATTAAAGTCTGCGGCGGCGAAGGGCGTATCGAAGACCGATCCCATGGACGCGCGGACGGCCTCCACCGAATAGGGGTCGCAACAGGTTCCGATAAGGACGACGCCGCGCGCGCCCGCGCAATCCGCTGTGCGTAGGATCGTGCCGAGATTGCCTGGATCGCGGACCTCGTGCAGGGCGATCAAAGCGCCCCTGCGATCCGTCTTGAGATCAGACAAGCTTAAGCCGCGCTGTTCGAAGGCGGCGATCAGGGTTTGAGGGTTGTCCTTCCGGGCGACGCTTGCGAGCAGGCGATCCGGTGCGGAGACGACGCGCGCCCCCTCGGCCTCGGCGCGTTGTAGGACATCCGCATTAGAGGCTTGCGCGGCCGCCGATTGGGAGACGAGAAGGGCGGTCGGCCGCCACCCTTGGTCCAAGCCCTCGCGCACAAGGCGCGCGCCCTCGGCGAGGAACCACCCGGTCTCGGCGCGGGTCTTTTTCCGATCAAGCGCGCGGAGCGTTTTGATCAGTGGATTTGCAGCGCTGGTGATTGTTTCCATATGGAATATTGCGAATCCTGAAGGCTGTTTGCGCTGCTTGCGCGCCATGTTGGAATGGGGCAAGGCTTCGTCCAGGGCAAGGTCGGGTAAGGCCGCCCCGGGCAAGCGTTGAACGAACGCCACGATACGGAAAGCTTCGGAGCATCGAGATGGGCGAGATCCTTGGCATGGTTGCGGTTGAAGTTTGGTACGCCGCGGCCGGCGCCGTTCTGCTCGGTTTGGTGATCGGCGTCATGTTGGGTGGGTTCGGCTCCCGCAAGCGGCTGCGGGAGGCGGCGGTTGAACGCGACGTCGTTCAGATTGAACTTCAACAGGCGCGCGCTGAAATCGAAGGATTGTATGACGCGCAACGCAAGGCGGCCGAAGCGGCCGTGGGCGATCAAGCCGCCGACGCCGATACGTTCAAACAGGAATTGGCCGCCCGCGAAGCGCGAATAGACTCGCTCCTCAATGACTTGAACACTGTGCGCGCGGAGGCCGAGCAGCTGAAGGCCGCCCCAATCGAGGCGCAGGCGGAGCCCGACGGTTCGTCGGAGATCGTTCAGACGCTTGAAACACAACTCGCCGAGGCCAGGACGGAAGCCGAGGCCTTGCGCAGCGACCTCGCCGAGGCGCGCGCCGAATTGGACCGCGCATCACGATCTGCCGTTCCAAACGTCGAAAAGCCGGTTCCCAACGCAGATCCGGTGCGGAGGCTCGATGCGGGCCTCGATCGATCGGCCGCGACCTTGGAATGGCGCAACCGCTACCTCGAAAGTCGCGTTCGCGTTTTGGAGGCGAAACGGGAGCAAGCGCGCGCCGACGAGGTCGACGCCCAGCCCAAAGCCGCCGCAGAAGGTGAAGCTCCGTCTCAGTCCCCGCCTGTGGCGCGTCTGGTTTCATCGAACGAGCCGATGGGGTCTGACGGCGGCGAAAGCGTCGAATTTTCCAAGTTGCGCTGGCAAGTGCAGTATCTCCGCCAGAGACTGAGTTTCATGGAGGAGAATGCGATCTCCAACCGTCCTGTCGCGCCGGCGCCCCCGCTTGAGCCTCAACCCGAACCTGCTCCAGTGGCGCCGGAGACGACGGCCGCCGCGCCCGAAAGCGATATTGCGGAACAGGAATTGGCGCGCCTGCGCTGGCGCAATCGCTATCTCGAAGGGCGGCTCGCTTATCTCGATTCCGCAGCGTCGAGCCCGGCTTCCGGCGATGGAGGCGGAAGCGCCAACCCGGATCCCAACAGCGGCGTCTGAACCGATATTCGCGCTTTGCGCGCTGGAGCCGAGTGGTTAGGATAACAGACGATCAAGGGGCGGAGAATTCGGACCGATGACTGACGGCATTAGAATACCCGACGAGGTTCTGGAGAAGGCGCCGCGCGTAAACTTGTCGCGCCGCGAGCTGATCAAGGGGCTTGCGTGCGGCGCCGTGGCGCCGATCGTCGGCGGGTGCATGACATTGGTCACCGACGAGCAATTGGCGCCGTTGGCGGCCCAAGCCTGGACTGAGCTGAAGGCGACGACACCGCAAACGACTGATCCCCGGCTTCTCAACACGGTCGATACAACGTGGGGCCGGGTGGCCGCTGCAACGCCGAAGGCGAACGAGCCTTGGGACGTGGCCGTGTTCGATTCCGATACGGTCAACGCGTTCGTCATGCCGGGTAATCGCGTCGGGGTGTATCGCGGCATGGTGGAGTTCGCCGAAAACGACGATCAATTGGCTGGCGTGCTCGGACATGAGGTTGGTCATTCTGTGAAACAGCACGCCGCCCAACGCGCGTCGCAACAGCAGCTCACGGCGGGAGCCCTCGCTTTGGGGCAAATCGCGATCGCCGGATCCGATACGTTGTCGCAGTTTGGGAACGAATTGCTCATCCTCGGCAGCGCGGCGGCGCAGTTCGGCGTGATTCTGCCCTATTCGCGACGCCACGAACTGGAAGCCGATCTCTTGGGCGCCGACTACATGCATGCGGCGGGCTATGACGTCACCCAATCGGTGCGCTTGTGGGAATTGATGGACGCCAACAGCCGCGGCCAGCGCCCGGCGGAATTCATGTCGACCCATCCTGATCCTGTGCGTCGCGCCCAGGAATTGCGTGAGTACATTCGCCAGCAGGGCTACGCCGCCATTTAACGGCCTCCATGTTTTCGCCTTGACCGATTGGCGGCTGCGCGCGATATCGCGCGCTTCGCCGGGCGTGTCCGGCGTTGTTTGTGGGAGGGATTGGCGAAAGTCCTCGCCGGCCCCGCACCGCGAACCCTCTATCACCAACCGGGTTGGCGCTGGAAGCGATGCGCCGCCCCCCGCGCCGTTGAGAGGTTTATATGGCGAAGAAACTCTTGGGGCAGTTGAAGCTCCAAATCCCGGCCGGCCAGGCGAATCCATCGCCGCCAGTCGGTCCCGCGCTCGGTCAGCGCGGCATCAACATCATGGAATTCTGCAAGGCGTTCAACGCCAAGACCCAGGGCGTGGAGCAGGGCCTGCCGACCCCCGTCGTCATCGACTATTATCAGGACAAATCCTTCACGTTCATTGTGAAGACCCCGCCGGCCACCGTGCTGTTGAAAAAGGCGGCCAAGCTCAAAAAGGGGTCCAACAACCCCGGCAAGGAGAGCGCCGGCACGGTCACGATGGCCCAGTGCCGCGACATCGCAGAACAGAAGATGGCCGATTTGAACGCGGTCGACTTGGACGCCGGTGCGCGCATCATCGCCGGCTCGGCCCGCGCGATGGGCCTGGAAGTGACGGAGTAAGGCGATGACGAAACCAGGAAAACGGATGCGCGCGCTCCGCGAAGGCGTCGACAGCGACGCGGTGTACACCGTCGAAGAAGCCGCCAAAATTGTGAAGGCGAACGCGAAGGCGAAGTTCGACGAAACGGTCGAAATCGCCGTCAATCTCGGCGTTGACCCGAAATACGCCGACCAGATGGTTCGCGGCGTCGTCAATCTTCCAGCCGGCACAGGCAAGGACGTTCGCGTCGCTGTTTTCGCCAGGGAGGCCAAGGCCGAGGAAGCGAAAGAGGCCGGCGCGGACATCGTCGGCGCTGAGGATCTCATGGAGCAGATCCAGGGCGGCTTCATGGAGTTCGACCGCGTCATCGCGACGCCCGACATGATGTCGGTTGTCGGGCGCCTCGGCAAAATCCTCGGCCCCCGCGGCCTGATGCCGAACCCGAAGGTTGGCACAGTCACGCCAAACGTCGCGCAGGCTGTTAAGGATTCCAAGGGCGGTTCGGTTGAGTTCCGCGTCGAGAAAGCCGGGATCATCCATGCCGGCGTCGGCAAGGCGAGTTTCGCTGAAGACGCGATCAGCGAGAATGTGCGCGCCTTTGTCGGGGCGTTGCTCAAAGCCAAGCCGTCCGGCGCCAAAGGAACCTACGTCAAGAAAATCTCCCTATCGTCGACAATGGGGCCGGGGGTTTCGATCAATACGGCGGACCTACTTGCCACGGCGTCCTGATGGCGCTAAACAGGATCACTTGACGGGAGTTTTGCGCTAATTCGGCGCGAAGCTCCCGTTTCCTGTCCGAGACCATGGGCCGGTATATCCGGTAAGGCGCCTTCGGGTCCGCCCATGCAGACGGGGTGAGGCGAAAGCGGGTTCGTGGGGGCGAGGCCTCCGACGCGCTGGCTATCGTGCGCCCTGGGCAGGCGTTCGGCGAGACAGGGACATCCTGAGCGCCGGCGAAACCAGGGCGGCGCGGATGGTCCGGCCGCCTCGATTGGAGACCGTAATGGACAAAGCTGGAAAAGCAGAGGCCTTGGAGGCGCTTCGCGGCGTTTTCGCGGACTCGGGCGTCGTTGTTGTCGCCCATTACTCCGGACTGACCGTTGCGGAGCTGACTGAGCTGCGCGGGAAATTGCGCGAGCAGGGCGGCAAGCTGAAAGTCGTTAAGAACCGTCTGGCGAAGATCGCGCTCGACGGCAAAGGCGGCGATGCGGCGCAGGATCTCTTCAAGGGTCCCGTCGTCGTGGCTTACTCGCCCGATCCCGTATCGGCGTCGAAAGCGGCGTCGGATTTCGCCAAGGGCAATGAGAAGCTCATTCTCATCGGCGCCGTCATGGGCGACCAGGTCCTCGACGCAGGCGGCGTGCAGGCGCTGGCCAAGCTGCCGTCGCTGGACGAATTGCGCGGCAAGCTTATCGGGCTCATCCAGGCGCCGGCCACGAAGGTCGCCGGCGTGGTGCAGGCCCCGGCCGGTCAATTGGCGCGGCTCTTCACCGCTTATGCGGAGAAGGACGCCGCTTGATCGACTGTCTCAGCTCCAAACCGGTCTGAACACTTCAACGAACCCCCAAGGAAGAAACACATGTCTAAACTCGAACAGATCGCCGACGATCTCTCGAACCTCACCGTTCTCGAAGCCGCCGAGCTCGCCAAACTCCTCGAAGACAAATGGGGCGTCTCTGCGGCGGCCCCCGTCGCGGTTGCGGGCGTTGCGGCGGCCGGCGGCGACGCCGACGGCGCTGCTGCTGAGGAGAAAACGGAATTCGACGTCATCCTGATGTCTGGCGGCGACAAGAAGATCGGCGTCATCAAAGTTGTTCGCGAAGTCGTCTCGGGCCTCGGCCTGAAAGAGGCGAAAGAGCTGGTGGAAGGCGCGCCCAAGCCGATCAAGGAAGGCGTGCCGAAGGAAGAGGCTGAAGAGCTTAAGAAGAAATTCGAAGACGCCGGCGCTACGGTCGAGATCAAGTAGTCGCCCGCGGGGCTTCGGCCCCAGTGTTGTTTGGGCCCGCGCGTGCGCGGCGTACGGGCTCACGAGTGTTTCGCGGCGGATCCGTTTTCGGGTTCGTCGCGACCGCGCGTTTTGCGGCTGCCGCATGGCCATCCTGGCCAGCGGCCCTAATTGGGATCGATGATGGCTCTCTCGTTCACGGAAAAAAAACGCATCCGGAAATCGTTCGGAAAAATCCCCGAAGCCATAGATATGCCGAACCTGATCGAGGTTCAGAGATCCTCCTACGAACATTTCCTGCAGATGCACACGCCCCAGGCCGAGCGCACGGACGACGGGCTCGGCGGCGTGTTCAAAAGCGTCTTCCCGATCAAGGATTTCTCCGAGCGCGCCACGCTCGAATACGTGTCCTATGAGTTCGAGCCGCCGAAATTCGACGTCGAAGAATGCATGCAGCGCGATCTCACCTATGCGGCGCCGCTGAAGGTGCGTCTTCAGCTGGTCGTGTTCGAGGTCGACGAAGAGACGCAGGCGAAATCCGTTAAAGAGGTGAAAGAGCAGGAGGTCTATC
>CAZQZC010000069.1:0-13896 GCA_964597685.1 uncultured Hyphomonadaceae bacterium | reverse complement strand
ATGGAGAGCGCCTTCTCCGGCGTCGGCAGCACATAGGCGTTGAGCGCCGGATTGGCCGCCTCGATGGCGTCCAAAAAGGCTTGCGTGATCTCACGGGACGAAAAATCCTTCGCCGCCAGGCCATCGAGGGCGGCGGCGAGGGTCAATTGGGTCAGATCTGTCATGTCTGGGCGACGCCCGCCTTGCGTTTGCTGTATCGGCGTCAGCCTTTAACGCTGGGGGCGCCCCGCCCGCAAGGGCGTGGACCCGACGGATCGCCTGGTCTCAACCGTCGCAGGCCGGCGAATTGCGCAAAACGCCGACCTCAGTCACACGGCCCGTTGCATTATCCACCTCGAAATAGACATTCCCGTAATCGTAGGTCGTGATGTCGGGTTTGGTCACGACGCAATCGGGTTGGCCGAAACGGCCGCGCGCTTCGATTTGCTCGACGCCGGGCGCAATTCCGTCCGCCGTTCGAAAGCGGGAATCTTTCGCGACAATCCAATAGACGCGATCGTCGGCGGCGACGCTGACGCCGTCGAAAGCGTAGGTCGTTGCGGCGGTGCCGTCCATTGGAATGGTGCGCCGCGGCGTCCCTTTTACCGCCAAGAGCGTCGAAAGGGGCATGCCGATCTCAATCTCGCCGATGCGTTCACCGGGCACAATGATGTTGTCGTCCAGGGTCAATGGGCGGGTGGAACAGGCCGCGGCGACCTCTGGGACAAAAATGAGGGCGGACAGGATTACAGGCTTCATCAACCGAACTCGCACACTGGATCGCCCCCCGAGGCGATCGAAGTGGTCCGCCACGAAATCGGCGAGATTGTGACCAAGCGGCAACTATAAAAAACAACCGACGCAAATCAGGCGACTACAAATTGAACCGATTGGCGAAAGAATTTTCCCTGCCATTCTCTTTTCTGGGGAACGGGGCGTCCAAGTGGAGCTCTTCTTGTTACGTTTTTAGAACTTTTGCCCTTGCGGGGGCAATTTTTGCGAAATGAAACAGGGAGGCCTCTGCGGGTGGCGTGGGTCCGCTTCTTTTAAAGCGCCCACCCCAAGAAAGTGGCAAGGAGGAAGCACATGGAAAATAATAGCATCTTTGAAAGTCGTGATATATTCGACTCGGGGTCTATTCCCGAAAACCTTCAAGAATTCAGCTTTCAGACAGTTGTTGAAATCGAAGGTGAAACAGACATCTTCGGCGAATTCGATTTCGAAAGCTTTGTAGGCGCGGCGCCCATGGCTTCGGCGACCGCGGACGCTTTGTTCGACTTCGGCGTCGCCGTCATAAACTCAGCCGACGCCAGTTTCGACGCACTGATCGACGCGGTGGCGGAGGTGACCGCGGTTGCGCTTGAGGACTGGGCCGAATTCATCGTCGGCGCTGACGGGGCGTCTCTCGATGTCGCCGTGACCATCGCCGACCTCGGAGAAGGCGTTGTCGCATCCGCTTCAGCTGGATCGTTTTTCATTTCGGCCGGCCCTCCGGTCAACGGCTTCACGGAAATCTTCACCAGCGCACAATTGGAGCTGATCACAGGCACCGATTTCAATGGCGACACGCCCGACATTGTCATATCGGTCGGCACGGACTTCCTGCTGGATGCGTCGTTTGACACAGCGCCAGATCGGGAACCCATCCCAGGCGTGCTCGACCTGGTCTCGGTCCTGACCCATGAGATCGGACATGGCCTCGGCTTCCTCGCTTTCCGAGACAATACGGGCGTCGATTTCGCGGTCGACATCGACGGCGACGGCATCCCGGATCCGCTTGAAACAACCTACGGCACGAACGTCATTTTCGAGGATCTTGGCGACCCTTTCCTGACGCCCTCGTATATTGGCGACAACCTTGTCGACATCTACGGCGAACCTGTCACGCTGGAGAGCACGTTTGACAGCCCGGCGTCCGACGTCTCGCATTTCGCCTTGTTCAATCCGGACGGGACCATCGCGGACACGGCGCTGGCGTTGATGAACCCCGTTGTTATTCCGGGCGACATCGTGACGATCGGCGCGGCCGAACTCGCCGTCCTCGCAGACCTCGGATACACTTTGGACGTTCCAGCCGATCTCGGGCTGATCAATACGCTCGACACCCTGCCCTTCACGCCGACCGCTTCGGTCAGCTCCGAATTGGCGGTGGTCGACGGCGCGGTCTTGGTCACCGTTGAACTGGATGCGCCGTCGCTCTTCATCACGCTTCCGACCTCGGTGGGCGTGGAGATTGTCGGCGCCGACGGTGCGACGGTCACCCAACGCGTCACCTTCTTGCCGGGCGAAAGCGCGGTTCAGGTCGCAGTCGACCCCTCGGTGTTCCTCGACGTGGCCGCCGGCGACGATTTCATCATCGGCGGCAACGGCTCGGACATCATCGACGGCGGAGCTGGCAGCGACACGATTGACAGCGGTAATGGCGGCGACGTCATAACCCTGGCGTTCGGGGCCGCTGGCGACACCGACACGATCGTCGATTTCAATGAGAATCAGGACACGCTGATCTTCGATGGTTTTGCGTTCGTGAGCGCCGCCGACGTGTTCGCCGCGGCTGCTGAAGTCGGCGACGATGTGATCGTCACGCTTGATGCGGCGACAGGTCAGACCCTGGTTCTGGAAGACACCGACCTCGACGATTTCCTGGACGGCGATATCGAGGTGGTGGGCGCAGAACCCGCGGCGCCAGCAGGCGCGGCGACAGCGGCGTCTGTCCTTCCGCCGGACGGCGTGTTCGACTTCGATCCGAGCGCCGCATTGCTCTTCCAAGAGGATTTCGACCTCCTGATGGCCTAGTCGCCATTCGCGGGTTTTCTAGAAGCGGGGGCCGCGGCCCCCGCTTTTTCTATTCTTGGGGCGCGTCGGGTTGGACTTCGGGCGCCGCATCGGCGAATTCAGGGATCTGACGGCAGCGCGCGTCGACGGCGACGAGCCTTGGGAACGCGTCCAATGCAATTTTGAACCGACGCGCGTTCCACATCTGTGGAACCAAGCAAACTTCGGCGAGGCCAGGAGCGTCGCCGAACAGGAAATCGCCGGCCGGCCTGGCCGCGGCCATAGCCTCAAGCGCGGTGAACCCTTCCAAGATCCAGTGCGCGTACCAGGCGTTGACCGCATCCTCGTCGGCGCCGAAGTGCGACCGCAAGCGCATCAAGACCGAGAGGTTGTTGATGGGGTGAATGTCGCAGGCGACGACGTCTGCAAAAGCGCGGCAACGCAGCCTGTCCCAAGCGTCGGCGGGCACCAGCGCAGGTTCGGGATAGACGTCCTCAAGCCAATCGAGGATCGCCATGGATTGTCCCGAAACGCCATCGGCCGTCTCAATCGCTGGAACGCGCATTTGCGGATTGAGCGCGGCGTAGTCGGAGGATTTTTGTTGATCTGCGCCGGGCGCGATGTTCACCGGAGACTGGGCGTAAGGGACGCCCTTCAAATTAAGGGCGATGCGCAGCCGATAGGCCGCCGACGACCGCCAGTATCCGTACAAGGTGACGCCGGACATAGAAAACCTCCGTGCTTGTGCGTATGGTCCATTCCTAAATCACGGCGCACCCTCTTGATAGCCGTCAAGTTTACGATCAGCTAAGGGATTAGAGGGCTTTTCGCTCCGCAGATTGCCATATAGGCGCTCTGAATATTCCAAGGACAGCCCGTACGGCAGGAGAAAAAACGCATGACCAGCGTCGACACACTCGACCCTCGGACGCTCGGCGCAGCCGACGACTTTACGATCGACCAGGGCTGGGCGGCGTATTCGGCGGACGAGCACGCGGTTTGGGACCTCCTCTATGAGCGCCAAATGAAGGTTCTGCCCGGTCGGGCGGCGCCGGAATTCATGGACGGGCTCGAGGTGCTGGACCTGCATCGTGGAGGCGTTCCCAATTTCGAGCAGATCTCAGACGAACTCGAGAAATTGACCGGTTGGCGCGTCGTCGCCGTGCCGTGCTTGGTGCCTGACAATATCTTCTTCGATCACCTCGCCAATCGACGCTTTCCGGCCGGCAACTTCATCCGCAAACGCGACCAGCTCGATTACATCCAGGAGCCCGACGTCTTTCACGACGTCTTCGGCCACGTGCCGATGCTGACCAATCCGGTCTTCGCCGATTACATGCAGGCCTACGGCCAAGGCGGCTTGCGGTCGCTCGAATGGAACGCCTTGAAAAACTTGGCCGCGCTTTACTGGTACACCGTTGAATTCGGGCTCATTGAGACTGACGACGGCCTCCGGATTTACGGGGCGGGCATCGTTTCCTCCAAATCTGAGAGCATTTTCGCCCTTGAAGACCCCTCGCCCAACCGGATCGGCTTCGACCTTGAACGCCTCATGGCGACGGATTATCGCATCGACGATTTCCAGCAGAGCTACTTCGTCGTCCGCTCTTACGAGGAGCTGTTGCGCACCACGCTCGATACGGATTTCGCACCGCTCTACGACCGCCTCCTCGGTGCGTTCAAGCACAAGCCGGAGGACATTGTCGACGGCGACCGGGTCATCACGCATGGCTCCCAAGCCTACGCCAAGGCCGGCGGGCGGTTTGCGAAAGCCTGACCAGGGCGGACTTCGCCCTAAAGCCCCGTGAGCCCCAGAACCTCCAACAGCGCTTCCCGCGCCATCTGGCATTCGACCGCGAAGGCCGGGTCGGCGAGGTCGGCGGGGGCCAGGCGGTCGCGATAGGTTCGGCGCACGACGCCTTGCAGGGCGTCGATCTTCGCCTCGTCCAGGAAAACCCCGGGATGGGCGGCGGCGACCTCCTCCGGCGTCATGACCACCCTAAGTCGCAGGCAGGCCGGTCCGCCGCCGTTTCGCATGGATTGGCGCACATCGACGAAGTGGACCCTGCCAATGGGACCGTTCCCCGCAACCATCGCGTCGCAAAAGCGCCGCGTCGTCTCCGTCTCCTGCGTCTCCAATGGCGCCAACAGGACGAGCCGATCCTCGCCCGGCCATTGCAGGAGCTGGGAATTGAACAAATAGGACCGGATCGCGTCCTCGATCGGCACTGCGTTTTCCGGAACCATGACACACTTCAAGTCAAACAAGCCGCGCCCTGATTTTCTTAGGGCTTGGAGTACCGGTTCGGTCTCTTCGAATGCCAGTTCGTGAAAGAACAGCGTATCCAGCGCGCCGACACAGACGACGTCGTTGTGAAACGCGCCGGCGTCGATGACCCGGCGCGATTGTCGGGCGACGACAATGCGCTGCGGATCCAGGCCGTGGGCCCGCGCAACGCTTTCACTGGCGAGCCGCGTCTGGCGGGCGGGGAAGCCGGCCGTGCTTTCCCCAGCCTCGCGGCCATAGACAAACAGCTCGACACCTGGCGCGCCATGCTCGGCGCAGAGGCGGACATGGTTGGCCGCCCCCTCGTCTGCAAAGTCGGCGTGGCTCGGCAAAGCCCCATGCACACGGAAGCGGGCGCCCCGCTTATCCCCCCCTTCCGAGACACGATTATCCTCTCTGAAAATTCGGCGAAGCAGACGAAGGGTCGCCTCGTGTTCGATAGAGCGGTGCAGCATGGTGGAGAGATTGGCCGGCGTCAGGTGCAGCGCGCCGTCTCGCGCATCGGCCGAGGGCGACACGGTGGCCGCATTGGCGGCCCACATGGCGCTCGCCGAATAGGCCGCCTTCAAGATCTGTGGCGCGGCCTTCGCCGCCGCCTCAATCGCGCTGTCGCCAGAAAAGCCAGCCGCCGCCAACAGGCCGAAATCGGGCCGCTCCGGAGGCGGCAGCACGCCCTGCGTCAGTCCGGCGCGAACCAGAAGCCGCATCTTCTCCAGGCCCTGAAGCGCAGCTTCGCGCGGATTGGAGATGTCGCCGGCATTGGTCGCGCTCGCCAAATTGCCGTCCGACAAGCCGCCATAATTGTGGCTCGGCCCGATCAGACCGTCGAAATTGACCTCGACCGCGCTCATTTCGCCCGCGCCCTGACAATCCAAGCCGCACCGTCGAGACGCACGCCGCCGCCGGGTGCGGCCTTCTCCGCAAACAACGCCGTCAGCCGTTCGATTACCGGCTCAGGCTCCACCCCTTCTTCGGCCAAGAGGCGCCCGATCGGCCCCAATTCCAGCATGAAACGCGCAGCTTCTGCAGCGTTTCGGCCCGGCAGATCGACGCCGCCATCCCAGGGTTCGACAATCAGGTCGGTCCAACCGGCCGCATCCAAGATGTCCTCCACCCGAACCCGGTCGCCAAAGGCGAACGGCCCGGGAGCCTCCGGCGGCGGCGGCGTGGGCGGAGATTGCAGCGCCGGCAAGGCCGCCATCAACGGCGCCCGCGCCCAATCATTCTCCATCATCGGCCGCCAGCAGGCGAAGACGAGGCGACCGCCGGGATTCATGGCCGCCCTGAGAGTCCCGAACGCGGCGACCGGATCCTCAAAGAACATCACGCCGAAACGGGAAATCAGAACATCGAACGGCGCATCTGCGGTCCAGGAAGACGCGTCGGCGACCTCGAAACGCGCTGCAGCGCCGGCCGCATCAGCCCTTTGCGTGGCGAGAGCGACCAGCGGGCGGGAAACGTCGACGCCCTGGACCAGTCCGTCCGCGCCAACCGCCTTGGCCGCGCGCAGCGACAAGGCTCCGGCGCCGCAGCCGATATCGAGAACTCGTTCTCCAGGCTGGAGACCTGCAGCCGTCAGGATCGCCGGGAGGAACGGCTCCAGCATCGCATCGAGCGCGTCGGCGTGCGCGACCCAGCGGTCGCCCGCTTCGCCGTTCCAGTATTCAATCTGATCGTCATTCGCCACAGCTCGCCTCCCTACTTCGGAAATCCTTGCGCCGACAGTCGCTCCGCCTTCGGCGCGATCTGGCTCGCCTGGGGCCAGGCCGCGTAATCGGCGGCGTAATAGGCGCTGGGGCGGTGATTGCCGGACAAACCAGGCCCGCCGAACGGCATGGCGCTGGAGGCGCCCGCACTTGGCCGGTTTCGGTTCAGGATCCCCGCGCGCATCTCAATCCGCGCCCGCGCCCACAACGCGTCGTCGTCGCTGACCAAACCGCCGGCGAGCCCGTAGCGTGTGGCATTCGCCCAGGTCAGCGCATCGTCAAAGGCGCCGACCCGGCGGATCTGAAGAATGGGGCCGAACAGCTCCTCGTCGGGCACGTCGTTGGCGCCGGTCACATCGACCACGCCAGGCGTCACGAAGGCTCCGTCGCGGGTGGCGGGCTTCAGGACCCGTCCGCCCTTCGCGGCCAGCATGGATTGAAACTCGAGCGCGGCCTTCGCAGCCTCGGTCGAGACGAGCGGCCCCATGAACACGCCGTCCTCGTTCCAGGGGCCGACCTTGATCCCTTCGGCGCGCGCCACAATCGCGTCTGCGACCGCATCCCCGAAACCACCCTGGGGCAGGATGACCCGACGGGCGCAGGAGCAGCGCTGCCCGGATGTCAGGAACGCCGATTGCGCCGCGATGTCGGCGGCGGCGTCGATATCGGCCGGGTCCCAGATGATGAGCGGATTGTTCCCGCCCATTTCCAGCGCCAAAATCACCTCCGGCCGACCGGCGAAATGTTTGTGAAAGAACGTCCCCGTCCTGGCGGACCCCGTGAACAGAAGCCCGTCGATCTCAGCATTCAGAAGCGCTGCGCCCGTGTCGCGGCCGCCGTGGACGAGATTGAGACACCCGCCGGGAAGTCCAGCTTCTTCAAAACACGCGACAATGATCTGGGCGACTGCGGGGGCGAGTTCGCTGGGCTTGAACACACAGGTGTTCCCGGCCAGCAAGGCTGGAACGATGTGGCCATTGGGCAAATGACCCGGGAAGTTGAACGGTCCGAATACGGCCATCACGCCATGGGGGCGGTGGGTCAGTTCGGCGGTTCCGAAGGCGGCTGCGTCGGTCCGGTCGCCAGCCCGTTCGGCCCGGGCCCGGATAGAGATGGCGATCTTTCCCGCCATGGCTGCGGCCTCGCCTGTGGAATCCCAAAGCGCCTTGCCCATGTCGCGGCTGATCGTTTCGGCGATCTCGTCGGCCCGCGCCTTCAAGGCGTCGGCATAGGCTTCGAGGATCGCGGTGCGCTCAGCCTGCGGCCGGCGCGCCCAGGCGGGAAACGCGGCCCGCGCGGCGGCGACGGCCGCAGCCACTTGGCTGTCGTCGGCGGCGGCGCCGGACCAGGACACCTCGCCGCTCGCCGGGTCGACGCTCTCGAACGCCTCCCCGCCGCCGGCTGACCAAGTCCCGTTTACGTAAACGTCCCGTCCCATCATGTCCTCGTCCAAAGGCGCGCAGCGGCGCCTGGTTTCGCCTGAAGCGCGTCTAAAACCGCCGCATCGACCGCCCAACGATCGTCCCCGATGTGGCGCGCCACACACAAGGCCGCGCGGAACCCGTCGACACCGCCGGTCGCCACCAAACCCTGGGCCCCGTCCTCAACCTCGCCCGCCTCCAAAGTCACGACGCGGCTGTCGCGAATTGTCCGGATGCGGTCGCGCTGCGCCTCGACCTGCGGTCCTCCGTCGAAAATGTCGATGAGGCGCTCAAACCGGAACCCCTCCCATTCGAGGAGTTTGAGCGCGCCGACCCCGTCGGCGTGGACGCGGCCGATCACTTCGCGCGCCTCGGACGGCAGCATGTCGACATAGATCGGGTGGCGCGGCATCAGGTCGAGGATGAATTGATTGTCGGACACGGCCGACAGGTGGTCGGCCTCTTGAAACCCCATTTGGAAGAACAGGCGGCCAAGATGCTCCCAAAACGGCGACACGCCGTCGGGGCTCACTACGCCGCGAAGCTCGGACACGACCCGGTCGCTGAACCGCTCCGGCGCCATGGCCATGAGGAGATACCGCGATTGCGCGGCCAGGCGGCCGGACCCGCCGCCCCGGCGCTCCTTCTTAACGAACAGCGTGCCGACCTCAGTCGCGCCGGCAACTTCATTGGTGAGCACCAAGGCGTCCATGTCGAAACGCCGGTCGGCCGCATTGCTCGCTTGGGCGAGCGTGATGATGCGGTAATTGAAGTAGGGCCGGTCGACCCCGATACCCGACTTGACCGCCGAGCAGCCGACCACCTCGCCCGTGTCGGAATCCTCCATCATCAGGAGATACTTGCCGTATTGGGGATGGTCGAGGTCGCCGGCGAAGGCCTTCTCAGACTTTGCGAGCCGTTCGGTCAGGCGTTGCTCGTCAACCGGCAGGCTGGTGAAGCCGGCGCCGGACAAGTTCGCAAGCTCCATGAGCGCATCGAGATCCGAAGACCGCGACGCGCGCATGACCAAACGGCTCATGGCATCATTGCCTTGATCGCCTTCGCATCGATGCGCCCGTCGGCGAAGCGGTTGAGAAGCAAGGCCGAGAGAGACGCCCGTTCGACGAAACTGTCGGTCTCGACGAATTCCTCCGACGAGTGGATCCGCCCGCCGCGCACGCCCAACGTGTCGACGTTCGGCACGCCGGCCGCGAAGATGTTGTTGCCCTCGCACACGCCGCCCGTGTCCACGAATTCGAGCGACAAACCGAGGGCGCGGCCGGTTCCGGCCACCGCGTCGAACAGGGCCTGCTGGGCGGAGTTCCGCGGCTTCGGCGGACGGTAGAACCCGCCATGGAGATGGCCGGAGATCCCGTCTCGAGCCGCAGCTCGCCCGACCAGGCTGCGAATTTCGCCGTCTGTCCATTGCGCGGCTGCGGCGTCGGGCGCGCGCGCGCCGAAACGGACGATGGCGAGGTCAGGGACGATGTTCACCGCGCCGCCGCCGTCGATGGCCCCGACATTAACCGTGACGCCCTCGCGCCGACCGTTCAACGCCTCCAGGCCCGTCACAAGGTCTGCAGCCGCGGCGATGGCGCTGCGTCCGGCGGCGTGTTCGCGTCCGGCGTGGGCGGCGCGCCCGCGCAAGACGACGTCATAAACAGCCGAGCCCTTGCGCCCGCCGGACATGGCGCCCGTCTCCATGCTCGGCTCATAGGTCATGCCAACAAGCGCGCCGGAGGTCGCCGCCTCCGTCAGCGCCCCAGCGCTTGCGAAATTGCCGATCTCTTCGTCGGGCGTCACCACAATCTGATAGCCGAGGCGGTCCTTAAGCGATCCCGCCTCGAACGCCCTTAGCGCCTCCAGCATCACGACAAGGCCGCCCTTCATGTCCGCGAGGCCCGGACCGTTCAAGCGACCGCCGCCGAGATCGGTGACGTCCGTGAACGTGCCCGGCGGAAAGACCGTGTCGTAATGGCCGCTCATCACAACCTGGACCGGCGCAGCGGGCCGGGCGACGACGCGCAGGATGGGACCCGTCTCAATCGTCTCAACCTCGCCCGATTTCTGCACCACGTCGAACGGTTTGGCCGGCTGGAGCTCAACCTCCGCCTCAAGCGCTGAACATGCATCCGCCAAATCGGGCGCGAAGGCCTTCAAGCCTTCGGCGTTCCAGCTGCCCGTGTTCCGCCGCGACCAGGCCACAGTCCTATCGATCATGTCGCTTGCGCGGTCGGACAGACGCTCGCGCGCCGCCTCGTCCTCAGCCGTCAAAGAAGAGATGTCGGTCATGCACCACGAGTTCCACGAAGGCGGGCGAGCTTCAAGACCCGCGGAGGTCGAAGGGGTCGAAATCCCAGCTCGCCCTGCATGTAGACGGTGGATCAAATCTCGCGAATGGGGCTACGGAAATCGCCGGAGGCATAAGGGATCAGGGACATGAGTGTTAGATTTGCGGCGATGTCGCTCTTCGCCGCCACGCCAATTGCGGCCGCACAGGACGCCGAGACCGAAGCCGGCGCCGATACGGGATGGACCGGCGAAGGGGCAGTCAGCGCGGGCGTCACCACCGGCAACACGGATACGTTTGACGCTGGCGTCCAATTGGATCTCAACCGAGACTGGGGCCGCTGGGCTGCAGATTTCGACGCAAGCGCGGATTATGGCGAGACAGACGGCGCTGCGACCCGCGAGCGCTACTTCGTCTCGGCGCAGGGCGAGCTCGAGGTGAGCGCGAGGCTCTTCGTCTTCGCCCGCACGACTTACGAGAACGACGCGTTTTCCGGTTTTGAGCAGCGCTTTTTCTTCGGCTCCGGTCTCGGATTCGACATCTTCAAGGGAGAGAAAGCCTCGTGGTCGTTCGAAGGCGGCCCGGGCGTCCGTGTCGACGAACGCGCCGACACGCTGGCGGACGACGGCTCTGTCTTGATCGCCGGAGAGACCGAAATCTTGCCAAGCGCGCGCGGAGCGTCGGATTTTTCTTACGAGTTCAACGAAAACGTCTCGTTCAGGAATAGCTCAAACGCCGTTTGGACGACGGAAACGACGCAGCTCCAGAATATCGCGTCCTTCAGCTCAACCCTCACGAATTCGCTGTCGGCGCGGGTCTCGTTTGAAGTCCGTCACGACACAAATCCGCCGGACGGCTTTGAAAACACTGACACGATCACCCGCTTTTCGCTGGTCTATGGGTTCGGCGGCTAGAGCGGATCCCGCCCTAAACCGCCTCCAAAGCCTGCCCGAGGTCGGCCACCAGGTCTTCCGGATCTTCGATGCCCACCGAGAACCGCACCAGGCCGTCGGTGAAGCCGATGCGGGCGCGAATATCGGCCGGAACGCCGGAATGGGTGGTGGAGCCCGGATGGCAGATCAAGCTCTCCGTGCCGCCCAGACTGACGGCGAGCTTGATCAATTGCAACGCGTCCAGCATGCGAAACGCCGCGTCCTTGCCGCCCTTCACATCGAACGCGAAGGTCGACCCCGCGCCCTTGCATTGGGCGTCGTAGATCGCACGCTGGGGGTCGCCCTCCTCGAGGAAATCGAGGAACCGGACATTTTCGACCTTCGGATGGGCGCGCAGAAACTGGGCGCAGACCTTCGCGTTTTCGAACGCCCGCGCCATGCGCAGGCCGACGGTTTCCAAGGAGCGTGCGACCAGCCAACACGTGTGGCTGTCGAGCGTGGCGCCGAGGAAGTTCCGCATGCGTCGGATTTTCGTGATCGTCGCCTCGTCGCCAATGGCCGCGCCCGCGATGAGGTCGGAATGGCCGCCGATATATTTGGTGAGCGAATACAGAACGAGATCGGCGCCGGCTTCGATCGGCGCATGGCCGACGGGGCCCATCATCGTATTGTCGCACATCAAGACGGCGCGCCCGCCCGTCGCCGCGGCGATCGCATCTCGCACCCGCGCGCAGGCGGCGATGTCGACCAGGGCGTTCGTGGGATTGGCTGGGGATTCCGTGTAGATCACGCTCAAGGGGCCGGCTTCGGCCGCCGCTTCAGCCACGCGTCGGATCTCGTCTTCCTCGGCGCGGGCGTCGAATTCGAAGGACTTCACTCCAAATTCCGGCATCATCGTCCGGATAAACACTTCCGAGGCGCCATAGAGCGGGCTGGAATGCAGGATGGTCGAGCCCGGAGACGCGCACGCAAGCAGCGCCGTTGTGATGGCGCCCATGCCGGATGAGAAAACCAGCGCGTCCGCACCGCCGTCATACAGCGTGAGGCGGTCTTCGAGGACCTCCATGTTGGGATTGTTGAACCGGGTGTAGATGAGATTGGCTTCCTCGGGGTCGCCAGCCTCGCGCTTGCCCGCGAGCGCCCGAAACAACGCCTCCCCTTCGGCGGCCGAGTGGAACACGAAGGTCGAGGTCTGAAAGATCGGCGGTTTGATCGCGCCCTCAGACAGGCGCGGGTCGTAACCATAGCCCATGACCAGGGAGTCCGGGCTCAAACGCCGCCCGTCGATCTCTCGCTTGCGATAAGCTTTTTCCGGTTTCGCCATGGCCGCGCCCTCCCTATTGGTGCGCGTCGATAGGGCGCTGCGCCGCCTGCAAAATCAAGCGGGGCCAAACAAAAACGGCCCGGCAAAACCGCCGGGCCGCTTTATCTGTCGTATCGACGTCGAGCTTAGCTGCTTGCGCCGCTCGTCACCGTGAGGACGACTTCCGAGCGCCGGTTCAGCGGCTCGCGAACACCGTCGCGGGTCGCCTTGGCGAGCTCGTTTTCGCCTTTGGCCTGGGTCGACATCAGAACGTCGTCAACACCGCGCGTCGACAGGGCGTTGCGCACGAGCGCCGCACGGCGCGCCGAGAGGCGTTGGTTGTACGCCGAGCCGCCGGACGTGTCCGTGTGCCCTTCGATCGTCACCGCGCCCACGGAGCAATCTTGACGCTCGCGCACATTGGCGACCGCCTGATCGATAACTGCGGCAGCCTGGCTGGTGAGGTCCGAGCTGTCCCACTCGAAGTACACGACGAATTGCTGGCTGACCGTGTTGCAGGCCGCGGCCGGGGCCACGTCGACAACCTCAGGCGGAGGTGGCGGCGGAGGCGGAGGCGGCGGCGGGGGTGGCGGCGGAGGCGGGGGCGGCGGCGGGGGCGGCGGAGGTGGCGGCGGCGGGGGCGGAGCCGACGCCGAGCCGAAGCTCATCCGCAGACCGAACTGGATCGTGTGGTCCTGATAGTCGCCGTCGAACTCGGTGTTCACACCTGTGAAATTCAGATTGTCGACGTTGAACCAGCGATAGCCGAGGCTCGCCGTCAGCGTGTCCGTGATATCGAAGCCGACGCCAGCCAAACCCTGATAAGCAAACGCAAAGTCAGAATCGCTGAAACCGTTGATCGCGACCGGACCTTCAGCGGGACCGCCATCGGTGGGGGTGACGACCTGCGAGAGGTTGGACACGCCTGCGCTGACGCGCGCAAGGCCGACGCCCGCCCCCACATAAGGCTTGATACGCTGAGTCAGCGGGATGTCGTAGTAGGCGTTGAACATCAAGTCCCAGATGTTCACGTCGCCATCTGGAACGATCGGGAACGTGGTGATGTTGCCGCTGTCCGGAATCGCAATTGTGGCTGGAACGCCGTTGGTGTCAGTCGTCACGTCCAGGGAATTGTCTTCCCGGAAGCCGAACGTTCCATCAAACCGAAGACCATAATCCGAATAGAAGCCAATGCCGACCTGCGCATTGTATCCATTGTCCGGAGAAGAGCGCTCAGCGAGC
>CAZQZC010000068.1:0-14067 GCA_964597685.1 uncultured Hyphomonadaceae bacterium | reverse complement strand
AAAACGACGCCGATTGAGATTTCTCTGTCGGTCACCCTCGAATAAAGCGGCTCCCAAGGGTCGGTAAAGCGAGATTGCCGGAAATGGGGTTTGTACTCCGCCGGAACGACGCTCTCGGTCATATCGACTTAGCCGACAATCTCAGCCTCGGAGAAGAATTGTGCGATCTCAATCGCCGCATTCTCATCGCTGTCTGAGCCGTGGGCCGAGTTTTCGCCAATGGATTGGGCGAATTCCCTACGGATCGTGCCCGGCTCCGCTTCGGACGGATTTGTCGCGCCCATCACATCCCGATACTTCGCGACGGCGTCCTCGCCCTCCAAAACCTGAACGACGACGGGCCCCGAGGTCATGAATTCGACCAGCTCGCCGAAGAAGGGGCGTTCGCGGTGCACGCCGTAGAAACGCTCGGCCTGCTCTTGGGTCATCCTGATCCGGCGCTGGGCGACAATTCGCAGGCCAGCATCCTCGATCAGCTTGTTGATTGCGCCGGTCAGATGACGCGCTGTGGCGTCGGGTTTGATGATCGAGAAAGTGCGTTGCACGGCCATGGGGGCGCTCCTGATGGATAGTGAGGATCTGAATCTGCGCGGCCTATAACCGTCGGCGTCCATAGCGGCAACCGTGCTCAACCAGCGCCGGCCTCTTTCCACCCGCCGCGCGGCGTCTGTTGGAAATAGCGGGTGACGCAGCCAGCCTCCTTTGCTGTTTTGAACTGGGCGCGCGCTTTGCCGCGCACGCCGTCGTCCGCCCCGTCGAACATGACCATGCAGCGCTCGACTGCGCTCTCCGCTGGCGCGTCGGCCCCGTCCATCAGAAAAAGTGCGACCGCGGCATTCTGATTTTCAACAGAGCCAGAGATAAGGATCGGCTGCCGAGCTGGATCCAGCTCGCCGTCATCGCGCCCATGCGGCAGAAAGCTCAAATCGGAATAGGTCCACAAGGCCTGGTCCAGCGCTGCGCGCCGCTCCGGCCGCGGGCTCACCGCCAGCACCCGCCAGCCGCGCTCTAGACATTTCTCGAGAAGCGGCCCGGCCGCCGCCTCCAGCGACGTTCGTTCGAGATGATAGAACCACCATTCCGCCGCCATTGCCGGCTCAGCTCTCGTAATTGTCGGCGATCCAACGGTCGAGGAGGCGCGGTCCGAAACCCGAGGCCCACGATGGATCGAGGGGGCTTTTCTCTCCCTCCTTCCAAGCGACGCCGGCGATGTCGAGATGGGCCCAGGGGATCTTCTTGTCGACGAAGCGTTGCAGAAATTGAGCCGCCGTTATGGAGCCCGCCGCACGACCGCCGATATTGCGCATGTCTGCGAATTTCGATTTGAGCAGCTTGTCATAGGGCTCGCCGAGGGGCAGTCGCCAGACCGTCTCGCCCTCGGCCTCGCCGGCGGTCGCAAGCTCCCTGGCGAGCTTGTCCGAATTGGTGAACAATCCGGCGTGTTCGTGACCGAGGGAAATGATGATCGCCCCTGTCAGGGTGGCGAGGTCGACCATGGCCTTCGGATTGAAGTGCTCCTGGGCGTACCAAAGTACGTCGCACAGGACGAGCCGGCCCTCTGCATCCGTATTCTGGATTTCGATAGTTTGACCCGAGGCGGACGTCACAATGTCACCGGGTCGCTGCGCTCGCCCGTCCGGCATGTTCTCGACCAGCCCGACCAAGCCGACGATATTGGCCTTCGCCTTGCGCGCAGCGAGGGCCTTCATCGCGCCGACGACGGCGGCCGCGCCGCCCATGTCGCCCTTCATGTCCTCCATTTGTGGTCCAGGCTTCAAGGAAATGCCGCCCGTGTCGAAGCAGACGCCCTTGCCGATCAAGATGACTGGATCTTCGCCCGCGGCGCCGCCCATCCATTTCATAATTGCGAGCTGACTTTCACGCACGGACCCTTGGCCGACGCCGAGCAGCGCGTTCATGCCGAGCTTGTCCATATCCTTCTCACCCAGGATCTCGACTTCGACGCCGTCGGCTTCGAGGTCTCGAATCCGGTCTGCAAATGATTCGGGATGCAAGACGTTGGGCGGTTCGTTCATCAGATCGCGCGCCAGCGCCGTTCCCGACGCCGCAGCCTCCAAGGCGCTAAACGCGTCCCCCGCCGCCTCGGTATCGTCGAGCACCAGCGTCAGCGAGGCGAGGCTGGGCTTTTGCTCCGCGGTCAGCTTGGTCTGATATGTGTCGAACCGATAGGCCGCCAGACGGGCGCCAAGGGCTGCGCGTATTGCGCCGGAGACGTTCTCGACATGCAGCGCCGCGGACTTCAATCCGCTATCCTGGTGCGCTTTCACAAAAGACGCGCCGATTCTTTCGTAAGCCCGAGCGTCGCGATCCTTCTCTTTGCCCGCGCCGATCAGAACGGCGCGCCGCACGGATCCGCCAGCGGGCAGAACCGCTTCGACGCTTTGTCCCGCCTTGCCGTTGAAACGTGGACTTTCAAGCGCCGCATTGAGCAATCCGCCGCTGGCGATATCCAACGCCTCCGCAGCATCTGGAAGGCCGGCCCCCTCATCAACGAGGAACGCGGCGATCTCGGCGTCTGCGACTTCGGCGAACGTGATCTTCATGTGCGGAAACTCCTGTTTTCGCGGAACGTAGCCATCGACGCGCGCGGTGCAACTCGTTAGCTAGCTTCAGGGCCCAGTCGCAACCAACAAAGGCGCGCCATGCTGCGAATGCAGCGATACATTATGGGGCGAACGCTCCAAACGCTGCTGATCATCATCGGCGGCCTCGTCGTCTTGGCGCTCATCGCTCAGGGATTGTCGCGGACGGATTTGATCGTCGAGAACCAACAATCAGCGTTCACTTATCTCAAAGTTGTGGTTCTCGGAGCGCCGCAAGTGGTGACGCTGCTCTTGCCCCTCGCACTATTCTTCGCCTCGGTTTGGACCCTCAACCGAATTCACCGGGATTCCGAGATCGTGGTCGTACAGGCCGTCGGCATGACGTCTTGGCAAGTGGCGTCGCCGATCCTGCGCTTGGCGGTCCTGGCCGCGCTGGTCCAGTTGACGGTCAATCTGTGGGCGCAACCGCTGGCGCAGCGAGAATTGCGCGAGACGCTGACAGAAGCGCGCACCACCATTGCGGCGAGCTTGATCCGGGCGGGACAGTTCACCAGCAATGACGGCGCGCTGACGTTTTACGCACGCGACAGCGCCAACGGCGTGTTCACAGACCTACTGATCTCCGATGCGTCGGATCCGAGCAACCAGATCGACTATATCGCCCGGACTGGACGGATCGGCGAACTTGACGGCGCCCCCGCGATCATCATGCGCGACGGCGAGATTCTGGAGCTCGACAGCGACGGCGCGCTGACCGAGCTCGATTTCGTAAGCTACGCCTTCGACCTCAGCGGATTCACCTCGGTCGACACCGATGTCTTTTTGAAAGCGTCGGACCGCACGCTCGATGGGCTGCTGTTCCCCGACGAACGCCATTTCTTCGACGTCGCGAACAAGGGACGCTTTCTGGCGGAGGCGCATTCACGGCTCGCCTCGCCGTTGTTGAACATATCGATGGCGCTATTGGCGCTCAGCGCGATTTTTGGCGGCGACTTCAATCGCAACGGATACTCGCGACGCATCCTCATCGCGACATCAGGGGCGCTTGTTTTAACCACGCTCCAATTGGGCGCGGCGGGCGCGGCGACCGACGGACCGGCGTTGAACGCTTTGCAATGGGCTATTCCCATTGGCTCCGCGCTCGCCATCGCCGCGACAGGCTGGACACGCCGACACAGCGCGAGCCGCAAGAGACGTCGAGCGAACCGGGCGCGAAGCATCGGCTCGGAGGTGCGCGCATGATCCCGGGTTTCAACCGAATACAACGCTACGTCCTTGCTGAATGCGTCGGCTCGCTCGCTATCGTGCTCGGCGTCGTTCTCGCGGCAATCGCCATCGTCGACGTTGTCGAACAAATCCGCTCGATCGGCACCCGAGCAGACATTTCGGCTCTGACGGCGATAAAGCTCACCGCCTTGCGCGTACCCATGCTCGTTGAGCAAACGCTGCCCTTCACCATCCTTGCGGCCACGATGATGGCGTTTACGCGCCTGTCGCGGCGCGCCGAGTTGCCTGTGATACGCGCGAGCGGCGTGTCGGCGTGGCGGTTTACAGCTCCGGTCATGGTTTTGGCTTCGGCGCTCGGCGTCTTCGCCATGACGGCGCTCAATCCGGCCGCATCGCGGCTGAACGAGATCTTCGTCGACGAGCGCACGCGGATCATGGGGGGAGAGACCCCAGCGAGCACGGCGGGCCGGCCAACGATATGGCTGCGCGACGGCGACGAGCAGCGCCGGCTCATTGTGCGCGCTGCCCGCGCGACAGGAAACGGCGCCATGCTCGAAGACGTGATTATGATCGAACAGGCGCGCACGCGCGCCGACGGCTCGGAATTCTTCGCCTTCCTTCGCCGCATCGACGCCCGCAGCGCCACGCTGGCCGACGGCGCGTGGCGACTGGAAGCCGCACGTGAAAACACCGCGGGCGGAGAATTCCGCCAACACGAGCGGCTGCGCATTCCAACGGAATTGGCGCCTGACACCTTGATCGAACGCTATGCCGCGCCAGAGACGATCGGCTTCTGGCGCTTGCCGGATTTTATCCGTCAAACGGCCGAAGCCGGTCTCGACGCGTCGCGCTATCGAATGCGCTGGCACGCTCTACTCGCCGCGCCCGCCATGTTCGCCGCGATGGCGATGATCGGCGCGCTTGCGTGCCTGAGGCTGGCTCGGCTCGGAGGAACAACGCGCCTCGTCGCCTTAGGCGTCGGCACAGCGGGGGCCTTGTTCTTCGCATCGCAGCTGACCTCCAGCCTCGGCTCAAGCGGCGCCCTGCCCCCATCGGCGGCGGCCTGGACGCCGCCTCTCTTTTCGATTTTCGCGGTGCTCGCGCTGTTGGCGTTTCGTGAGGATGGTTGAAGCCGGCGTCTTGACTTGTCGGTCGCCACTGCACACTTTCCGCCGCCTCAAGGGGAGCCTGTATGAAAGTCGTCGTCGTCGAGTCCCCCGCAAAAGCCAAAACAATCAACAAATACCTGGGCAAAGACTTTAAGGTTCTCGCCTCTTACGGCCATATCCGCGACCTCCCGTCTAAAGATGGCTCCGTCGATCCCGAGTCGGATTTCGCCATGAAATGGGAAGCCGATACGAAATCGGCCAAGCGGATTCGCGAGATCGCCGACGCCGTGAAGGGCGCAGACAAGCTGATCCTGGCAACCGACCCGGATCGCGAAGGCGAGGCGATCTCCTGGCACCTGATCGAAGCGCTCCGCAACCGCCGCGCTTTGCGCAAAGACCTGCCGGTCGAGCGGGTCGTCTTTAACGCGATCACCAAGCGGGCGGTGACCGACGCCATGGAGCGCCCACGCGACATAGATGGAGAGCTGGTCGACGCTTACTTGGCGCGCCGGGCGTTGGACTATCTGGTTGGCTTCTCGCTCTCGCCGGTCCTCTGGCGAAAGCTCCCAGGCTCCCGCTCAGCGGGCCGTGTTCAATCGGTCGCCTTGCGGCTCGTCTGCGAGCGCGAATTGGAGATCGAGACCTTCCGCCCGCAGGAATACTGGCAGGTCCAGGCCAAGTTGCGGGCGCCTGACGGATCGGAATTCAGCGCTCGGCTGACCGAACTCGACGGCGAGAAACTCAAAAAGTTCTCTCTCGGCCATGCGGGCGCCGCTGAGAAGGCGCTTGAAGCGGTCAAGACCGGCGGCTTCTCCGTGGCCTCGGTCGAAGCGAAACCAGTTAAGCGCAATCCGCCGCCCCCCTTCATCACGTCTACGCTGCAGCAAGAGGCGAGCCGGAAGCTAGGAATGGCCGCCAAGCGGACGATGCAGGCGGCTCAAAAGCTCTACGAGGACGGACGCATCACCTATATGCGGACCGACGGCGTGCAAATGGCCGAAGAGGCCTACCAAGCCGCGCGCAACCAGATCGAAGGCGATTACGGCGCGAAATACTTGCCAGAAAAGGCGCGACGCTACGCTTCGAAGGCGAAGAACGCACAGGAAGCTCACGAAGCGATCCGGCCCACCGACTTTTCTTTGCGCCCGGATGATTTCAAGGCCGCGGACAAGGACTTGTGGACGCTCTACGCGCTGATCTGGCGGCGCGCCGTCGCTTCGCAGATGGAAGCCGCCCAGTTCGAGCGCACGACGGTGGACATGTCCGGCGCCGGCGGCCGAGCCGTTTTGCGCTCAACCGGTCAGGTGGTGATCTTCGACGGCTTCATCAAACTCTATACAGAGGGCCGCGACGAACCTGCCGAGGACGATGACGAAGGCCGCCTGCCAAAGCTCGCCGAGCGCGACCAGACCGACCTCATCGAGGCGACGTCAAGCCAGCATTTCACCGAACCCCCGCCGCGCTATTCCGAGGCGAGCCTCGTCAAGCGGCTCGAAGAGCTTGGCATCGGCCGGCCATCAACCTACGCCTCAACGCTCGCCACCCTCGTCGATCGCGATTATGTGCGCATAGACAAGAACCGGCTATTTCCAGAAGACAAGGGCCGCCTTGTGACGGCCTTCCTGGAGAATTTCTTCCGTCGCTACGTCGAATACGATTTCACAGCGTCGCTGGAAGAGCAGCTCGACGTGATCTCCGACGGCAAACTCGCGTGGAAGACGTTTCTTCGCGACTTTTGGATCCAATTCGAAGCTGCGATCGCGGAGACGAAAGACCTGCGGGTGTCTGAGGTGCTCGACGCGTTGAACGAAGCGCTGGGGCCTTATGTCTTTCCGTCAAAGAGCCCCGAAGGCGAGGACATTCCCAATCCCAGGCTTTGCCCACTGTGCAAGGAGGGCGAGTTAAGCCTCAAGCTCGGCCGGTCTGGTGCGTTTGTCGGATGCTCCCGCTATCCGGACTGCAAATTTACCCGGGCGTTTAGTGTGAACGGCGACGACGACGCTGGGCTGCCGCCGGAGGGCAAAGAGCTTGGGACCGATCCTGAGACCGGTCTGCCCGTCACATTGCGCACCGGCAGGTTTGGCCCCTACGTGCAGCTTGGCGAGGCTGAGGACGGCGAAAAGCCGAAACGCGGCTCGATCCCCAAAGGCTGGGACGCTGCAAATTTGGACCTCGACCAGGCCCTCCTCTTGCTCTCCCTGCCCCGCGAAGTCGGCCAACACCCTGAAGACGGCGAGGTGATTGTCGCAAATATCGGCCGCTACGGCCCCTATGTGCAGCATCTCAAGACCTATGCGAACTTGCCGGGCGTCTCCGACGTGTTCGAGATCGGCCTCAATCGCGCCGTCACGCTCATCGCAGAAAAACGGGCGAATCCGGGCCGTGGGCGAAGCGCGGCGAAAGTGCTGAAGGATCTGGGCGCCCACCCCGAAGACGAGGCCCCGATCCAGGTTCTCGAAGGACGCTACGGACCCTACATCAAACACGGGAAGACAAACGCCACCCTGCCCAAGGAGATGGCGCCGGACGACATCAATATCGATCAGGCGCTGGAACTCTTGGCTGAGAAGGAAAAGAAAGGCGGCAAGAAGAAGCCTGCAGCCAAGAAAAAACCCGCTGCCGCGAAGAAGAAAGCCGCTCCGAAGAAATCCAAACCCGCCGCGTCGCCCAAGAACGGGAAAGCAGGCGCTTAAGAATGCCGCTCTTGGCCCGGGCCGCCACAATGGACGACCTGCCGGACTTGCTCACGTTCGAACAGGGCGTCATCGCCGCAGAGCGCCCTTACGACGAAACCTTGCGGCCCGATCCGATCAGCTATTACGACCTCGCCGAGCTGATCGCTGCGCCGCACGCCCATGTCGCTGTCGCCGAGACCGACGGGACGCTGATCGGATCCGGCCATGTGCGGAAGGCGGCGTCACGCCCCTACACGGCGCCGTCACACCACGCCTTCGTCGGCTTTCTCTACGTGGTCCCAGAACACCGCGGACGAGGCGTCAATCAGCGCGTGCTCAACCATTTGTTCGACTGGGCGAGATCCAACGGATTGTCGGAGGTGCGGCTGACCGTTTATCCAGATAACGAACCCGCTGTGCGCGCCTATCGAAAGGCGGGCCTCACCCCGCACATCTTGGAAATGCGCTTGAACCTTGAGGCGTGAACCTGGAGCGTTCAATTCAACCGTAGAACTTCGAACCTGTTTTGAACCCGTCGATGATTTCACCCATTCGAGACCCAATCCGCGTCCTTCCCTTCGCTGCTCTAACGCTAGGGTGCGCCGCGCCCGCCGCGGCGCAAAACGTCGGCGGCGTCTTCGGGCCTGACGTCGCCCCAAGCATTTCCGCAATTGAAGCGCGCACGGCCTTCGCGCCGGCGACGGACGGCGGAGAGGACGGCTTCACGGCCCGCATCCATTATCAGCGCCCGGTCACGGACGACCTTCGCCTGCGCGCGGTGATCCAAGGCTCCGACACCGGGCCCGGGGGCTTCGATTTCCGCTTCGCGCAATTTGAAGCGCAATGGCAATTCGCCGAAGACGACGTCGCAGGTTGGGACGGCGCGGTAAGGTTCGACGCCCGCGTCGCCGATGAAAACGGAGGGCCCGATCTGGTCAGCTTCAATTGGACCAGCGACCACCCTATCGGCGAGGCATGGTTCATTCGCGCGATCGCCCTCGCCTCGGTCCAGTTCGGCGCCAATGGCGGCGAAGGCTTGTTTCTCGAGACGCGAACCGGGATCAATCGGCGGCTAGGGCCGCGCTGGCGGATCGAGTTGCAGAGCTTCAACGTCTATGGATCGACCGCCGACTTCGCGCGGCTCAGCGATCAGAGCCACAGTCTTGGCCCCGCGGTCACCGGGTCCCTCGGGGGCGGATGGTCCTTGCAAACAGGGGTCCTGGGCGGTCTCACCGAACCGGTGGCGGATGTGGACTGGCGCGTGTTTTTGACGAAGGCGTTTTGAGGGCTTCTAGGGCTTAACTCACAGCCGCCGGATAGGACCTAAAGCCACCGGCCCAAGAATCCCCTATATCCCCACCTATGCCGACACTGACCCGCCAAGCCATCCTCGATTTCCTCGCCGCCAATCCCGGCGCTGGCACGAAGCGCGACATCGCCAAGGCGCTCGGCGTCAAGGGGACTGAAAGGCGCGAGCTGCGCGAGATCTTGCAGGACCTAGAAGCCGACGGAACGCTGGAGCGCACCGGCAAGCGCGCCTGGGCGAACGCCGAACGGCCGCCGCCAACAGGGATCGTCGCGTTCGAACGGCTCGACGAGAACGGCGAACTGATCGGACGGGCCATGGGACGCGACGGCCCCTACGGCCCGGACATCCGCTACGCCGGAACGGCGGGCAAACCGCGGCGCACCCGAGAACCCGGCGTCGGCGACCGCGGGCTCTGCCACATCGACGAGGTCGCCGACGGCTTCGCCGCCAAGCTGATAAAGCTGCTTGAGAAGCGCGCAGGCGAGGACCTGATCGGGCTTTACACCCGCACCTATCGCGCCGGGCGCGTTGTCTCCGCTGACAAGAAAGACAAGCGCGACTTTCTGATCGAAGAGCACGACCGCAACGGGGCTGAAGACGGCGATCTAGTACGCGCAGAGCCACGCCGCTCCAGCGGACGCAAGCCGCACGGGCCCCGTTTCGGCGTCGTCAAGGACGTGATCGGCAAGGCCGACGATCCGCGGGCCGCCAGCCTCCTCTCGATCCACGCCCATGCCATTCCGACGGAGTTTCCACCGGAGGCGCTGTCCCAGGCCGAAAGGGCGGAGGCGATCGACGCGCCGCGGGAGGATCTGCGCCACACTCCGCTGATCACGATCGACCCCGAAGACGCCCGAGATCACGACGACGCCGTCTTCGCCGAAGAACTTGAAGATGGTTGGCGCGTGATCGTCGCCATCGCCGACGTCTCAGCCCATGTGCCAGAAGGCTCCCCACTCGACCGGGAGGCCCAGAAGCGCGGCAATTCAACATATCTCCCCGACCGCGTTGTACCCATGCTGCCGGAGGCGCTCTCCGCCGACGCTTGCTCCCTTCGCGAGGGGGAGGATCGCGCCTGCCTGGCGGTGGAGATGGTGTTCGACACGGCTGGGACGAAGCGATCGCACCGTTTCATTCGGGGGCTTATGCGGTCTGCTGCAAAACTGTCCTATGAAGAAGCGCAGACGGCGATCGACGGGAACCCGTCGGACAAGGCGGGGCCGCTCTTGGAGCCGGTGCTCAAACCGCTCTGGGGCGCTTACCGCGCGCTGGAGGCCGCTCGGGCGCGGCGTGGTCCATTGGAGCTGGAATTGCCGGAGAAGCGGGTCATTCTGAGGGACGACGGGACCGTGGAGGGCGTGCGCGTGCGGGACCGCTACGACGCGCACAAGCTTATCGAAGAAATGATGATTCAGGCCAACGTCGCGGCCGCGGAGACGCTGGAGAAGGCCCGCCAGCCTCTGCTCTACCGCGTCCACGACCAGCCGAGTGAGGCGAAGATCGCTGCGCTCGCCGATTTCTTGTCGACGCTGAATATCAAATGGCCGAAGGGCGAACGGCCGCAGCCCGGAAGGTTCAATGCGCTGCTGGCCGATACCGCAGCGGGCGGCGAGCATTCGGTGATGATCTCCGAAATGGTTCTGCGCACGCAGGCCCAGGCGGTCTATGCGCCCGAGAATCTCGGTCATTTCGGCCTGAATCTGCGCAAGTACGCCCATTTCACTTCGCCTATCCGGCGCTACGCAGACCTCGTTGTCCACCGCGCGCTGATTCGTGCGGAGAAGCTCGGCTCCGACGGATTGATGGACGAGACGCAGGTCCGCCTTGAAGAAATCGCCGAACACTTGGTCACGACGGAGCGCCGGTCGATGGCGGCGGAGCGGGACGCGGTGGATCGATACCTCGCCCTCTATCTCGCCGATCGCGTTGGCGCCGAATTCGAAGGCCGAATCACGGGCGTCGCGAAGCCAGGCCTCTTCATCCGGTTGGGAGAATCGGGCGCCGACGGCCTCGCTCCGATCTCCAGCCTGTCGGACGAATACTGGATCTATGACGAAGCGTCCCAAGCGCTTGTCGCCGCCGACAGCGGGCGGCGTTACGATCTCGGCATGGAGGTGACGGTCCGGCTGCAGGAAGCCGCGCCGGTCTCTGGCGGCCTGATCCTGGAGATGCTGACGCCGCCGCGCCCGAAGCGAAAGGGCGAAAAACCCCCGCAGCGCAAGCGCCGCGAACACAATGCAAGGCCGCGCCGGGGGCGGCGATGAGAACGCCATGCTGAAGAACCCGTTCGACAAGGAGGACGACGGGGACGTCGTCGACACAAAGCGGCGCAGCCCGCGCCCTCGCGACGCAGCGACCATTATCCTTTTGCGCACCGACACGTCGGAGCCGACGGTCCTCATGGGCAAGCGCTCGGGCCGGCATGATTTCATGCCAGACAAATATGTCTTCCCCGGCGGTCGGGTCGACCCGCAGGACGGACGGGTTCCGAGCCTGAGCGAGCTCCACCCACGGTCCGAGGAGAAGCTGGCCGTAGGCGCGCGCCGCCGGCCCCGCGCCTTTGCGCTGACCGCCGTTCGGGAGCTGTTCGAAGAGACGGGCCTCATCGCCGGCAAGCCCGCCGAAATGCCCGCCAAGGCCCCGCCCGGTTGGCAACGCTTCTACGATATGGATGTTGCACCTTGCCTCCATGGCCTTCGTTTCATCGGCCGGGCGATCACCCCGCCATACAGGCCGAAACGCTTCGATGCGCGCTTTTTCGTGGCGCTCGCCGATGAGGCGCTGATCGACGACCGCCCGCCCCTGGACGGCGCGGAATTGCACGATCTGCAATGGGTGACGCTCAGCGACGCGCAGGCACTCGACCTGCCGTCGGTGACACGCTTCATGTTGGGAGAGATCGACGAACGCCTGAAGCGCCCGTCCGACCAACCCGACCCGCCCTTTCTACGCTGGACCCGATCCGGCCATTCCATGGACCGGCTATGAGCGCAGCGAAGCGCGTCCTCATACTCGGCGCGACGGGCACGATCGGACGGGCGACGGCGGCCCAATTGGTCAAACGCGGCCACGAGGTGATCGCCTTCGCGCGGCCTGGTTCGACGCGGGCCCGCTTCGAAGGCGCGGAAACGCGCTTCGGCGACCCAACAGACCTGACATCGCTCTGCGACCGCGCGATCTGCGGCGAACATTTCGACGCCGTCGTCTCTTGCCTCGCCTCCAGGACCGGCGTTCCGACAGACGCTTGGGCGGTGGATTATGGCGCGAATTCCGCCGCCCTTGGCGCCGCGCAGGCGTCGAACATCGGCCATTTCACGTTGCTCTCGGCCATCTGCGTGCAGAAACCGCGCCTTGATTTCCAGCGCGCCAAGCTCGCCTTCGAAGCGGAGCTTCAAAGGTCGGGCCTGTCCTATTCCATCGTTCGCCCAACCGCGTTTTTCAAATCGCTTTCGGGCCAAGTCGCGCGCGTCAAGGCCGGCAAGCCGTTCCTCATGTTCGGCGACGGGCGTCTGACGGCCTGCAAGCCGATTTCGGACCGCGACCTCGGCGATTACCTCGTCGACACGCTTGAGGATCCCGCGCTCCAGAACCGGATCCTGCCCGTGGGCGGGCCGGGACCGGCGCTGACGCCGCGCGACCAGGGGGAGATGCTGTTCGCCCTGACGGGCCAGGCGCCGCGCTTCAAGAGCGTTCCACCGGGCCTGCTTCGCACCGTCGCCGGCGGCCTCGGCGCGCTGGGCCGCATCGTCCCGCCGCTGCGTCAGAAGGCGGCGCTGGCCCGCATCGGCCATTATTACGCGACCGAGAGCATGTTGCTCTGGGACGACGCGACGGGCCGCTACGACGCCGATGCGACGCCTTCGGTCGGGACTGAGACGCTTGAAGCCCATTACGCATCCCTCGTCGCGGGCGAGGCGGAAGCGGACCTCGGCGCGCACGCCGTGTTCTAGGCCGACGCCGGCTGCGAGCTACGCACTCCGCGCCCCTTGCCGCAGCGCCAAGCCGCTCAAGAGCAGCCCCGCCGCATCGACAATATGCACGGCGCGCATGGCCGGGGGATAGGCGGCGAAATCGTCATAGCCCCCGAGGGCGAGGTGCGCCGCACGCCCCAAGAAGACGCCGCCATAGAGGACCACCTGGAACCCAAGCACGCCGGTCGGCCGGACATAACCGCCCGCGCCCAGCCCCGCATAGATCGCCGCCAACAGGAAGAAGCCGCCATATTGGCCGCGCGTCTCGTTCAGGCCGGCCGGCCCCTGGGCGGCGAGCTGCATCCCGGCCAGGAACCCATCAGGGTTGGCGAGGCCGCCATAGGCGATGGCCAGCGCGATGAGCGCGGTCAGCCCCATGATCGCGCGCTGTAGCAGGGTCGGGCGGAAAGCGGGGCGCATGGCGGGCTCCTCTTGGCGACGGAATTAGTCGTCGCTTCTGACCGTGAACAGGCAGATGGCGAGCAGCAAGGTCGCCAGAACGCCGGACCCTCCTGCGACAGGCGACGGCAAGAAGCTCTGCAAGCCAAACATCATCACCAAGGTGTTGGCCACAAACGCCACCGCGCCGACCAACACCGCCGCGCCGCCGAGGATCTTGCCGCCCTCGCCCATTTTGGCGAAGCCGAACACGATTGCGGCCAGAGCCAGCAGGATTTTCGCAGCATTATAGACGAAGAACGAGAGCGCCACGACCGACGATGCGACGCCGCCAAGCTCGGAATTCGCTTCGGCGGCTGCGCGAAACGGGGCGAATTGGGTCAAGCCCACGCCGACCTGCACCACGTTCAGCGCGGCGCTGAACGCGATCGCGGAGAAGCCCAATGTGTAACGTTTGGCCGTGGCCAGCGCGGAGCCCGCAAACGCCGCGAGCAGCACGAAGAGAAGCCCCTCCAGCCCCCACAGGAATTGGCGATTGAAATCGGGCGCTGCGAGATAAAGGGCGGTGTAGATCGGCTGCGAAATCGCCGCCAGCAACAGCAGCCCGGCGACAAGTCTGACGGTGCGAATGTGCGTGAAGTCCATAATCGTTTCCCGTAATGAAGACCTCACGTTCCAGCGATCCCTTCGCAAAGAAGTCAAGGCAAAAGCCATGAACCGAAGCGGCGATGGGTCGAATCCCGCCCCGCAATTTGCGTGAGGCAGGCGGACGGTCCGGTCGGCGTCTCCGCCTCCGGTTCTCCGTGCTTGGCC
>CAZQZC010000067.1:0-14144 GCA_964597685.1 uncultured Hyphomonadaceae bacterium | reverse complement strand
TTGCCGAACAGGCCGTCGTTGAAATCCGTCCCGATCACGTTCTCGATGTCGGTCAGGTTGATCCCATTGATCGGCTCGCCGCCGGCCGCCGGCGGCGCATCGATGATCGCGCCGTCCTCGCTCGCTGCGCCCGCGGGGCCGGCGGAGTTCACGTCAAGGTCAACGATCACGCCGTTAAACGCGCCCTCGACGGCGTCCGCGCCGAGGCCCGAGAAATCGACCGTGTCGGAGCCGTCGCCGCCGTCGATCACGTCTAGACCATCGGTGATGAACGTGTCGTCGCCCGCACCGCCGGCGAGGAAATCGGCCCCGCCCGCGCCATCGAGGACGTTGTCAGCGTCGTCGCCCGCGATCTGGTCGGTGAAATCGGTGCCGATGATGTTTTCAACGCCCTCAAGGCTGGTCGAGCTGGAGGAGTCCAGGTTGACCTCAAAAACGGCGGTGATGCCGATCTCTTCGTCTGAGACGACGAGAATATCGGCGCCCGTCGGGCTGTCCGCCGCCGCCACAAAGATCAAGCCTTCCGGCGCCGTGAAGTCGTCGAGGTCCTCGCTGGGGTCGAGCAGGAACTCAGCCGGGATTGGGGTGTTAATCAGGCCGGCGAAGTCGGCGGTGATTTCCGGCGGCACGCCGTCGACGCCTGTTCCATCCACCAGATTGAGCTCAAAGGCCAGAACGCTTGCGCTTCGCTCGAGACCCAGGAACAGAATCGTTTGATCGCCGATGGTGGCGACGGTGACCGCTTCAGGCTCGGGCCCGGCGTCGTCCGAACGGCTTTCGTTAAAGAGAAGCGGGAATTGCGTCCCGATGATCTCTTCGACCAAGCTTCCGCTGTCAAAGACGAGATTGCCTTCAGCGTCCAAAATCGAAAATCCGCGGCCGCCGAAGGCGACAATCTGATCGACGTCGCCGTCGCCGTCCGTGTCGCCCAGAACTTCGGACACTTCCAGGTCCGGAATTCCGACGCCGCTGACGTCGCTTGCGAGCTCTTCCGCATTCGGGAAGATCGTCGGATCCAGTGTGACGTCGTCGAGATCCGAGACGTCGAAGTCTCGTCCGTCGCCTTCGTTGGCGGTGGCGACGAACGTCAGTCCGCCGAGCTCGAATGCGTCAATTCCGTCGGGCTGGCGCAGCGCAATCGCGTTTTCGATGGTGATCGGGTTGAAGACGTCGTCTTCATCGTTGCCGTCGAAGGGCACTTCCGACAAATCCACCGTGCCAAGCGACACGATGTCGGAAATCACTGGCGTTTCGCCTGAGAGATCCACGATGGCCAAGAGATTGTTTTCTTGCAGCGACACAAAAGCGGTGGAGCCGTCGTCGGAGATCGTGACGAATTCTGGCTCGATATCTTGTGCGAAGGACGTGCCGTCCGGCACGGGCAGGTCCTGCTGTCCGAAGAACGCTGCGCCCTCAGCTTTCAATGCTTCGAGCTGATCGGCGAAGCCTTCGAAACCGAGCGTCGTGACGTCGCCCGTCGCGACATCAATGATGGAGATTGTTCCAACCGGATCGCCCCCTGGGCCGGGTGTCTCCTCGTCGTCAAGGAGATCGCTCTCGCCTTCGTTGGCGACGACGATGGTCGATCCGTCCGGAGTGAAGGCGACGCTGTCGGGCAGGGCGCCGACCTCGATGATCTGGACCGGCTCTGACTCGGAGGTCAGCCCGTCGATCTCGAAAATCAGGATCTGGCCAGGCGCCGTCGCGCCGTCCACGTCGTCAGGCCCGACCTGCGGAACGGCAGCAGCCAGAAGGCCAGTTGAGGATACGGCCACGCTGGTCACTTCCGGCGACACCGGTATGCTTGCAACGACCTCGGCGTCCGCATCGATCACATCGATAAAGTCGCCGCCAGCGACGAAGAATTGCTGGCTGACGGGATCGAATGTCACGATCTCGGCCGTGTCAGTCGCTTCGGTGATCGAAACAAGCGAGCCGCCGTTCACGATGGCTTGGCCCGCCGCGAGGCTAACCGTCAGGCCGCCCTCCGCGCCAGAGAAGTCAGCGGTGTCGACGCCGTCGCCGCCGATCAGTGTGTCGAAGCCGCCGCCGGTTGCTAGAATGTCGTCGCCGGCGCCGCCATTGAGAACATTGTTGTTTTCGTCGCCCGTGATGACGTCGTCGCTGGACCCGCCGGTAACGTTCTCGAACCCGGAGAGCACATTGTTCCCGGCGCCGCCGGTAGAGGCGAAGGTCGCATCCAGCGTTCCGTCGACAATTGCGGCGAAGTCAGCGTCGGAGACCTGGTCGTTTAGATCAACAACCACGCCTGCCGGCGCGGCGGCAAACAGCACAGTGTCCACGCCCGCGCCGCCCGACTGGAAGTCGTCGCCCGCAAAGCCGTGGATAATGTCGTCGCCCGCGCCGCCTTCCAGCACATTCACTTCATTGTTGCCGAACAGGCCATCGTTGAAGGCCGTGCCGATCACGTTTTCCACGTCGTCGACGTTAAGACCTTCGAGGATCTCGCCGCCCGCCGCCGGAGGCGCGGACAGAATGCCGCCCAGCTCGCTCGGCGTGCCGGCGGCGCCGGCGGAGTTCACGTCGAGATCGATGATGATCCCTGTAAAGGCGCCCGCCGTGGCGCTCTCGCCGACGCCGGAGAAGTCGACCGTGTCGACGCCAGCACCCCCATCGATCGTGTCTAGCGCATCGGTGATGAACGTGTCGTCGCCAGCAAGACCGATAAGCGTGTCTGCGCCGGCGCCCCCGTCCAATACGTCGTCGCCGAGGCCAGCAGAGATGATGTCAGCTCCGTCTGTTCCGACAAGGATCTCGGGGTCGACGTCGGCGATCGTAATCGTGATTGCTTGAGTTACGGTCTCGTCGCCGTCTGTGACCGACACGACAACTTCGAACACATTGTCGCCGTCGGCGTCGGAGGGGGCTTCAAAATCAGGAGCGGTGACAAGCGACAAGACGCCCGTGCTTGGGTCGATCACGACGGAGCCTGCGTCCGCTCCGCCGGTGATCGAAAACGTCAAGACGTCGCTGTCATTGTCGTCAATCGCCGTCACGACGAGAGAGGGCGAGGTCGTTTCATTCTCATCGAGCGTGAATGCCGTGCCCGAGGTGAATTCCGGCGCATCGTTGCCGTCCGGGATGATGACACCGGCCGCGACGCCGCCGCCGACGATCGCCAAGCCGCCGACCACCAGCGCTGTTGTCGAAAGGCCCAAAAACCCGCTGTCGCCAGCGGCGCCGGCTGCGCCTGCTTCGACGATCGCCGCGTCGGCTAGAAAGACTTCGCCGCCCGAGACAACGACGTCAGACGCCGCAATGCGCAGGACGCGACCGTCCTCCATGACGAGTTCGATGGAGCCGTCCGCCAATGTGACGATATCTGTAACACCTGCCAGCGCTGTCGCCGCGGTGTAACCGGCCGGAGCCGCGGCTGCGACGCCCTGCGCCTCGGCGCGGGCCGACAGTCCCAACGCCGCTGCAATCGCTAGCGCCGACCCTGCAGCGCCGCGGCGCTCAAGCACATCATCACGTTTCATCAATTTCGCCCTTTTAAGGAAGCCCCTCGCGCAGCTACGGCCCGACGCCGCAGCTGCCGGCCGCAACAAATCAACAGCTGTCGATTAGATCGAGGGTGAGGTTGTTCACGTTAGTGTGAGCGTTTCGAGACCAGGAAAGGTCGCTTTGCGTGTGTCAATTTTGTGACGATGTTTTGCTGCTCGTTCGAGCAATGGCCAGAAAGCGCAGAGAGGGCGAAGCGCTCCTATCAGCGTTCAGCGATTGAAGACGTCGAATTCAATTGTGTAGTTGAGTTCACCCGAACCGAGCGAGAGATCATAGGTCTCGAACCCGTAGACATAGTCGAACCGGATTGATTGATCCGCGAGGCTGTCGGATGCGCGTCTGCGGATGTCTCGACGAAATTCAGCAATCAAACGCGTGGATCCGAAGAGGTCGTCGAGAGATCGAAATGAACCGAGACGGCGAAATCCGCCTCGCCTCGCGTCTCGGCCAAATCGGAGGCCGCCATCCGAGCCTCGGGTTCTCGTGCGATACTCCAACGCGGTATTCTCCAAGGAACTTGGATCTGCGAGGTCGCCTTGCCCTGAGACAACGACACGGGCGCCGAGAAAGAAGTCTGTTGTCGATGTGATAAAAAAACTTCGTTCGAACTCGTTCTCGACGAGTCCTATGGACGTGTTGCGGCGTAGCTCTACGGGGCCGAAAACGTCGCCAGCGTCCAGCAAACCGTTTGTGTCGTTCGACGGAAGAACATCGACTGGATCGTTTGGGTTCGAATTTCCGTCGAACCCAAGCAGCGCACCCTCTCCCTCGCCGGGAAAAGCGTCGTCGCCAGGCGACAGCGTTCCCGTCACAACGGGGTTGACGTCCGCCAAGCCGGGCAGCGCCGCGTCGACGCGACGAATCATACGGCCGCCTGGTGGGACGACGCCGCCCGTCGCAAAGTTGAAATTGTCGTACACGTCAAAGTTCTCACCATCGTGCACGATCACGCAGCCATAAGTCTGGCAGTGAAAATCGTCGTCTAAGAAGGACGCTTGCGCGTTACCGCCTGCAACCGCCCCGATGAGCGGCAGGATGAAGCGTCCGCGGAGCATTCTCTATCTTGGGCCCGTGTCGACGGCCGCGCGCTCTGTCACTGTCGGCACCGCGTATTCTGGCAACGGGATCCGAACGCGTTCAGACTGCGGCGTGAACGTATTCTCCAGCTTTACGGTGATCTTTGCGTCCGCGGGCGTACCCTCCGGCAGCGGCGCGACGTAGCGACGTATTCCCCCGTGGAGAACAACCAGATTACCGATCGGCAGGGTTTCTGAGACTCCCGGCGCATTAATGGCGATTTCGCCCTCCAGCCGAGCGTGAGCGTTGCCGGAATTCTCAATTAGTACTTCGATTTCACCCGCGCCGTCCGCGTCGATCAAAGCGCTGGATCCGGTGATCTCAGGCAAGCTGCGCGCTGGGTTGGCCGTCAAATAGAACAGCGACGCGATCTGATACTTCTTCCAAACGCCAGAACGCCCCGCCTCCCGTTCAGGCAAAATCGTGGACGCCAAAAGAGCGAAGCGATGGTCGCCCGACGTGTCGAGGCGGATCGGCGTCGCCATGTCGACAACAACTTGTTCGGATTCTCCTGGCTCCAATGTGACGAAGGCGGGGCTGAACCTCACCCAATCAGACGCCGAGCTGTCCATTTCGCCGGGGGGCGCGAGCTCGATCCGGCCATTTTCGTCGAGGGACCAGTCGGCTAGACCAATTGTCAACGAGATCGTCTTCTCTTGGTGCACGTTCGCAATCGTGACGACCTGACGCTGGCGGTCGCCAGGTTCAACCTCGCTTTCGACCGTCGTCGGCTGAAGGCCGACGCCAACCGCGAGCGCAGGGCCAGCGGTGCAGAGGGCGAGCGCGGCGAGGAGACCAATGCGAATATCTCGGAAGGCCATCGTGGCGTCCTTTGGCTGAAAATTACTCCTCGCTCTTGTCGCCTGCGATAGTTACTGCGCGGTTTATCGATGTGCTTGCGCGATACGCGGTCGAACGGCTATGCGGCGGCGATGACGACGCGTTTGGCCCACCAACCTGCTGATTTGACCACGCCGGCTGGGCGCCAGAGGGCTTGGCGAGAATTGATTTGGGGCGACCACGGCGTGCTGCGTCTGCGGTTTCGCAATCTTCATCAGATCTCTCATGAGATGTGGCGATCCAATCAGCCGTCGCCGCGCCAGATCGCCGAGCACGCGCGGGATCGAGGCGTTCGGACCATCGTTAACCTGCGCGGGGCGAGCACCAAGGGCTATTATCTCTTGGAGCGCGAAGCCTGCCTGGCCCACGGGGTCGATCTCATCGATTTTCAGGTGTTCTCACGCGATACGCCGACACGCGAAACGATCTTTGAGGCAGGCCGTCTTTTCGACCGCATCGCCTATCCGGCGTTAATGCACTGCAAGTCCGGCGCTGATCGTGCGGGACTTATGGCGACGCTTTATCGCATTTTGAGAGAGAGGCGTTCGGTAGAAGACGCGCTGGACCAATTGTCATTCAAATATCTGCATATCAAGCACGGCAAGACGGGTGTTCTCGATGCGTTTTTCTTGTCTTACCTCGATTTCAACGCTCAGTCGCCGAAGCCGTTCTTAGACTGGGTCGCCGAGGACTATGACCGTTTGGCCATCAAAGCTGATTTTCTGTCGTCCGCTAAGGCGCGATTCCGGGTCGACGCTCTTTTGCGGCGCGAGTGAGAACTGCCGAACGCCGCTGGTCCCGGCCTAAAATCCATGAAATCGTTTCTGTAAAAGGGGATGTGCTATGACAAAGTATGGAGTTTCATTCGCCGCGGCTGCATTCCTGACGGCGTGCAGCGGTCCGGGCAAGTCGGACATCGTCAATGCCTGCGTCGAACAGGGCGAAACACGCGAAACATGCCAGTGCTTCGCCGACGCCGCGCAGGATGAGCTGCGCCCGGATACATTTACTAAAGTCGCGTCAGCGGCGCGTTCGGGTGATTTTGACAAGGCAGGCGAGGACTTGTCGACAGCCGAACAATTCGAATTTGCAGCTTTCGCCCTAAAAGCAGTCGTGACTTGCGACGGTTCCGATGGTTAGAACGGCGTCGCCTAAGAACCTGGCGACATAGGGGAGACAATCGTGAAATTCTTCATCATCAACAGCTTTCGGACCATGGTCTATGTCGCCTACATTGCGATCATTGTGGGCGGTGCGTTCTTGGGCGTTTATCAGAACGGCGCGTGGGCCGCGGAAGTGTTGGATATCGGCGGCGGCTTGGGCCGGTTGATCGAGATCGTAGGCTTTTCTTTGGCCGGGTGGATCGCCGCGAGCGTTGTGGGCGGCCTTATCGTCACGTTGCTCGACATTCGGGACGACATTAACGACCGACTGCCGGACGCGCGGCGCGACGACTAACGCACAAGCTGTTGCCAGGCGTTCCGGCGCGGGCCATCTAAACCCCATGCCTGCGGTTCCGACACACAATGACTTACTCGCGCTGACAATAGAGTCGGCTTTAAAATTCGGCGCGGATGCGGCCGATGCGCGTATCGCGCGATCGGAAAGCGTCAGCATTGGCGTGCGCGACGGAAAACTCGAAACGATCGAACGGGACGAAACAACCTCGGTCGCGTTGCGCGTGCTCTTCGGTCGGCGCCAAGCTCACGTCTCTGGATCCGATATCTCCGAGACCGCGCTTGGCGACTTGGCTCAGCGTTGTGCGGCGATGGCGAAACTCGCCCCGGAAGACCCGTTCTGCGGGCTGGCGCCATCGACCGAGCTGGCGACCGAAATGCCGGAGCTCGACCTCGACGGGGATGCGCCATCCGCCAATGAGGACTTGGAGGCGGACGCCCTCGCGGCTGAGGCCGCCGCGCTTGCGGTGCCCGCGGTCAAGACGGTTCCTGGAGCCGGCGCAGGCTGGACGCGTGCAGAACGCTGGGTGGCGGCGAGCAACGGTTTTCAAGCTTATCGAAGCGGCGGTTATTCGAGCGTCGGGCTATCGGCGGTTGCGGAACGCGACGGGGCCATGGAGCGTGATTACGATTCTTGGACAACACGCCGCCGGGCGGACAGGCCGACCCCAGTAGACATTGGACGGATTGCGGGAGAGCGTGCAGCCGCTCGCTTGGGGCCGCGCAAGGTCTCAAGCCGCACGGCGGCGGTGATTTACGACAAGAGGGTCTCGTCGAGCCTGTTGAGCCCCTTGATCGCAGCGGTGTCTGGGCCTGCTGTCGCGCGCGGCGTCAGCTTTCTCAAAGATCGCCTGAACGCTCAGATCTTCGCGCCTGGCGTCGCCGTCATCGATGATCCGTTCCGGCCAATGGGTCTTGGATCGCGAAACCACGATGGCGAGGGCCGCCCTGTTGCTCGCACGCACCTGGTGGAAAACGGTGTTCTAACGCAATGGCTCTTGAATGGTCCTTCGGCCAAGCAATTGGGATTGCGGCCCAACGGCTTCGCTGGCTCGGGGTTCGGCGATCCGCCTGGCGTCGCGACCTCCAACCTCTTTCTCGCCGCCGGCGAAGAGACGCGCGAGGCGCTTATGGCTGAGGTTGGGGAGGGTTTGCTCATCACCGACATGTTCGGGCCATCCATTAACCCGAATACCGGCGACTATTCCGTCGGCGTTGCGGGGTTTTGGTTCGAAGGTGGAGATGTCGCTTACCCGGTGTCGGAAGTGACCGTTGCGGGAAATCTAATCGAGATGTTCAAGCGTCTGCGTCCAGCTAACGATTTGGAGTTTCGCGGAAGCCGCAACGCTCCGAGCGTCCTAATCGAGGGCCTGCAGATTGCCGGCGATTGATCGAGAGGCGGCGGCCAGTCTTTCGCACGACCTCGATCTTATGCGCGACGCCGCAATGGAGGCCGGGCGCATCGCGTTGAGCTATATGGAGCGGGGAGAGACGCAGGCCTGGGACAAATCGCCCGGCCATCCGGTTACGGAGGCCGATCTCGCCGTCAATCGCTTTCTCTTCGAACGATTGAGCGCCGCGCGCCCGGATTATGGTTGGCTGTCTGAGGAGACAGCCGACGATTCAGATCGCCTATCGCGCCGAAGAATCTGGGTTGTCGATCCCATAGATGGCACCCGCGCCTTCATGCGAGGAGACCCGCATTGGTGCGTTGGGGTCGCTTTGGTCGAAGACGGAGTCTCCATAGCGGGCGTCGTTTACGCGCCTGTGTTGGGAGAATTGTACGCCGCGGGCCGGGACCTTGGCGCGTGGCTGAATGACGAAGCCATAAGCGCGAGTGAGCGCAATGTTGTTGAGGATTGCCAACTCGTTACGTCCGAGGGATTGTTGAACCACCCCGATTGGCCCGAGCCATGGCCCTCGGTGAAGACCCTTAATCCAAAGCCGAACGCGACCTTGTATCGGTTGGCTCTCGTGGCGGCCGGTCGATGGGATGGTGCGCTTGTTCTTTGGCGCAAGTCTGATTGGGATCTCGCTGCTGGTGCGATTCTCATCGAGGAAGCCGGCGGTTTGGCGACGAGCCACGATGGCGAGCCCTTCCGCTTCAACCGTCCGGTTCCCCTGCAGCGCAGCCTGGTGGCGGCTGGAAACGCGTTGCATCCTCTGTTACTGCGGCGCACAAGGGCGGCTCGCCTTCCGGACCCGCAATCGGAGGCGACCGATCACACGCGACAAAAAGAAGAGTTGAAGGCAATGACAGATGCGCCCGCGCCCAGGAGGCAATTGCTCCACATTGTTTTCGGTGGTCAGATGAAGGACGTGACCGAAGTCGAATTCGAAGACCTGTCAAAGGTCGACTTCGTCGGTGCGTTTCCAAACTACAAAGAAGCCTACGATGCTTGGAAGGCCGCCGCCCAGCGAACGGTCGACAGCGCCGAAACGCGTTACTTCATTCTTCACGCTCACAAGCTGTTAGATCCTGAAACCGGCGTCCACCACCACGCCTGAGGGCGCGCGGAGTTCTGGCTTGGCGCGGCTGCTGAGAGAGCACTTCGCGCCGGAATGGAGCTGGTTCGCACTCGGCGCAGCGTTTGCGGTGCTGACGTCCGCCGCGGCGGTCTCCTATGGTGTCCTTGTTAAGTTTATTGGCGACCGATTGCAGGACACGGCGGCGGGCGATGCGTCGATGCAATCATGGGTCTGGTTGCTGACGGGGGCGATTATTGTCGCGGCCGGCGCGCGCGCTGCCGCACTCTATGGCATGAGCCTCGCCAACAATAAGGGCGTTCAAAACGCTCTGATTGGCGCGCAGGACGCCCAATTCGCTGCGCTGATCGACGGCGACTATGAACGGCTCGCCGGTTCTGCATCGGGCGGTTTTGTCTCACGCTTCGCCCACGATGCTTCGGTCATGCGGGATGTCGCGCTGCGCCTGGCCAACAATCTGTCGAAGGGCGTTCTAACGCTTGTTGGCGCGCTCGCGGCGATGGTCTGGATGGATTGGCAATTGGCCCTTGTTCTTCTGGTCGCCTATCCGGTTGCGTTGGGTCCTGTCGTCGCCCTTGGCGCGCGCATTCGAAAGCGATCAAAACGGGCGCAGGAGCAAGTTGGCGAGGTGACGTCGCTGCTCTCTGAAGCGTTTCAGTCGGCGCGCATCGGCAAGGCTTACGGGCTCGAAGCCTATCAGAAAGCGCGTGCAACCAAGGGCTTCCGGGAACGCGCGAGGCTTTTTCTGCGTATTCTGGCGGATAGGGCCGCGGTCGACCCCATTCTGGAGATTGCGGGCGGTATCGCAGTGGCTGGTGTCTTGGGCGTCTCCGCATGGCGGATATCCACAGGGTCGGCGACCATTGGGGACTTTCTCGGATTCATCGCGCTAATCGGCGTGGCCGCGCCGGAGATTCGAGCCCTTGGAACGCTCAGCGCCGCCGCTCAGGAAGGCGGAGCGGCGGCGGACCGGTTCTATGGGATCGTTGACGCTCCGCGCCTCACTGAAGATCGGCGCGACGCCGTGAACTTGAAGGACGTGAAAGGCGCACTCCAATTCGACGGCGTGTTCTTCAGCTATCCAGACGGTTCGCCCGCCTTGGACGGATTGAGCCTAGAGATCGCGCCAGGCGAGACAATTGCTCTGGTCGGTCCATCAGGTGCGGGCAAGTCGACGGTCATCAATCTCTTGCTGCGGCTCTATCATCCCCATCGCGGCGATATCCGCATTGATGGTCATCGTCTGACCGACGTTTCTGAGACGTCCTTGAGGGCGGCGATGGCTATCGTCGCCCAGGAACCAGCATTGTTCGACGATACAGTTCACGCGAACATCTCGCTTGGCCGGCTGGGGGCGAACAAGGATCAGATCCTGGCCGCGGCGAAAGCGGCCAATGCTCATGACTTCATCATGGCTCTGCCACAGGGGTATGAGACGCGGTGCGGAGAATCGGGCGGCAATCTGTCGGGCGGACAGCGCCAGCGGGTGGCTTTGGCGCGGGCGTTTCTGAAGGACGCGCCAATTCTGTTGTTGGACGAACCCACAAGCGCCCTGGACGCCGAGAGCGACGCTGCGGTTCAGATTGCGCTAGACACATTTTCGCGTGACCGCACGACGCTCATAATCGCCCACCGCCTGGCGACGGTGAAGCGGGCTGATCGCATTTTTGTCATGGAAAACGGCCGGCTTATTGAGCAAGGCACGCATGAGACGCTTTGCGCTGAGCGCGGGGTCTATGCGCGGCTCGTCGATCTCGAGTTCAGCTGACCGGCTGTTGGGCGCGCCTATCGGCGGCGGCGCGGATCATCCGGGCGATCTTCTCCGGCGTTTCGGCGCCCTGAACGGCGACCGCCCGGTCAGCGATGAACGTGGGCACGCCTGCTACCCCCATTTGTATGAAGGTCGCCGCCTCGTTTTTCACGGTGTCCCGGTCTGCGTCGCTTTCGAGAAGTTTGAGAACGATGCCGCGGTCCAAGCCGACGCGTTCGGCCAACGCCGCGAGAATATCCGTGTCGCCGATATTCTCATGTCTGTTGAAGTAGGCGTCGAAAATCGCCTCTTTCATTTCAGCGCCGAGGCCTTGGCCCTGGGCCCAATGTACGACCCGGTGCGCGTTGACCGTATTGGGGCGGTGGGTCATGCCTTCAAAGTCAAAGGGGACGCCCTCGGCCGCGCCGTATTCCTCAAGCGCGGAACGCATGGCTTTCCAACGATTCTTGGCGGGATCGGGCTCGTCGCCGAACTTCGCCTTCATGTAATCGCGATATCCGACGCCGCTGTCAGGTATTGTCGGGTCGAGCTCGTAGGGCCGGAAGTAGACGTCCGTCTCGACGTCGGACGCTATTTCGCGCGCGGCTTGCAGCCGGCGCAAACCGAGCCAGCACCATGGACAGACAAGGTCCGACACCATTTCAATCGTAACTTTCATAGCCGCCAGCTTAGTCCGTGACGCGCTTCACTGGAAGGCGTGGGACTTCAAGTCGTCGAGAGAGAGGATATCGGCGGCTGTTTCGTGTGTCGCTTCCAGGTTCACCGGAGGCGCGACCCCCGCACGCCGCGCTTCGTTCCAGCGGCTGGCGCAAAGACACCATCTGTCGCCAGCCTTGAGGCCGGGGAAAGAGAATTCCGGACGCGGCGTGACCAGATCGTTGCCCTGCGACAGGCTGAATTGCAGGAACTCGTCTGTAACAATCGCACAGACCACATGTTTGCCCCTGTCGTTCGGCCCTGTTCGGCAGCATCCATCTCTGAAGAAGCCCGTTTTGGGCTCCAAGCCGCAGGGCGCCAGGTCTCCGCCGAGGACGTTGCGGTCGCTCACGCCGACGCCGCTTCCGGCTTCGTCGTCGCCTGGCGCAAGACCGTCGCATATCCGGTCTGCACCTCCATGAGGTCCGTCACGCCGTTCGCTTCGAGGAGCCGGTGCGCCTTGGCTAAGCGATAGCAAGGCACATGCATGAACATGTGATGCTCGCAATGGTAATTCACCCAATAGGGCGCGATGAAGATTCGTTCGAGCAGGTTGGCGCGTGTCGTGCGAGCGTGGCGCAGCGGATCGTCATGGTCCGGCGTCACGGCGTGTTCGGCGATGTTGCGCAGGCGGGTGACGAGTTGGTTCCAAGTCGCCATGGGCAACAGCCAAAGGACGAAATAGGCCCACCACGCCCCGGCCAGCGTCAGCCCGGCGAGCAGTATCGCATTTGCGATCGCAAACGGGATGACAGCCTCTCGCGCGCTGGCGAACCGGTTCTCAGCCCCTTTCTGTTTGCGAATGCCAACGCCCAGTGCGTTCAGGATCTGATTGGAGCGCTGTTTGAAAAATGTCTGCCCGGTCAAATCGCGGATCACTTTTCGTCGAAAAGAGGATGGCGTGATGGGGAACGGCGCCGACAGGGGCAAATCCGGATCTTCCGGCTGCTGGGCGTATTTGTGGTGCTTGAGGTGGTAAGGGCGATAGGCGGCAAGGTTCGCGCCTACGGGCGCGCCGACCAGCCAGTGTCCGACAAAGTCGTTAATCGTCGCCGCGCGATGTAGGCCGCCATGGGCGGCTTCATGCATCAGGACAGCGAGGCCCAATTGCCGCGCGCCGATGACCGGAATTGCGATCGGAATGAACCAAGGCTGCCATACGGCGAGGGCGATCATACCAAAGATGACCGCCCAGACATGGAGAACCATGCCAAGGCCCAGCCAATCTGAACGCGCTTGGACCTCACGCCATTGGTCGGCTGTAAAGACGTCGAGCGGCTTTATGCGTTTTGCGGTCGCCATAGCTCGAATTTACGGCGTTTCGCGCCCATCAACAATGTGACGCTGCGTCAAACCGCTGCCGCAACGCCAAACCCGACCAGAAGAATGGCCCCTGCCCATACATTTGACTTGAAGACGCTCAGCGCACTCTTCTTCAGAGTGGTCGCCAGCCACGCCGATTGGACGACGCCATGGATCAGGAACGCGAGGGCTGTGATCGCGCCGATTCGCCCAGCGCCGGCGATCCAGGCGCTGAGGGCGATGAGTGCGGCGGCCGACAAATGAAAGCAAAAGGCGGCGAGCAGCGCTTGGTCGCCGAAGAGCCGGGCGGTCGACTTCACGCCGATCAGCGCGTCGTCCTCGGTGTCCTGCAGCGCGTAGATCGTATCGTAGGCGATCGTCCATAGGGCGAGGCCGATCAACAGCACCACCGCCAGGATGGCGCCCGGGATCGTCTCTCCGCCTGCTGTCCAATAGGCGACAAGAACGCCCCAATTGATCGTAATCCCCAACCAAGCCTGCGGCCACCAGGTCACGCGCTTCATAAAGGGATAGACGGCGACAAGCGGGATCGCCAGCAATGCGACGATCTTGGCGTCCGTCGGCAGGACGAGCCAGACCAGCAATCCAGCAAACAATTGTACGCCGAGCCATAGGATCGCCTCTCTCACGCTAACTTGGCCAGACGGCAGCGGCCGGCCAGCCGTGCGCGCGACACGGGCGTCGATCTCTCGGTCCATGATGTCGTTCCAGGTGCATCCAGCGCCGCGCATGGCGACCGCGCCGAGACCGAACAACAGGACCCAGAACGCGTCGATCAGACGAAGCCCTTCACCGATGCGCGCAAAGGCGAGGCCAATCCAACAGGGCAGGGCGAGCAGCCAAAACCCGACCGGGCTGTCGAACCGCGACAGGGTCAGATAGGGGCGGATATCCGCCGGCATCCGCCCGACCCACGTCTGCCCGGGCGCGTCACCTGGTTGGGGGTCGGACGGCTGTGTCTCGGCCTC
>CAZQZC010000066.1:0-14178 GCA_964597685.1 uncultured Hyphomonadaceae bacterium | reverse complement strand
GCGCCGAGGGCGAGGCGGATCTCGGAATAGGTCGGCAGCGGCACGGTGCGGAAACCGTCGGCCGGGGAGACGACCTCCCATTCATGGCCCATGGCCTCGCATTCGGCGATAACGCGCTTCATCGTCCGCACGACGCCGTTGACCTGGGGCTCCCAGGCGTCGGTGATGAGCATGATACGCATAGGTTAGGCTTCCTTCGGTCCGCCCGCCGCCGAAAGCGCTAATGTGGCGATCGCGGGCGCGCTCGTAAAGCCGGCGTCGATCGCGTCAAGGCGCGGCGAGCGCGCAGCCGAGGCCGTCTTCATAGGCGGCGGTCGCGCGAACGAGGCCGCCAAGCACCGAAGCGGTGATCTCCTGGCCCTCTTCGGAGAATGAGACAAGGCTGATATCTTGGGTGAAATCGCCAAGGCAGCTATCGATCTCCCGCGCACTGATGAAGCGGCAGGAGCAGACCTGTTTCGCGCCGTAGGCGGTGGCGACGCGGGCGTACGCCACCTGGTCCTTCATCCAAAACCGCCAGCCGCCGGCCGCCAGGGCGGCGACAAGGGCGAGCCCGATCAAAAACGTTTTGGCCATCGCGAGCGCGCGCCCCTATGCTGATCCAAGATCAACCGTAGGAGGGCTGCGCCATGGCGATCAAGACCAAACTGCCGAGGGGCGTGGTTGCGGCGATCGCGCTCGCCGGCTCGGCCGCGGCGCAAGCGCTCCACCCCCTGCCGCCCCAGCCCGAGGGGCTCGCCTGGCCGACGGAGGCTTGGGAGACCGCAGCGCTCGAGGACGGCGTCGACGCCGGCGCGCTGGACGCGGTGATCGAAGAGACGATGGCCCGCGGCGTGGGCGATGTGATGGGCGAGACCCGGGGCATGGTGATCATCCATCGCGGCCGCCTGGTGCGCGAGGCGTACGGCGAGGGCTTCGGCCCGGAGACGAAGCAGGTTTCCTGGTCCATGGCGAAATCGGTGACCCAAGCGCTGGTCGGCCGGGCGGCGGCGCTCGGCCTGATCGGTTCGATCGACGCGCCGATGCCGTCGCCCTGGCCGCAGGACGACCCGCGCGCGGCGATCACCTGGCGGCAATGGCTGAACATGACCGACGGGCTCGACTATACCGAGATCGGCGCGACGGATCTTGTGACCAATGACGTCGTCCAGATGATGTTCGGCCCGGGCCGCTTCGACGTCGCCGCCTTTATGGCCGAGCGTCCGCCGCTCCACGCGCCCGGAACGGTCTGGAACTATTCAACAGGCGGAATCCACTTGGTCGCGCGGGCGCTGCAGTCCGACGTGTGGCTGGGCGCGGATCCGAGGACGACGGCGAGCTGGACCGACGAGAACCTGTTCGGCCCGATCGGCATGGACCACGTCATCGAGTTCGATCCTGCGGGCACGTTCCTGGGCGGCTCCTATGTCTGGGCCTCGCCGCGGGACTTCGCCAAGTTCGGCTACCTTTATCTCCGCGACGGGGTTTGGGAGGGCGAACGGCTGCTGCCCGAAGGCTGGGTCGACTTTGCCCGCACGGAGACGCCGGGCGAGAACGCCAATGTCTACGGCGCGGGCTGGTGGATTACGCCGCCCGAGGATGTCGAGCGCAGCCATAGCCAGGCGGCCCTTACCTGTCCGTGCGACGCGTTCCACGCAGGCGGCAATGAGGGCCAGACGATTTGGGTCGTTCCGTCGAAAGACCTCGTCATTGTGCGACTCGGCCTCATGCCGAACAGCGGGAAGAATTGGGGCGCGCTCTATGAATGGAATCAGGAAATCGCGCGGCTCTTCCCAGATATTGTGATCGAGGACCCAGGCGGCGCCCTCCTCGACGTCGCCGATGCGGACCCCGCGCCTGCGGCGGCCATTGAACAATAGCCCTCTCTCCCCAAGGAAGGCGGCCCACGGACGAAAAATCCCGTTGACGTTCCTTTAACCATCCGACCACTATATCTTGTGTCAGGATCGACGAGGGGCGCTGCATATGGCGGCACATGGGGTCGGTCCCTATATGTGTTTCTAGGAATCGAGGCTTGAAAATGTCTGCGTCTGAAGCTGTGAGCGTGACGAAAGAAGCGATGGTTCGCCGGGGGAAGCCGAAGGCGGCTGAGCTGAGCGTTGTGAAGGGGGTTGAGATCGATCCCTCGCGCGACGCCCTCTTGACCGAGTTCGGCAAAGTCACCCTGCAGGACCGATATCTTCTGCAAGGCGAGACCTTTCAGACCATGTTCGCCCGGGTCTCCACGGCGTACGCCGACGACCCCGACCACGCCCAACGGCTCTACGACTATATGTCGAAGCTTTGGTTCATGCCGGCGACGCCCGTGCTGTCGAACGGCGGGGCGGACCGCGGCTTGCCGATCTCCTGCTTTCTCAACCAGGTCGGCGATTCGCTGGACGATATCGTCGAGACCTGGAACGAGAATGTCTGGCTCGCCTCGAACGGCGGCGGCATCGGCACCTATTGGGGCAATGTCCGCTCCATCGGCGAGAAAGTCGGCCAGAACGGGCAGACGTCTGGCATTATTCCTTTTATCCGCGTCATGGACAGCCTCACCCTGGCGATCTCCCAAGGCTCGCTTCGACGCGGCTCGGCCGCTTGCTATCTCGATATCCACCACCCGGAAATCGAAGAATTCCTGGAGATCCGGAAGGCGTCTGGCGACTTTAACCGGAAGAGCCTGAACCTTCACCACGGGATCAATATCACAGACGAATTCATGGAGGCCGTCCGCGACGACGTTGAGTTCGGTCTGCGCAGTCCGAAGACGGGCGAGGTTTTGCGCACGACGAACGCCCGCAAGCTGTGGCAGAAGATCTTGGAGCTTCGCATTCAAACCGGCGAGCCGTATCTGCTTTTCACCGATACGGTGAACAACGCCATGCCTGCGCACCAGCGTAAGACGGGACTCAAAGTCACGCAGTCGAATTTGTGTTCGGAAATTACGTTGCCGACCGGTGTCGACCACCTCGGAAACGATCGGACGGCGGTGTGCTGTCTGTCGTCGCTAAACGCCGAGAAGTTTCTCGAGTGGAAGCAGGACGAGAATTTCCTGGAGGATATTTTCCGCTTCCTCGACAACGTCTTGACGGATTTCATCGACCGGGCGCCCGACGAGATGGCTCGCGCCGTTTATTCCGCGAGGCGCGAGCGGTCGGTGGGTCTAGGGCTCATGGGCTTTCACTCCTTCCTGCAAGCCCAAGGCGCGCCCATGGAAAGCGCGGCCGCGAAGGCCTGGAACATGGCCATGTTCAAGCATATTCGCCGCGGCGCCGATGCGGCGTCCGTAAAGCTTGCGAAGGAACGGGGCCCCTGCGACGACGCTGCGGAACAGGGCGTCATGGCGCGCTTCTCCCACAAGCTCGCCATAGCGCCGACGGCCTCGATCTCAATCATCTGCGGCGGAACGAGCGCTGGCATCGAACCGATCCCGGCCAACGTCTACACACATAAGACGCTTTCGGGCTCCTTCACCGTGAAGAACCGCCATCTCGAAGCGTTGCTGGAGGATAAGGGGCTCAATACGCCGGAGATTTGGACGTCAATCCTGGAGCAGGAAGGCTCGGTACAACACCTCGATGCGTTGTCTGACGACGAGAAAGCCGTCTTCCGCACCGCGTTTGAGATCGATCAGCGATGGATCGTCGAGCTGGCCGCTGACAGGACGCCATTTATTTGCCAGTCGCAATCGTTGAATGTGTTCTTGCCAGGCGACATCGATAAGTGGGACCTGCACATGCTGCACTGGACGGCGTGGGAAAAGGGCGTGAAGTCGCTTTACTATTGCCGGTCGAAGTCGGTGCAGCGGGCAGCCTTCGCCGGATCAGAAAAATCTGAAGTCAGCGAGCTCGAAGCGCCGAAGACCGATTACGAAGAATGCCTCGCTTGCCAATAAGATAAATGAATCAAGGTTAAGAACGCGCGGCGGGCCATCTGGTCCGCCGTTTTTGCTGAAATCCAGATTTCGCCACAGGTTTGAACAGATTTCGCCGTGTCTGACGGCAGAACTTCGTTAACGCCAACATCTCCGCAAGCGAAATCTTCACCGAGCAGATTTATCCGATCTTAAGCCGCTTCGGGCTGAATCCTTGCACGTTCCGGGAGTCGGTCCATGGGTGGATTAGGACGTCATCTCGCGTGGCTTGCGCCGCTGGCAGGCGTGCTTTTGTGCCAGGCATGCGAAACCTCGCCCCTTCGCCGATACGCCGGCGCACCTTCCGGGGCGTCTGCCGAAGTCGCCCTTACGCCTGGGATGAAGTTGGCCGCGCCAGGCATCGGAAACGATGCGACGTCCACCAGCGACTGGCTGTTCTCCAACGCAGCGGGGGTTTCGACAAACTTCTCTCAGGGCGCTTATCCGACGATGCCGATGCCCTCGCCCGGCGCTGTCACGGCGGGAGCCGGTAATCGCGACAATCTTCGCGTCGACGTGACAGCCGGGGCTGGGTTTGGCCCGTTCGACCCGCTCGATTGGTCGAACAATCCAACCTTGAACGCATTCACCGGACGCCTAAGCGTCGACGATTACTGGCGCGGTTTCGACGATGCCCGCCAATTCGAAGCTGTGGTCGACTTTGCCGCCTCCGGTCAGGGCATTGGCGTCGATCTCGATATCGGGTTCTCGCCGCGCGCACGATATCGCCGCGACGGCGAGCTCCAGGTTCGCAGCTTCGGTTACGAATTCCGGGTTGGCCAGAATCTCCTGGCGCCTGATTTTGATCAGCGCGGCACGTCTGCGGCGTCTCAATCTTGGTACATCTTTGCCGGCTCGAACGGCGACGCCGTGATTTGGGACGCGGGATCGACAGGGTTCGATCTCAACCCCATCGATGATTTGCGATTGCGCGATCAAGTTTCAGTCGGCGATATGCAGGCGGGCTTTGCATTCAACCGCTTTGGCGGCCAATTCTCGCTAAGCTATATCCGGCGCGAAGTCCGATATGAGGACAATTCCCAAATCGTTCGTCAGGGCGAGGATTTTGGCGGCGTGAGTTTTACGATCCGCCGTTAAAGCGCGCCGCCGCCCGGTTCATAACGTCGCCAGCATGAATGTTGGGGACAAATTGACTCAGCCCGCAAACCCCATATTGCGCTACCAATCTTAGCGTTGCACAATATATAGTGTTAGAAGCAGGGTTTACGCGGGAGCGACACATGGCGGACGGTTTGGCGCTGGCATCGGGATTAATGGCTCCAAGCCGAGCTTATAAGCCGTTTCGTTATCCATGGGCTTATGATTTTTGGAAGCGTCAGCAGCAGATCCATTGGATGCCGGAAGAGGTTCCGCTGGGCGAAGATTGCAAGGATTGGGCGGTCAAGTTGACCGACAAGGAGCGCAATCTGCTCACCCAGATCTTCCGGTTCTTCACCCAATCCGACGTTGAAGTCGGTGCGAATTACATGGAGAGCTACATGCCGCTCTTCAAACCGGTTGAAGTGCGCATGATGCTCTCGGCGTTCTCGAATATGGAGACGATCCATATCGCGGCTTACGCTCTGCTTCTGGAGACGATCGGGATGCCGGAGGCGGAATTCTCCGCCTTCATGGAATACGAAGAGATGGCCGCGAAACACGATTATCTCGGCAAATTCGGCGTCGAGACCGATCGCGACATCCTGACCTCCATGGCTGTCTTCGGCGGCTTCACCGAGGGGCTTCAGCTTTTCGCCAGCTTCGCCATGCTGATGAATTTCCCACGCTTCAATAAAATGAAGGGAATGGGGCAGATCGTGTCGTGGTCCGTGCGTGATGAGAGCCTGCACTGCGAAGGCATGATCAAGCTGTTCCACACGTTTTCGGAAGAGACCGGCGCGCTGACGGCGGGCGTCAAGGACGATATCGCCGATTGCTGCCAGACCGTGATCAAGCTCGAAGACAAATTCATCGATCTCGCCTTCGAGGCGGGCGAAGTTGAGGGCATGACGCCCGACGACATCAAGGCTTATATCCGCTACATCGCTGATTGGCGTATGGGTCAGCTTGGTCTCAAGCCGATTTATGGTTTCGAGAAACACCCGCTTCCTTGGCTGACGGAGATCCTGAACGGGGTCGAGCACGCCAATTTCTTTGAGGCGCGTGCGACAGAGTACTCGAAGGGCGCAACCCGCGGCGAGTGGCATGGGTCGGAAGGAGTTTGGGCGTCTTTCGACAGACTTCACACCAGTCCCGCCACGCAAGCGGAATAGGCCGATTGCAGCGCTTCAGGTTTCGGTTCGAAACACCAGCTTCGCGTAGCCAATATAAGACAAGGTGGCTGAGATCGCAGTTGCGCAAAGCACCGCGAGAACGGGCTCGATCGTCGGAAAACCGGTCAGTACGGCCGCGTAAATCGCGTAATTCACCCCTGCAATAACAAGGGCCACCCCGCTATAGCGCGCCGCCTCGGTTACCTGGCTGGTTTGGGAGGCGCCGAATGTGATTGTCCGATTTAAGCGCCATGTCGTCAGAATAGCGCTTGGCAGGGACACAAGGCGTCCGAGGAAGGGATCCACCCCTACAAACGCAAATAATGTGAGCAATCCGGCGTCGACGACGAAGCCGACGCCGCCGATCACTGCAAATCGCAAAAGCCTTCGAAAAAGAGGAGCGCGAAACGCCGCGATCATCGCCGATCGACAGGTGGATAGCTCAGGTAAACCGCCCGCTTCTGCTCAACGCGCGACCGCGCAAGACTATCCAGTATAAGCCCGCAGACGGCCGACACGGCGCCGATGACCACGATGCCGGTCGACAGGATCGCTGTGGGCAACCGCGGCACGAGGCCGGTTTGGAGATATGTGAGTAGAAGCGGCAGCGAGAGCAGGCCGGCCAAGACCACGCATCCCGCGCCGAGCAGCCCGAAAAACATCGCCGGACGGGTTTCTTTCATCAGCGTGATGAACATGCCCAGAATCCGAAAGCCGTCTCGGAATGTCCTGAGTTTCGAGGTCGAGTCTTCAGGCCGAACGCCGTAGGCGGTCGGGCGCTCAAGCACGGGGATGCCGAGCTGGCTCGCATGGACGGACATTTCCGTTTCAATCTCGAAGCCGGACGAGACCGCTGGAAAGCTTCGAGCGAAACGCCGGGAGAAAACCCGATATCCAGAGAAGATGTCCGTGAAGTCCCGACCGAACATCCAGCCATAGAGCGTGTTGAAGGCCTTGTTCCCGAGCGCGTGTCCGCCGCGGCCAGCATCTTGCGTGACCCCCGCCCGTGCGCCCACGACCATGTCAACCTGATTCCGGAGCATGAGTTCGACGAGCGTGGGCGCGGCGGAGGCGTCATACGTTCCGTCGCCGTCCGCCATGATGATGATATCCGCGTCCACATCGGCGAAGATACGGCGCACGACGTTTCCCTTGCCCTGGCGGGTTTCGCGCCTAACCACCGCACCGGCAGCGCGGGCGATATCCGCTGTGCCGTCGGTCGAATTGTTGTCGAAAACGTAGATCTCGGCCCCTGGCAGCGCCGCCCTGAAGTCTGCGACGACGTCGCCGATCGTGGCTGCTTCGTTGTAGCAAGGCAACGCCACGGCGATTCGAAGGGGTGCGGTATGCGCCGGCGAAACGGCGGCGGCGTTTGGTGAGGCCATCCTGGAGCCTTTCGGTAACCTTGTTTCGATAAGACCCCATGACCGTAAAGAACGCGTAAGCGCGAAAAGGGGGTGCTTCGATGCCGACGCGCCGAGGAGGCTGGGCCGCGCCGATCGTTGTCTGGCTCTTTCTATTCACGATGCTCGCCGTCCATGTTGGCGAGGCGACTGGCGGCATGCTGCCGGGGATCGACGATCAAATGCGGTTCACGCAAGTTCAGGATCTCATGTCCGGCCAGGCGTGGGGGACCGTCGACCAGTCGCGTCTGCTTACGCCAGAGGGCGGCGCGATGCATTGGTCGCGGATACCTGACGTTTTCCTTGTGGGCCTGACGCACGCCTTTTCGCCGATCCTGGGGGCGCAGCAGGCCGCCTATGCGGCTGCAGCGATTTGGCCGCTCATCCTGTTCGTAATTGCATCTGCAGCGCTCGCGCTGATCCTGCGACGGCTGGGCGCGTCGCCCGCGGGCGTGGCCGCCGGCTTAGCCTGCTTCGCGTTATCGGCGTCAGTCTACCAATTCTATCCCGGGCGGATCGACCATCACGGTCTGGAAGTCGCCTTGCTCCTTGTTGCTTTGGCTTCGCTCTTGTCCCCCCGCAGGTCGAAGCGATCCGCCGTTATCGCGGGCATCGCCGTCGCCGCCATGCTGTCCGTTGCGATCGAGAGCCTGCCCTATGCGGCTGGGATCATTCTCTCGTTTGGCTTGTTGTGGGTTTGTCGCGGCGGATCTGAGGCCCAGCGCCTCCAGGTTTTTGGCGCATCGAGCGCCATCGCGGCTGCGTTCTTCTATATGGTGGACGCTCCCGGGCCCGGCGCGGCCCGTGCGGCGTGCGACGCGTTTGGCAACGCTCACCTCGCCGCGATCATCGCCGCAGGCGCCGGTTTCGCGCTCTTGCCGCGTTTCAACATCTTGACGTCGCCAATGCGGCGATTCGCCGGGGCCGCATCGGCAGGCGTGGTCACTGTCTTGGCTGTTCTGTCGGCGGCGCCTGCGTGTGTTGGCGATCCATATGCGGCGATCGACGCCGAATTACGGTATCTCTGGCTCGATACGGTGCGGGAGGCGAAAAGTCTCTGGCTCTTGGCCGTCGAAGATCAGCAAGTCGCGACCCGCCAGTATGGGGTCGTCTTCGCGGCCGCTGTGGCTTTGGCAGTATTGGTCGGGCGCGCCAGTCCACGACGGCGTATCACGTGGACGCCGATTGTCGTCCTATTCGGCCTCAGCGTTCTGGCGACGATTTGGCAGGTGCGCGGCGTCACCTTCAGCCATGCGCTGGCCTCCATTCCCGCTGGCGTTGCTGTCGGAGCCGTGTTCGACCGCTGGCGCGCCGTTCGCGGGCCTGCGGCGCTGATTGCCGCGGCAGCCGTCGCTGCGCTCCTGGCGCCAGTCACCTGGCGAGCTGTCGGCGACACTGCATTCGCAAAGACGCCAACGGACGCAGGCGCGCCAATTGTCACACTTCGCGATTGCACCGCTCCCGACGCCGCCGACACAATCGCGCAATTGCGGACTTTACCTGTGGGCAAAGTTTTCGCCAGCATCGGAATCGGCACGTGGGTCCTCGTCAATAGCGAGCATTCGGTGTTCAACGCGCCTTACCACCGGAATCCGAAGGGGATCGCCACGGGCGTGAAGGTCTTCGCAGCGCCGCCGGAGGACGCCGTTCGGACGTTGGGCGAACTTGGCGCGGATTACTTCGCCTATTGCCCGGGTTCGGAGGCTATGAGGCTGTATGCTCGTCGCTGGCCTGACGGATTCGCCGCACGTCTTGAGGCTGGGGCCGCGCCTGACTGGCTGCAGCCTGTCGGCGGCGAAGGCGACCCGGATCAGCCAATGCGCCTGTTTCGGATCGACGATGCGGAGGTCTTGGCTGCAAAGCGTTGACCGGTCCGCCGGGTTGGGCGAGACCAAGTCATGCCCGCTCCAACACGCGATCCAGACGAGATTGTCACCGAGCTCGGCGCGATTTTCGACAGCTCCGTTGCAGCCCTGTCGAACGCGCTTGAGACCTATCTGAAAACCGGTTCACCGCCGGACCCCGCGCGGCGCGACAACGGCGCATTCTGCTATCCCGAGCTTGTGGTTCGGTATTCGCCGGATGGCCCGCCGCCGCCAATATCGCGGTCGTTTGGGAAGCTCTCCGAGGCGGGCGTCTATCGGGCCACGGTCACCCAGCCGGAATTTTTTCGCACCTATCTTGTTGAGCAGCTCACGCCGCTTCTGCGGGATTACGATGTCGATATAGAGGTGCGGCGGTCGAAGTCAGAGATCCCATACGTCTATGTTTGGGACGAGGCGCAGGCAGGCGGGCTCCAAGATATCTCGCCAGCCGAACTCGCCCGCTGGTTTCCGTCGCCCAAGCTCGCCCACATCGGCGATGAAGTGGCCGACGGCGAACTCTTCGACGAGGATGGCGACAAGCCGCTCGCGCTCTTCGACGCCCCGCGGGTCGATTTCTCGCTGAAGCGTCTCAAGCACTACACCGGCACACCGGCCGAAGATTTTCAGCAATACATCCTCTTCACCAATTACCACCGTTATGTCGATGCGTTCACGGCGTGGGCGGTGGAGCGGATCAAACAGCCTGGACCCTATCGCAGGCTCTCGGCGCCGGGCGGCGTGATCATCGACGCCAAGACGGAAGATCCGCTTCAGAAGATCAATGAAGGCCCGTGGCGGCGTTTCCAGATGCCGACCTATCACCTGATGGGCGACGAAGGCGTCGGGATCACCCTCGTCAATATCGGCATCGGCCCCTCGAACGCGAAAACGATCACCGACCATCTCGCCGTCTTGCGTCCGCAATGCTGGATCATGGTGGGCCATTGCGGCGGGCTCAGGCATTCCCAATCGATCGGCGACTACGTGCTCGCCCACGCCTATTTGCGCGATGACAATGTGCTCGACGCGGTCCTGCCGCCGGACATCCCAGTCCCGCCCATCGCGGAGGTGCAGGTCGCACTCCAAGAGGCCTCCGCCGAGGTGACTGGTGAACGCGGCGACGCGCTGAAAAAGCGGCTGCGCACGGGCACGGTGGTCACCGTCGACGACCGGAATTGGGAGCTTCGTTTCTCCGACTCGGCGCGGCGGTTCAACCAATCCCGCGCCATCGCCATCGATATGGAGAGCGCGACGATCGCCGCGAACGGCTATCGCCTAAGGGTGCCCTATGGCGTCTTGCTCTGCGTGTCCGACAAGCCCCTGCATGGCGAGATCAAGCTGCCGGGCGCGGCGAACCGGTTCTACGAGCGGGCGATCGGCGAGCATATTCAGATCGGCATCCGTACGCTGGAGCAGCTGGCGGCCGACGGCGGCGCCGCCCTTCATTCGCGCAAGCTGCGCGCCTTTGACGAACCGCCGTTCCGCTAAGGAGACAGGGATCATGTCCGATCGGATCACGCCGCTTGAGGGCGTTCGAAACTTTCGCGATTTTGGGGGCTATTTCGGGTCCGGAGGGCGGCGGATCAAGCGCGGTCTATTATTCCGGTCAGGGCATTACGCCGACGCCAGCGCTGGTGACATTGAGGCGCTTGAGCGCTTCAATATCGTCTTTCAAGCCGATCTTCGACGGCCCGACGAACGCGAGCGCCAGGTCAACAAATGGCCCGGCGACGGCGTCGACGTGTTGACCCATGACGGCGGCCGGGAAACGACGTCGCCGCATGTTCGGTTTCTCTCGCGTGTTGAAGCGAGCGCGGACGACGCAGAAGGGTGGATGACGGAGTATTACCAGACCGCCCCGTTCCGGGCGCACCATGTCGACTTGTTCAAAGGCTGGTTCGACAAGCTCGCCGGTCTACCCGCCAAAGGCGCCGCGCTTGTGAATTGCGCCGCCGGCAAGGACCGCACAGGCATTTTGTGCGCGTTGACCAAGCATACGCTTGGCGTATCGGAGGCGGATATCTTCGACGATTACGATCTGACAAACACCGCCGTCGACGTCGACGCCCGGCTGCCCGATGCCCGGGACTATTTCAACGACATGCTGAACAAACGCTACGACGCGGAGGTCTATCGACCGTTCCTGGGCGTGCGGCGCAGCTATCTGCGGGCGGCGTTTGACGCCATCGCGGAGGAATCCGGCTCGCTCGACGTCTACTTGGAGGAGACCCTCGACGTCGGCGCGGACAAGAGGACAGCGCTGGCCGCGCGCCTGCTTGAGTGACGGGCGTCGTTGCCGCTGCTGATCAAACGCGGCGTGCGCCTTAAGCTCTTGGCGAGACTCACGTTTTTCGAGGGGAGATACAATGAAACCGATGTTCAGCGCCGCTGTGCCGGCGTTAATCCTGGCTGCATGCGGCCAAGGTGCGGACGCACCGGAAACAAGTTTGGGAGACTCCGTTGAGGTGACGGACGTCTCTAACGATTCTGATTCGTTGGCTGAATACGCGCCAGCTGGGTGGACGGCGAAGACCTTGCCGGAATTGGCGGACGCCCTCCAGTCCGGCGAGGTGACCTCGGAAGCGCTCGTCCAAGACTACCTCGATCGAATCGAAAGCATCGATCGCAACGGTCCGACGTTGCAGAGCGTTCTCACGGTGAACCCGGACGCGCTGGCCGACGCCCGAGCGCTCGATGCGAAACGCGCCGCCGGCGAAACGTTGGGGCCGCTGCATGGCGTTCCAATCCTGCTCAAGGATAACATCGAAAGCGCTGACCCGATGCCAACGACGGCCGGCGCCTTGGCGCTGAAGGACAATCTCACCGGTCGGGACTCGCCCCTTGTGGCCGGCTTGCGTGAAGCGGGCGCAATCATCCTCGGCAAGACCAATCTCAGCCAATGGGCGAATTTCCGGTCGAACGATTCCATGAGCGGCTGGACCGCGCTTGGCGGTCAGGTGCGCAATCCACACATGCTGGACCGCAATCCCTGCGGGTCGAGCTCCGGGTCCGGCGCAGCGGCGGCGGCGTCGCTTGCGGCCGGGACGGTCGGGACCGAGACGAACGGATCGATCATTTGCCCGTCCAATGCGAACGGGATCGTCGGCTTCAAGCCTACGGTCGGACTGGTCTCCCAGCGCCATATCGTTCCGATTTCATCATCCCAGGACACCGCCGGTCCGATGACGAAGACCGTCAAAGGCGCGGCCATGATGCTGAACGCCATGGCGACGGGCGATGCAAAGACGGATTACGTGGCGGCCCTTGACGAGGCGGCGCTGAACGGCGTGCGTGTCGGCGTCATGCGGTTCACCGTCGGGTCGAACGCCGATATCGTTGCAAGGTTCGATGCGGCCCTCGCAGCGATAGAGGCCGCCGGCGCCACGTTGGTTGAAATCGAATCGTTCGAAACCGGCGCCGACGATTTCGGCGCGAAGTCTGGCGATGTTCTCTACTACGAGTTCAAGGCGACGTTGAACGATTACCTCGCCGAGGCCGCTCCTGCGGTTACAATCCGCTCGCTCGCCGAATTGATCGAATTCAATAAAGCGAACGCGGACGTCGAACTCGCCTTGTTCGACCAGAGTATTTTTGAGGGCGCCGCCGATTACGGCGATCTTGATGATCCGGCCTACGTCGAGGCGCGGGATTACGTCCAAGCCATTGCCGGCGAGAAGGGCATTGACGCCATGCTGGCGCAATTCGACGTCGATGTGCTGGTTGCGCCGTCCGGGCCTGTCGCGTCACGTGTGGACCCGATCAACGGCGATGTTTGGCCGTCCTGGTCGGGGGCCGGCTGGATGGCGGCCATTGCGGGTTATCCAAACATCACCGTCCCGATGGGCGACGTCCATGGCGTGCCGATTGGCGTGTCGTTCATGGGCGCGAAGGACGCCGACGCGGCGATCCTCTCCTATGGCTTCGCCTATGAGCAGGCGACCAATTTGCGGCGCGATCCGCAATTCCTTCCAAACGCCGAAGCGCGGCCAGAAATCGCGGCGGCCATGAAGCGCTGACGCGTCGGCAACGCCTAGGGGGACGGGGGCGCCAGGAGGTCGTAGCCAAGATCTCGCCGAAAGAGGCTCGTGACCAGGTCTCGATAAAGCTCCCCCGCTTCGCCGGAGAATTGCGTCGCCAGGGACGTGTCGCGCCGTTGGAGGACGTTTGGCTCAGCTGTTGGGTCGATCTTCTCAGCCATTGCGTCCTTGGCGCCGGCTGCGAGGGCGGCGTTCAGCGCCTCAGGCGCAAGCGAGACACCCCAATGGCGGGCGATTTCGACAAGCGCGGCGCGCGGTTCAACACGGGTCTCCTCGTAGCGGATCACGACGAACGCGTTCGGATAGCGTGAGACGAGGTCGCCCCAGCGGTTCCAGAACCGCGCCAGCCAATACAGATCGCATCGATAACGCCGTCCGGTCGGGTCGCCCTCGAGGTAGGTGAGCCAGTCGACTTTCAGATCGTATTCCCATTTGGCGAAATGGCTGGCGAGGATCGCCATCGGATGGCGGATGCAGAGTGCGTAGGGCGGAGGCTTTGCGAGCGCCCGGGCCCATCCCCAATCCAACAATCGGTGGGGGATCGTGTGGGAAAACGCCAGGCGCGGCAGGTCTGGATAGGTCGGCGCGTCCTTCGGCCACCCAATGTAGGGCCGCACCGCCTGCTCAGAAAAATACTTTGGCCGCTCAACGCCATAGGTGTCGGCGAGCGCGACGGCGAGCATGTACTTGATCCAATGAGTCCCG
>CAZQZC010000065.1:0-14588 GCA_964597685.1 uncultured Hyphomonadaceae bacterium | reverse complement strand
AGTCGACGGGTTCTGATGACAGTTAGAAACAGTCTTATGTCCGCTTAACCGCCGAAAGTGGACGCGTCTCACCGACGGTCGACCGTCTGCTTCCGGCGAAACTCTGCCGCACGCCTAAGCCGACCTGACTGTCTGCTGTGGGCCAGCTACAGTCATAGCCGCTTCGGCAATCATCGGCTTAGTTCAAGTGGTGACCCGCCATTCGCGATACCTAGCTACTCTCCATCCGCGCCGAGGGCGCTGGTGACCAAGGTACCAAGCTCGTTGGCCGCCTGACGCGCGCTGTCATTGGCAAGATGTGCATAACGTTGAGTTGTTGAAACGTCCTTGTGACCGAGCAGAGCGCCGATGACGGGAAGTGACAGCCCAGCTGAAATGCCGAAACTGGCGAAGCTGTGGCGCAAATCGTGGAGGCGGACGTCGTCGAGACCAGCATCGCGACGAACTTCGCGCCAGACTTTCTCGATCCCCTGATAGGGCGACTGGAGCGTCGCTGACGGAAACACCCAGATGCTGCTCAGCTTTGGTTGTCGACGCAGGAAGTCGAGCGCAGCCTGTGACAGCGGGCGAATTGATTTGCCTGTCTTGCTTTGTTCGAGGCGTAGGAAGCCCTGGTCGAAATCGACCTCTGACCATTTCAGGTCCGTGATCTCGCGGCGGCGCGCGCCTGTCAGTATGAGCATGCGCACGACAGCGACGCCGGTGGGCGACTTGTTTGCCTCATCCCAGGCGTTGAGCACCTCGCCGAGCCGTTTGGCTTCCTCCTTGGTGAGATACCGTTCGCACTTCCTTGAGGGCTGAAGCCGCACGCCGCGACACGGGTTCTTGTCGACCAGCTCATGATCCTCGGCATAGGCAAAGACACTGGAGAGCACGCGCACGGCCCGGGTCGCCGTGCCAGCACCGCCGCGGGCCTTTCGCACCCCATGCTTTCTGGTCTTCATAATCACCGCAGTCTTTCCGGACGTGACAGCATCGCGAAGCAGTTCGATATCGGCTTTGGTGACAGCAGACAGCGGCTTGTCGCCGAGCAGGGGGCGGACGTGAATGTCGAGCCGGTCGACGTCCAGCTTCACATTCTCTGGGCGTCTCGGTGCACCGGTCCGGCGGTTGATCCTTGATGCCTCCTTGATCCACAAATCGATGGCATCATTGATGGTAAACTGGCCCTTCTGCGCATCCGCGAGCTCCTGGGCGAGATCCTCGGCGAAGGCGGCCTTGCCGATGTACTGGTGAGCGCGCTCGCGGGCCGCCGCCAGTTTCAGCGCGGTTACCTTGGCGATTGTCACACGGCGCTCTTTGGCGTTGCGTCCCTTTCCGACGCGGTACTGAACGATCCAGGACTTCACGCCTGAAGGGCTAACGCGGATACCGAACCCGTTAGTGCTGGTGTCCCAGATGAAATAAGGACTGCGCTCCGGCTGAGCGGCCTCGACGACTGTTGCTGTTAGCCGCGCAGACCTCGTTCCCATGCTCAAGCCTCCAGTCAGCGATCCCAAAAAGTAAGCACCAAGTAAGCACCGATTGATCCTTGACTATCATCTCGGAACGTCGTCACGCAAGACAGAAAGCCCATAAAACACTGTTTTTATTAACGTTATCAAGCTCGCGCAAAATTGCGCAAATAGGAACAAATGCCTATTGGGCGGGCTCCGAAGGCAGAGGTCTCAGGTTCGAATCCTGATGGGTGCGCCAAATAACGAGCGCCGGGCTATTTCAGGCCTAGACTTTCTGATCGTCGTCGTCAGCGTCGTCCGAAATGTCGTCGTCGAGATCAACGTCGTCATCCGCGTCGATGTCGAAATCATCGCTTTCCTCGTCCAACAAGATGTCGTCGTCGTCGCCGTCGTCTTCCGAAAAGCCCGCGGGGACCCCGTTGGAGGACACCGGATCGTCGTCATCGTCGTCCGAAGCCGCCGCCGGCTCGATCACGTCGACGTCTTCGTCGAGTTCGCGAGCGCCGACGTCTCCCTCCTCGTCATCGTCCGATGCGTCAGCGTCCGATTCGCCGCCCTTGTTCACCGCCGCCTTGGCGTCGACGAGGTCTTCGTCGTCCTCGTCCTCGTCGTCATTGTCCGGCACGGCCTTCTTCTTCGATGCAGCTTTGGCCGCGGCCTTCTTGGTCTTGACCACGTCGTCGTCCGGATCGAACACGGTATGACACTTTGGACATTCCGCCGGGCGCTTGTTCAGATCATAGAACTTCGCTTCGCAATTGGGGCAAATCTGTTTCTCGCCCAATTCAGCTTTACCCAAAACAGCCTCCAAAGCTCTCGCAGTCGAACGGCGCGCGCTTGCCATGTTCGAACACCGCTGTCAAAGCCCTGGCGCGGCAAATAAACATCCGGACCGAAACACGAAATGCAGACGTCCCACCCCGTTCGTTCAATTAAAGGCGCCGTCCGCGCGCCGGGCGACAAATCTTGCTCGCACCGGGCTCTCATGTTCGGCGCCATCGCCTCAGGCGAATCGCGGTTTCGCGGTCTGCTTGAAGGTGACGACGTCTTGCGCACCGCGGCCGTCCTTCGGCAATTAGGCGCGTCTGCGGAACGGTCCGGCGACGGCGACTGGATCATTCACGGCGTCGGGGACGAGGGGTTCCGGTCCCCAACCGACGCGCTCGACTTGGGGAATTCCGGCACGGGGGCCCGGCTGATGCTGGGCGCGATGGCCGGCCGGGGCGTCACGGCGCAAATCCGCGGCGACCAGAGCTTGTCGCGACGTCCAATGGGTCGCGTTCTAGGCCCTCTGCGAGAGATGGGCGTTCAAACGACGCCGGTGGACGCGGAGCGATTGCCGTTCTCGTTCCATGGCGGCGAGACGCTTAGTCCGATCTCGCACACGCTCGCTCAAGCAAGCGCTCAAGTGAAATCGGCGATCCTGCTCGCGGGCTTGGCCGCCGACGGAACGACCCGGGTCGCCGAACCGCGGCTGACACGGGACCATACCGAGCGAATGCTGGCGGGTTTCGGGGCCGAAGTCGGCGTCGACAGTCGATCCGAAGGCGGCCGCGTCATATCGGTCCGCGGCGGTCAATCGCTCCACGCGGTCGACGCCGTCATTCCAGGCGACCCCTCTTCGGCGGCCTTTCTTGCAGCAGCCGCAATCGTCGCTCCCGAGGGCGAGGTTTTAATAGAGGGCGTTATGTCGAACGAGACGCGCGACGGCTTTTTTCAAGCGGCGCAATCGATGGGCGCCGTATTGGGGGCTGAGCTTCGTGGCGACGCGGCGGGCGAACGGATCGTCGATATGACCGCCGCATCAGCTGAGTTGACTGGTCGGCCAATCCCGGAGCGCCTGGCGCCCGCCATGATCGACGAGTTTCCAATCCTCGCGGTGCTCGCTGCATTTGCGACGGGACCGACATTGGTAACAGGCGCAGAGGAATTGCGGGTCAAAGAAAGCGATCGGATCCGCGCAATCGTGTCTATGCTCCGCGCAAATGGCGTGGAGATCGAGGAACGCCCCGATGGGTTCGAGATAGAAGGCTGCGGAGGCCCGCCGCCTGGCGGCGGTTTTGTCGAAACGCGCCACGACCATCGCATCGCGATGAGCGCGCTGGTGATGGGCGTCGGCGCGCAGAACCCGGTTACGATCGACGATGCGTCGATGATCGCAACGAGCTATCCGGATTTCATGGATCACATGCGGTCGCTCGGCGCGGATCTGCAGAAGGGACGGCCATGATTATTGCAATCGACGGCACGCTGGCTTCGGGCAAAGGCACGCTGGCCCCTCGGCTTGCGGCCCGCTATGGCCTCGCGCCCATGGATACCGGCCAGCTTTATCGCGCGACCGGCGTTGCGGGGCTTCGAGCCGGTGTCGATCTGTCGGACGAGGCAGCCTGCGCGGCGCTCGCCGAGAAACTCAATCTAGCAGACTTCGAGGAGTCTGACTTGCGCACGGCGGACGCTGGCCAGGCGGCGTCGAAAGTTGCGGCGCTTCCGTGTGTCCGAGCCGCCCTGCTCAAGCTTCAGCGCGATTTCGCAGACCAGGATGGCGGCGCTGTCCTTGACGGCCGCGATATCGGCACCGTTGTGCGCCCCGACGCAGATGTGAAGTTTTGGATCGACGCGGCGATCGAAGTCCGGGCGCGCCGCCGGGCCGCTGAACTGAGCCTGGCCGGCGCCCCGATCGCCTTTGAAGACATGCTCGCCCAATTAAAAGAACGCGACGAGCGCGATCGTCTGCGCGCTACAGCCCCGATGAAGCCCGCCGCCGACGCGGTCTTGATCGATACGACCGACCTGACTATAGACGCCGTTGTGGATAACGCGTGCGCGGTCATCGACGCCGCCATCGCAAGAGATGACGTTGCTTCTAGCAATCAGGGACGTGTCCCGGAGCGCTAAAACCAAAAAGCAGCCCCACTAGCCTGAAACGAAACCCTGCGCTCGCGCGCGCCGCTCAATGGTGCGCTGCGCGTCCAAAACACATGGAAACTTGATGTCTGAACTCGACTCACTCACCCCTTCGACCGACGATTTCGCGGCGCTGTTCGAAGATAGCGCAGCCGCTGCGGCGATGACCGAAGGCAAAGTTGTGCCTGCGACCGTCACGGCGATCGAAAACGACGCTGTCATCGTTGACATTGGCCTGAAAACGGAAGGCCGCATTCCCCTCAAGGAATTTGGAAGCGACGACGACCAGCCAAATCCCGGCGAAATCGTTGAGGTGTATCTCGACAGGATCGAGAACGCGCTCGGCGAGGCGGTTCTGTCCCGCGACAAGGCGCGCCGGGAAGAGTCTTGGATCAAGCTTGAGAAGAAGTTCAACGACGGCGAACCGGTCAAAGGCGCGATCGTTGGACGCGTGAAGGGCGGCTTCACCGTCGACCTCGGCGGCGTCAATGCGTTCCTGCCGGGATCCCAGGTCGATATTCGACCGGTCCGCGAGGTCGGCCCGCTCATGGGCGAACAACAGCCCTTTGCGATCCTGAAGATGGACCGGCCCCGCGGCAATGTCGTCGTGTCGCGCCGGGCGATCCTCGAAGAATCGCGCGCTGAACAGCGGGCTGAAATCGTCGGGTCGATGAAAGAAGGCGACACGCGCGAAGGCGTCGTGAAGAACATCACAGATTACGGCGCGTTCGTGGATCTGGGTGGAATCGACGGCCTGCTTCACGTGACCGATATGTCGTGGAAGCGGATCAATCACCCGAGCCAGGTCGTAAATGTCGGCGATACGGTGAACGTCCAGATCATCAAGATTAATCCTGACACGCAGCGCATCTCGCTCGGCATGAAGCAGCTCGGCTCCGATCCTTGGGAGGGGGTGGAGTCCAAATACATGATCGGCACCCGTTTGACAGGCCAAGTGACGAACATCACCGATTACGGCGCGTTCGTTGAGCTTGAAGACGGCGTCGAGGGCCTCATTCACGTGTCCGAGATGAGCTGGACGAAAAAGAACGTCCACCCCGGAAAAATCGTTTCAACATCGCAGGAAGTCGATGTCGAAGTGCTCGAAGTGGATTCCGAGAAGCGGCGTATCTCCCTCGGCCTGAAACAAGTTCAGGATAATCCATGGACGAGCTTCCTGGCGGAGCATCCCGTCGGAACGGAGATCGAAGGCGAGGTGCGCGGCATCACGGAATTTGGCATGTTCGTGGGCCTCGGCCCGGATTTGGACGGCATGGTCCATATCAACGACATCTCTTGGGAGAAATCCGGGGAAGAGGCGATCCAGGACTACACCAAGGGCGACTCGGTCACGGCGCGCGTGCTCGATGTTGACGTCGAGAAGGAGCGGATCTCGCTCGGCATTAAGCAGGTCGGCGGGGATCCGCTGACCGACGGCGAGTTGAAGCGCGGCGCAATCATTACGTGCACGGTGACCGAAGTTGCTTCGGGCGGAATCGAGGTGCGTGTTGGCGATACAGGCCCAACCTCCTTTATTCGCCGGTCCGATTTGTCCCGCGACCGATCAGAACAGCGTCCAGAGCGATTTGCGGTGGGCGATAAGGTCGACGCAAAGGTCGCCAATATCGATCGCCAGACTCGCCGCTTGACGCTTTCCATCAAGGCGCTTGAGATCGCCGAAGAGCAAGAGGCCGTCGCGCAGTACGGTTCGGCGGACGCAGGCGCGTCGCTCGGCGATATCCTTGGCGCCGCGCTGGCTGAAGGCGGCGAGAATGAAGCGGCTGAGAAGCCAAAGAAATCGGGCAAAAAGAAATAGTGCCCTGAAAAAGCCAGAAAATTTTGGTTGTTGCGTCGCGGCGGAGGCTTTTGCTTCCGCCGCGAACGCGTTTAAGGTCGTAGCCATGCTCAGATCAGAACTAATCGAACAGCTCGCGCAGGAATACTCTCATCTGCGCCAAGAAGATGTCGAAAGAATAGTGGAAGTCATTCTCGAACAAATCGCCTCCGCTCTTGCCGATGGGCAACGTGTGGAGTTGCGAGGCTTCGGGGCGTTCTCCGTCCGACAGCGCGACGCCCGGACGGGCAGAAATCCGCGAACCGGCGAACCGGTGGATGTGCCGGCCAAGGCCGTCCCGTTCTTCAAGGCTGGCAAGGAATTGCGCGCACGCGTCAACGGCGGAGTTGATCCAGAGGCGCGGTAGACGCCGCAACTGCGTAAAGTCGTTGACTTCGCCGGGCAATCCTCAGACGCGATCACCGCTCTCGAAATCGGCTAGAACGTCAACATTGGGGGCGTTTAATGCTTAAAGAATTCAAAGAGTTCGCCATGAAGGGGAACTTGGTCGATCTCGCGGTCGGCTTCGTTTTGGGGGCGCATTCGCGACCGTCGTCAAGTCGCTCGTTTCCGACATCATCATGCCGCCGGTCGGGATGCTTCTTGGCGGCGTGAACTTCTCGGATCTCTACCTTGATCTTGGCGGCGGAGCCTATGCGTCGCTGGCCGAGGCGCAGGAGGCGGGCGCAGCGGTCGTCACGTACGGCGCTTTCATCGACAATTTAATCTCGTTTCTGATTGTCGCCCTGGCGATGTTCTTCATCGTTAAGGGGATGAATTCTATGAAGAAAAAAGAAGAGGAGGCGCCTGAAGCCCCGGCGGAGCCGCCGGCCCAGGAAGTTCTCCTGAAAGAAATTCGTGATTTGTTAGCCAAACAGGGCTAGCATCAAAAATTAGTAGAGTGACGCGTAGATTGTGAAAGGGCGGTCCGAGCGGGCCGCCCTTTTTCAATGACAACGATCTGAACCAGACCCGCTAATTGTAGTCCTCTAGATGCGTCAAACGGATCGTATAGGCCGCGTCCGCCAGGTGGGAGCTTTGGGACTCGGCGCTCAATACGCCTTCGACCCAAACCGCCTGCGCTAAGTCTTTCAGCTTAACCGGCGTATCTGTCACCACGAACACCGTCTGATTTGGCGGTGGCGGCGGTTGATGGAGGCAAGCGCCGAAATACGGCACCAGGAGGAATTCGGAGATCTCAGCGTCGCCGCCGAATTCAAACGGAACCGTGTAGCCCGGCAGTCTGACGGTTAAGCCGTCCAGCTCGCCGACCGTGTTGAACGTTCCCAATTGCACAGCGACGTCGCCGGGGCCGCCCTCGCCGATGTTTGACGAGTAAAGCGATGCGATCTGGGCCTGGTAGAGTTCGGCGAGCCGTTCTTCCTCACCCTCTGGCAGCAGGTCTTCCCAGCCGATCTCTTCAACGCCGCTCGACTGAGCGTTCGTCTGCGAAGTCGCGGCCTGGCGATCTTCCGACACCGCCTCGCCACAAGCCGCGATGCAAATCATGGCGCTGGATGCTAGCATTCTTATCATGGCGGCGACATTAGCGTTCGTGGCGACGGAAGCTAGCCCGTTGGCGAATATGTTACAGTCTGACGGCTAATCCATCGGCAAGCGAACGACGGAAGGCGGCGATCGCGGGAACAAGACCGATGATCAATGCGGCGGCCGTAATGGCGACGACTGCGTAGACGTCGATCAAGGACGGCCCGGCGTTCTGAAGCGCGACACCATAAGACCGGGCGACATATGATCCGGCCGCCAGCATCGCGCCGTTAATCACGAGCACGCCCAAAACCGCCCCCGCAAAGGCCAACAAACCCGCTTCAAACAACATGAGCGCGGCAATCCCCGCGGGCCCTGCGCCGAGCGACCGCAGGATCGACATTTCTCTGCGGCGCTCGTTCAGGCTCGTTAGAATAGAGGTGAGGATGGAGACCAATCCCACGGCGACCACAAAGATGGAAACCGCGACGAGCGCCCGCTCCGCCAAGCTTGTCACCTGCCAAAGCTGGGCCAGGGTCTGACCGGGAATAATGGCCGTCAGCGGCTCTGATCTGGAGGTGTCGATTGCCCGCTTTGTCCGCAGGATCGTTGCGCGGTTCTTGAGCCCCACCAGCACCGCCGTCACATCGCGCGCCGATAAGTCGAAGGATCGGATTTGCTCTTCCGTGATCGAATCGGCGAGCGGACTACGCACGCCTGTCTCCCAACCGACGTGAATGGCCGTAATGGCCTCAAGACTGACGTGGACCGTCCGGTCGACCGGGGTGCCGGTCGCCTGCAGGACGCCGACGACCCTGAACGGCCGGTCGTCGTGGTCTGAGAACCCCGTCCGGCCCAAGCCGTGCGTTAGGACCAGCGGATCCCCGAGGGCGTACCCCAGTTCGGAAGCGACCTCGGAGCCCAACACGGCGTCGAACAAATCATCGAATTCGTCGCCCTCGGCAAAGGCCAGCTGGCGGCCCCCTGAGTATTTGTAGCGGTCGAAGTAGGCTGGAACCGTTCCAAGCACGCGAAATCCGCGATGCGAGTCGCCGAGCGATATCGGCACCGTCCAGGCGATGTCCGGACGCTCGGCCAATCTCGTCGCGCTGGCGGCGGAGACTTGGGCTGTCGCGTCGCCGATTCGGAACACCGAGTAGAGGAGCAGATTGAGGGGCGATGTCCGCGCGCCGACGATCAGATCGACCCCGGAGATCGTGCTCTCAAACCCGGCGCGTGCGCCGCGACGCGTCTTTTCCACCCCGAGAAACAAGGCGGTGGACAACGCGACGGCCACAATGGTCAGCACCGCCGTCGCCCGGCGATTCAGAAGGCTTCGGAAGGCCAACCCGAACAGCGTTGCGAGCGTCATGCCGCCGCCGCCGCCGCGGTATTTAGCTGTCGCAGATCCAACGATTTGTCGAAATGGTGTGCAAGCGTCGCATCATGGCTGACAAAGATCAGGCTGGCGCCAGATTCAGCGACTTCGGCCGACAGAAGCTCAATGAACCTGTCGCGCGTATCTGCATCGAGCGCCGAGGTCGGCTCATCGGCGATAATGATCTCTGGACCGCCGATCAAAGCGCGCGCCGCGGCGACGCGTTGCTGTTGCCCCACAGAGAGGTCTCGGGCGCGGCGGCCGAGCAAGGCGGCCTCGGCGAGACCGAGGCTCGCCAGCAAACGGCGCGCTTCGGCGTTAACGGGGCCGCCGACCCGTGTCCGTCGACGATGTGAAAATCGGCATGGCAGAGCCACGTTCGCGACGACGGATAGGAAGGGAAGGAGATTGAACATCTGGAAGATCACGCCGAGGTGGTCTGAGCGCATGCGGTCGCGCGCCGAGGCTCCGAGCTGCGTAATATCTTCGCCGAGCACTTTGATTGCGCCTGATTGCGGCGTGATCACACCGGCGATCAAGCCCAACAAGGTTGATTTTCCCGATCCGCTTGGCCCCCGCAGGAATAAGCGCTCGCCTTGCTCCAACTCAAGGGATGGAATGTCCAAAAGCGGCGACTCGGACGTCCATCCGAAGCGGACACCGTCAATCTCTAGCGCGGGAACCGGCATCACCGATTTCTTAGATCGATCATCGCCGCTTCAGGCGTCAATTCCAGGGCGCTTTGGTCCTCGGCTTCGAGAATGACCGCTTCAATCTCTTCCAGACGCGGGAAGGCGTCGAAGAGCGCGACATCGATACGAGTCAGGTCTTCAGGATTCGAGCATCGAAACCCGAACTGCGCTTCGAGGTCGCGATATTCGTGCTCCGTCGCGTCCACCTTGGTCAGATCCGACACCGATGCGCACTGTGCTTCCGGGTTGAACATAAACTGCTCATCGACCGCATTCAGAACGGTGGTCGCCTCTGCAAAGGCTGCAAGCTGTTCTGGCGTTTCCGGCTCGTTTTCGAATCCAGTCAAGTTGAAGAGCGGCGAGAACAGGGAGATTTCGATCTCGTCCTCGTCGATCACAATCGCCAAATCAGCCTTGCCGTGGACATGCGCCTCGCCAGCGTGATCGTCGCCGTGTTCGTCATCATGATGCTCGTCGTCGTCATGGTGCTCGGCCACATCATGCGCGTCATTGTCGGTATGTTCAGCAGCGTCGAGCGCGTCGTCGACGCGCGCTTCGTCCTCAACCAATTCGGAGGGCGCAGATTGATCGGTTTCACTGCAAGCCAGAAGTGCGAAGGCGCTGAAAGTACAGACGCATACCTTGAAGCCAAGCATAAATTTCACCATCGCCATTTCCCAACTGAGATACTATAACACAAGTCGATTGTGGACTGTCGCACAAAGTCCGCAAGGTCAAACGGTCTTTTCGAGAATTGGTGCAAATGTGGCAAGCCCTCCGGGCTTTGCCTTTGTTCGGCCTGATGACCGCGTTCGCAACCAGCGTAGATTTGGCTTTGGCCATGGGTCCGGCGCCAGTTCGCGCTGGCGCTGGTCAAGACGGCGCGCGAATTGCAACCATGGATGCGTGACGCCCGAATCGAGGCGTCCCGTCAGGGAGGCGCCCCAATGCGCAGCTTGATTTGTGCGATACTCGTTTACGCCGGCTGGTGTGCGGAAGCGACCAGCGAATGCGGCCTCAGCGACGCGGCCGACTTCTACGATCGTATCGAAAACCCCCGCGAGGAAGGCGATCCGAGCTATGTCCTGCGAACGGCAGAGGCGTTTCTGAAGAACTGTCCAAACCGACCCGAAGCGCGCGACGCGCATTTGATCGCCGCGCGGGCTGCGGCGAACGGCCTTTGGTTTGATCGCGCAAAGTCTCATTTCGCCAACGCAGACACGCGATATCAACCGATTGGCGCGGCAGACAGGCTGCGCTTCGCTGGCGCGTTGGTGGCCGAGGGCGATCTCGACCGGGGCATGGATGAGCGAGATCGCGCCCTGTCCGATTGGGCCGCGCACATCGCCGCCGCCCCGAGAACGACAGTCACCAGCAGGGCGCTCGGCTCCGCAGATGTCTACCGCGTCCGCTTTTCAGAACCAGTGTCCGACAAGAAAATCGAGGCGATCTGGATCGCAATCCCGAAGCAGGACGCTTGGCCGCTCGCAATTGCATTTTCTCGCGATCCAATGCGGAACGCCTTTCGCCGAATTCGCCTCGGGGCCGGCGCCGACGATCTCAGCTATCTTGAAGTCCGAACCTGTTCGGGCCGGCGCAAGCTTCATGAGGCGGCAGGCGACATCACGCCAGAGGATGTCGAAGATCTTGTCGTCTCAAGCCTCGCCGACCGTCTCGGCATGGGCGCCCCCATCGACGAAGGACAAACACCCGGCGATTGTCCTTCAGCGAAAAGCCTGCTGCCAACGCTACTTCGGTAATCGGCGTCACTCGTCGATCTCAGCGGTCTCCTCGGTGGAAAAGTCCGGCCAGCCTTCCGGGCTTAGCTCCTCGTTCGCCGCAATCTTGGCTTCAATCTCCGCCCGTGTCGCATTGACCGCCAGAATCCGCTCCGGCGTCACGGGGTGGGTTAGTCGATTGTATGTCGATCTGGGCGAAACGGTCGACAGCACTTCAAAAACCCGTTCCACGCCGTCGATCGAATATCCAGCTCGCGCCAGAAAATAGAGCCCCACATAATCGGCTTCGCGCTCGAATGAGCGTGTCCGGAGCACGCCTGACGACGCTTTGCCAAGGGCGTTGGCGCCGGGGGGCGTCTCCACCCCTGCAAGCGCCTCCAGGGGGGCTGCGACAAGTGCGTCCAGCACGCCGCCGACAACGCCTAAAACGGGGCCCCAAAGGATGAACCCGCTGACGCCGGCGTTCTGCAACAACTTTCTCGAATGGCGGCCGGCCACATGGCCGATTTCGTGGGCGATCACGAAGGCGATATCGCGATCATCGACCAGCGCATTCAGGAGGCCCGCATTGATCGTCACCAAGCCGCCGCCGGCGGTTGCATTGACAACGGTCGTTTGGTCGACGCGGATCGCCACGTCGCAAATCATCTCGCGCTCGATTTCGAACGCCATCGTCTCGCCGTTACGCTGAACCGTGACGGCCAAGTCCGCCGGCTCGTCCGACGTTTCCGCCAGAAGTTCGGACACTGCGCCGGCGCCGCCGTCCGGCTCCGCGCCGCCGATCGACATGATGAAATCGCCCGGCTGCAAGCCGGCGGCTTGGGCGGGACTTCCCTTGGCGACGCTGAACACCCGCGGGGTGCGGTCATATCCGAGCGCGCGGACTTGGCGGCGATTGAGACCATCGACCAGGGCCGCCACGGCGCGATCGTCTCCAACGCGGACGCCGGCCGCCAAACGGCGTTTCGGGCATAATTCGTGATTCGCGGACAGCAACGGCCAGGCCAGGTCGAGCACCCGGCGTTCGCGCTCGATCGCCTCATCGATGACTTGGCGTTGCAGATCCAAGGTTCGGGCCGCGACGTCGCTGTCGCTGAACAACGGATAGTCGCTCGCGGGCGTCGCACAGGCGGCCATCGCCAATCCGAAGCTCGTCAGGGCCAATCGTCGCATTCTTGTCCAGTCCTAAGCTTCCGCAGCCAACGTCGGTGCGGCGCGTGGTGTGAGTCAAGCGTCAGGCGTAGTCGCCAAAGCGTTTCGCAACGTCACAGAACTCAGACATTGTCTCTTCGACGATTTGCTTCACGGGCTTCACCGTTCCAATGCGCCCGGCGACCTGGCCCGTCAATGCGATGCCTGCTTCCAGATCGCCCTTGAAGTAGACGTCTTGGGTGCCGGCGAATTCGCCAAAGATGTTCTCAGATCCTTCCTTCTGAAGCCGCGCGGTGCGCTCTGTTCTGAGAGCGCGCAATGCTGGACCCGGACCGGAGCGGTTGAGGAAAACCGTGTCGGTGGCCTCGGCGTCGATAATCGCGTCCTTCCAATTCTGATGCACCGGGCTCTCCGCCGAAGACAGGATGCGCGTCCCCATCAAAACGCCTTCGGCGCCCAAGGCGAAGGCGGCCGCCATCGAGCGACCGTCAGAAATCCCTCCGGCGGCGACGACGGGCACGTTCACCCGTTCGCAGACCAGCGGTATGAGGACCATTGAGGCGACGTCCTTCGGGTTTTTGAAGCCCCCGCCTTCTCCGCCTTCAACGATCAAACCGTCGACGCCCGCCTCCACCGCGCGCAGGGCGCCGGCCAGATTGGGCACGACGTGAAAGACAGTGAGACCCGCCTCCTTCAGCATGCCGGTGTACTTCATAGGATCGCCGGCGGACGTGGTGACAAACTTCACGCCCTGGTCGATGACGAATTGCACGATGTCGGGGTCGCGCACGAAGGCCTGGGCGACGTTCACGCCGAAGGGTTTGTCGGTCAGATCGCGCATTTTGAGGATTTCAGCGCGCACCGCGTCGAGTTCACCGGACGAGGTTTCGATGATCCCCATGCCGCCAGCGTTCGAGACCGCTGAAGAGAGCTGCGCCCGGGCGATCCACCCCATGGCGGCCTGGATAATGGGATATTCGATGCCAAGCATCTCAGTGATGCGGGTCTGAATAGTCATGGGCGCGCTCCCTGGTTTTCGACACATCTGGACCGGTCGCCCGAGCCTCTGCAAGCGATGACGTCGAGGCGCCCCTTCCCTCGCCCGCCGCAACGCCTAAGCTGCGCGAAAACAATACGGGAGGATGGCCGTGATCGAGATGAAGCGCATCGTGCTGCGGCGGCACATCGAAGGCCTGCCGAGCGAGGAGGACTTCGCGCTTGAGACCGCGCCGATCCCCGAGCCGCGCGAGGGTCAGTTCCTGGTGCGTCACGTCTGGTCCTCGGTGGACCCTGGCACGCGGTCCAGGCTGTCGGGAACCGACAGCTACACCGCCGCTTTGCCCGTCGGGAAACCGATCGACGGTTTCAGCGTCGGCGTCGTTGAGGCTTCCCAACATCCGGACTTTCCCGTGGCGACGAAGGTCTTCTGCGCCGGGGGCTGGCGCACCCATTCGCTTCAGAATGGCAAGGGCTTCATCGGGAAGATCCCCGACGGCCCGATCCCGCTCTCCTATTGGATCGGCGTGCTCGGCGTGCCGGGGCTGACAGCCTGGTTCGGATTGAGGCGGGTCGGCGCGTTCTCAGAGGGCGACCGGGTTCTTGTCACCTCGGCGGCCGGACCTGTGGGCGCCACGGCGGGACAACTCGCCAAGGCCTGGGGCGCGGCGAGGGTCGTCGGCATGGCGGGGTCGGACGAGAAATGCGCCTGGCTGACCGGCGAGGCGGGCTTCGACGCCGCGATCAATTACAAGACCGTTCCGGATCTCTCAGCTGCTCTGACGGAGGCCCTGCCTGAAGGCGTCGACATTCTGTTCGACAATGTCGGGAACGCCTCCATCGACCGGATCATGCCGCTCATGCGCGAGCGCGGACGGATCGTCGTTTCCGGCCAGGTGGCGGATTACAACGTCCCGCTGGAGGAGCGCTATGGGATTAAGAACACAG
>CAZQZC010000064.1:0-14643 GCA_964597685.1 uncultured Hyphomonadaceae bacterium | reverse complement strand
AGGGAATCAGGCCGATTTTCGGACCGGCAGCTGAAGGACGCCGCGGCTCAAAGCGGAATCGGGGTCGCTGAGATAGGTTCGCACGTCGTCGACGGGCATGGGCTTGGCGAAGAGGTAGCCCTGGACCTCCTGGCAGCCCATTTGCTCAAGCCAAACCCGCTGGCCTTCGGTTTCCACGCCTTCGGCGATAACCGCCAGGCCAAGGCTCTCGCCAAGCTTGACCACCGTCTGGGTGATGGTCCGGTCGTTCTCGTCGGTCTCGAGGTCATGGATGAAGGAGCGGTCGACCTTCAAGCGGCTGAGCGGGAAGCGCTTGAGGTAGGACAGCGACGAATAACCGGTGCCGAAATCGTCGATGGCGACGGCGACGCCCAGGCGTTCGAGGCCCTCGAGGACCTGCAGCGCGTTGTTCGTGTCCTCCATGAGGATGCTTTCGGTGATCTCAAGCTCGAGCCGCTGTGGATCGAGGCCCGTCTCCGCCAAGACCTCCGCCACCGCGTCGGGCAAGCCGCCGTCGGCGAATTGCACCGCGGAGATGTTCACGGAGACGCGCGGAGGCGTCTCCCCGTCGGGCGTCTCCCACGCCGCCGCGTCGGCGCAGGCGCGACGCAGGACATAGGCGCCGAGATCGCTGATCAGGCCGCATTTCTCCGCAACGTCGATGAAGAGGGGGGGCGGCACGTATCCGCGTTGTCCGTCGACCCAACGCGCGAGCGCTTCGAATCCCGTCACGAGACCGGAATCGAGATTAACAAGCGGCTGGTACCAGACCTGGAGATCTCCGCGCTCCATCGCACGGCGGAGGCCGGTCTCGAGCAATTTGCGCTGCGTCGCCGTCTGCTCCATGGCCGGCGAGAAGGGTCGCCATTGGTTGCGGCCAGCCTCCTTGGCGGCGTAGAGCGCCATGTCGGCGTACTTCGCAAGCTTCCGCGCCGACGTTGCGTCGCTTGGAAACTTCGCCACGCCGATCGATGCGGAGACGTGCAGTTCAAGCTCCTCGATACGGTAGGGCTCGGACAAGCGGTCGAGGATTCGATCGGCGACGATTTGAACGTCCCAGCGTTTCGGGTCGTGCCCCATGGAGACAACGACGAATTCGTCGCCGCCCAGACGCGCGGCCCAATCGTCCTTGCGGATGCAAGAGCTGATCCGGGCGGCGACCTCGACCAAGAGCGCGTCGCCGATATGGTGGCCGTAGCTGTCGTTGACCGACTTGAAATCGTCCAGATCGATCGCAAACAGCGCCGCGCCGACGCCGGAGGTGGCGTCAAGCTCGTCTTCAATGCGGGTCGTGAACGTATGCCGGTTGGCCAATCCGGTGAGCTTGTCGTTCTCGGCCAGGAAGCGGACGTCGTTCTCAGCACGGATGCGGTCGGTCACGTCCTTCGCAACACCGACATAGCCGAGGAATCCGCCAGTCTCGTCGAAATTCGGCTTCGCGCTGAGCTCAAGGATCAGTTCGCGATCGTCGCCGACGGTGTAACGCGCGGGAATGCTGGAATAGCCTTCCCGGTTGCGCAGCGCCTGTTTCATGCGCGAGGCGTCCGCCTCGCGAAAGTCGAGGACCGACAGGAAATGCGCGCCTTGCAGCTCGCCGGCGGCGCCGCCCAAGACCGCCATGTCTCTGCCGCCGAAGGCGACGATCCGGCCGTCGGCGTCGACCTCCCACAGCCAATCGGAGGCGATGTCGGTGAACATCTGAAAGCGCCGTGTCGCGGCCTCGGCCGTGCGGCGCGCTTCGTCGGCGGATTTGGCGAGCCGCGACGCGCGTCGGGTTTCGCGCTGCAACTGACCGAGCACGTTATTGGTCATCAAGCCATAGCCGGCGGTGCCGACGCCGGCCGCAAATGCGCCGACGATCAGGACCAGGCCAAGATAAATGCGGGTGGAGATGGGCGCGTCGGTTGGAAGCGCCATCGGCTCCGGCGCGAAGGCGATGAGAAAGCCGATATAGGCGATCAAAGCCGCCGTGTAGATCAAGCACGCCCGGGCGCTGATCATCAATCCCCAAATCAACGGCGAGACCGTCAGGAGCAATTGGTTCGGCGAAAACAGCCCGGCTTCCGCGATCGGCCACGTCGCCAGCGCCAAGGTCACCGGCGCGCAAAACACGAACCCGGCTTTTCTCGGATCGTCGCTGTAGCGCAGGACGATCAGGGACGCCGCCACCCCCAACCCGGCGGGCATCGCCGTCGCGAAGGCGATCATCCCCGCATAGGCGGTAAATTGGGTCACGGCCGGCAGCATGATCGCCGGCGCGAGAAAGATCACGCCCAGTGTGAACACCGCGCGCGCCCGGACGCGGCATTCCTGGTCGCAATCGTTCGGAAGGTTCGCCCAATCGTCCGCAATGCGGAACCAGGGAGACATCAATTGGCTGAGGCCGCGGCCATACGTCTGGGTCATGCGACAATTCGTACCAGGCGCGCTTTAACGCCGACCGCAGATGGAGGTTCGGATTTTAAGCGAATTCGATCGACCGTCTTAGCGAGCTACCTGAACGCCCCGAGAGGGTTTGGCCTCTTTCGACGGCTTTGGTACAAGCGAATTGGGACGCGCTTGGACGTGGAGGGGGATCGATGAAGCGAGCTTGGCTATCGAGCATATTGCTCTGTCTGTGGCTGTTTGCGGCGGCCGCCTGCAGCGCGCCACAAAGCGCGCCGGAATCGAAAGACGCCGCTACACCAACGGACAGCCAGGTGGACCAACCCGCCAATGGTGGCGCCGCCCCTCCGTCGCGCGGCGCGGGCGCCAATGGGGAGGAGCCTGAGGAACAGTCGCCGGCGAGCGAGGCGAATTGCTTCGCCGGGTCTGATTTCGCCGATTTTCCCTGGCCCCCGCCGGAGCCGTCCGCCCAGATCACGATCCCTCGGGCGATCCTGCTGGCTGGCGTCGCCGACGACGAGCCGGCGTTGATCGATATCGGCGATCGCCTCGAGCGGGCCCTAAGCTCGGCAGGTTATGTCGAGTACGGCTATCACGGCGTCGGCTGCGACGGGTTTGCGCTCGTCACGCGGCTGGAGCGGATCGACGGCGAGGGACGGCCCGTCGACGGGGCTGAGCGTTGGGCCCCGCCGGAGCGTGGCGAGCCGTTCAGCTTGGCGAGCTACATCGCGCGGCTGTTCTACGCCCCGCCCGGCTATTACCGACAGATCGTCTTCCTCGCCACCGACCGGCGGATCCGCGAAACAGCCGACGCGCCGACACGGGAAGAGCTTGAGACGCTTGTGCGCGAGGGCGCGGCCGCGCTGCCGGAAACCTACGACGAGGCGCCGTTCACCCGCAGCCATCGACTGACGGCCCTGATCTATGAATTCGAGAAGGGCGAGGCCGACGAAGACGTCGCCCAATTGACGCCCAGCCGCTTTGGCGGCGCGGTGCACCTGGACCAGGCGGGGATCTATTCGGGTTTGGACGGGGACAATTAACGCGCCAACGGCGACAGCTTGGCGGCGCACACTTCAAAGGGGGACGAGATGCGAATTCGTAGAGTTCTGGGGCGCGCCGCTGCGATGCTGGCGGCTTCTCTGGTGATCGCGAGCCTGACGGCTTGCGAAACCGCGAATACAGCGCCGCCCCCGCCGCCTCCACCGCCGCCCTCGCCTCCACCGCCGCCGCCTGCGCCGGAGCCGATCGTGGAGCCCACGCCGCGCCCAGCTGCGCCTGAGACCGGTCTGGAAACAGACGACCCTCAACCGCTCAACGGCGACCGGGGACCGTGCGAAATTGCGGAGCTGGGCTTGCCGGCGTTTGATTGGCCTCCGCCCCGCCCCTCGACTGTCGTGGTCATCCCAAAGCGCTTGTATTTTGCAGACGTCGAGCCTGAAAATCGAACCTTGGGCGAGGCCTCGTTCGCGCTTGAGCGGGCGCTCGAGGCGGGCGGCTACCGTGAATACAGCTTCCATGGCGTCGGTTGCGACGGGTTCGCCGTAATCACCCGGCTCGAAAAAATCGACCGGTTTGGCCAATCCGTTCCGGGGGCCGAGCGGTTCAGCCCGCCCGGCGAGGGCGAGCGCTTCAGCTTCGGGGATTACATCGCGCGGCTGTTCTACGCCCCGCCCGGCTATTACCGCCAGATCATCTTCGCCGCCACGGACGAGCCGTTTGAAGAGACGGACGACGAGATCACGCAGGCGGAGCTGGACGCGCTTGTGGACCGTGGGGACGACGAGCTGCCGTCACAGGCCCAGAGCATGGCCTTCACCGACGGCCACAAGCTCTATGCGCTGATCTACGAATTCGAGAAAGGCGCCGCCGACGAGGACGTCGCGCTCTTGACGCCGAACCGGTTGAGCGGGGTGACTCATCTCGATCAGGCGGGTCTGTACCGAAATCTCAACCGCTTCGCCCAGGACCCAGAATGAGGCTGTTCATCTCCTACCGCCGCGCCGATGCGCAACTCGTCGCCGGGCGTATGAAGACGTTCCTCGAAGGCATCCCAGGCGTCGACGAGGTCTTCCTGGACTTCGACGGCATCGAATATGGCGAGGACTTCGAAGAACGCATTCAAAGCGCGCTGTCGAAGAGCTCGCATTGCCTGATCCTGATCGGAACCGATTGGGCGGGCGCCGGCGGCGGGGCGGACGGGCGCGCCCGGGTGTTCGACCCGGAGGATTTCGTCAGGCGAGAGGCGGGCCTTGCGCTGGCGTCAAAAACGAAAGTGGTTCCGGTCCTTATCGACGGCGCGCCCATGCCGCGCGCCGCTGATCTGCCGCAAGATCTGCACATGCTGCCAAAGCTGAACGCCTTTCAGCTGCGCTCCTCGCATTTCAACGCGGATATGGATGACCTTCTGGACGTCGTGTTCGGCCGCAAGAAGTCGGCCGGCTCGCGCTGGAAACGGCCACGGCTGACGCCCGTTGGAATTGTTCTGCGAACTCTGGGCGGCTTGGTGGCGGGGGCGACGGCGCTGGTCGTGGCGGGCGTTGTCAACGCGCAGATCGACCCAGGCGCGCCCAGCCTCGCGCACCGGGTTCAGAAGACGCTGAACCTCGGTGAATTGGACGACGCGCTCGGCCCGCTCGCTATCTTCGCCATTCTGATCCTGGCGGTGTTCGCGTTGGCGCCCTTCGCCCCGCGCCTGCTGAGCCGGCGATAACCTATTCGGCGGTCACCGCCGCAGCCTTCGCCTTCTCGCTCAGCAGCATCACCGAATCGCCGTCCGGCGTATCCGGATCGCCGTTCGCCTTATGAATGGCGAGGACGGTGCCGGAGAGTGCGAGGATCGCAATCAGATTTGGAAAGGCCATAGACGCATTGGCAATATCGCCGGCCAACCACAATGCGTTCGCAGGCACCAGCGTACCGGCGAAAACAACCAGAACCCAAACATACCGGAACGGCATCGTCGCCCATTCGCCAATCAAATAGGTCATGGCCTGTTCGCCATAATAGGACCAGCCAATGATCGTTGTGAACGCGAAAAAGAAGAGAGCGATGGGGACAACCCATTCGCCGAATGGGAAGGCCGCGCCATAAGCTCGCGTCGTAATCGCAGCTGAATTGGCGTCGGTTTCCCACGCATGGTCGACACGAAGGAGCAAGGCGTCAACGGCTTGTTCGATCTCGTCCAACCGGGTTTGCGCGTCTGCATCGTCGCTTGCGGCGGTCGTTTGGAGCGTGTCGAATGTCGCAACGTCGTAGGCTTGAAGCGCCGGCGGGGCGGCCGCGGCGATCGCCTGGTCGGAGACCCCTACGCCAGCCGCACGGCAGGCTTCGAGATAGCTCCGCGCGGCAGCGCCATTTTCGATGATGAGGCGATTGCGGCCGTCGGAATAGGCGCTGGGAAAGAGGTCGCCCTGCTCCAAACCTTCTGGCAAAGCAACGCCGGCGTCGGCGCAGACGGATGCGGCGGCGAGCGACGGACTTTTGCGGAAGTCGCCTTGAACGGTCAGAATAACCAATGCGGTCATCGTACAGATAACGATCGTGTCGATGAACACGCCGATCATGGCTATCTCGCCTTGCACTACGGGATTTTTCGTTTGTGCTGCAGCATGTGCGATCGGCGCAGAACCTTGGCCGGCCTCGTTGGAGAACAACCCGCGCGCAACGCCCGCCCGGACGGCGCTGAGCACGCCGTAGCCTGCCGCACCGCCAACAGCCTCCCGCCAACCAAAGGCTGAACCTATAATCTCCATGAAGGCGCCTGGGACTTTGTCCGCATTCACGACAAGGACTAAGAAGGCGATCAATACATAGAGGCCAGCCATGACTGGCACGACCTTGCCGGCCACATTCCCGATGGACTTGATGCCGCCGACAATCACGGCAAAGACCAGACCGCTAAGCAGGACGCCAATCGCCCAACCCGGGATCGACGCGCCGAAAACGGCTGACCCCGTCTCAAGCGCCGCCTCCGTAATTGAATTGGCCTGGATCATCGAGCCAGTGACGCTCGCCGAGGCGAGAGCGCCAAAGCAAAAGATTACGGCGAGCCAGCCCCATTTACGGCCCAGGCCGTTCTTGATGTAATACATTGGTCCGCCGTTGATCCGGCCATATTCGTCTTTCTCACGAAACTTGATGGCCAACGAGCTCTCGGAGAAGGCTAGGGCCATGCCGAAAAGGGCGACGATCCACATCCAGAAGATGGCTCCCGGACCGCCGAGCGTGATCGCCGTCGCAACGCCCGCGAGATTGCCAGTGCCAACCTGCCCGGACAACGCGGTGGACAATGCTTGCCAGGGCGTGATTGCGGCCGGGTCGCCATTGCCTTTACGGCCTTGCCAGACCTCAACGAGCGCCGGCACGAAGCGGCGAAGGGGCCGCGCACCGAGGCGGATCATCATGTAGACGCCAAGTCCGAGGAGGATGACGGCAAGCGGGCCAACGGGCGCAATGCGGTTGTCGCCCCACGTGCCGCCCCAGATGAAGCCGCTGACATTCTCGATTAGGTCGACGACGCCCATAATCTAACCCCTGGGCCGTTTGCGGCCACCCTTGCTTGATAGATCGCGCGACCTTAGGGCGCTCGGCGGGAATGTGAAGCGTTCGTGACCAGTGAATTGCTGTTACAGGCTCAGATCGGACGCGTCAGCGCGTCGACGACGGCGTGGACCAGGGCGTCTTTGGCGCGTTCAAAATGCGGCAGCCGGTCGTAGGGAACAAGCAGCGGATGGGTCTTGGCGTCGGCGTCCTTGGTCTCGCCCTGGACCCAGCCGCGGTCCAGTTTTTCTTTCATCCAGAGGTCATGCTGGGCGCTTTCCGGCGCCGCGGGATTGTCGATCCGAAACTGAACGCCCTGGCGCGTGGACTCAATCATCCAGTCTTCCGCCTCCTCCCAGGGGGGGAGGCTGGTATCGCCGTTCGCACGCGACCAGGCGCGGATCGCCTCGTGCACGACCTCGGCGATGCGTTGGATGTCGTCGGTCGACGGGCTTTTGCTCATGTCAAAACCTGGCTCGCCGCTCGGCGGGCGGCGCGGGTTTTCCGGTCGAGCCACGCCAGGATTGGCCTTTCCTCAGGGGGCGGTGTCGGGTCGCCGGTCTCATGGTCGACAAAGCTCCAATCCGCTTTCAACCCATAGCCGCCGCCGCCAAACATGCGGACCATGCGATACATCGCCGAGCGGCGCAGCCACGGCACGCCGCTCTCTCGCATGGCCTCTAGAAAGACAAGGTCGGCGTATCGGCGCGCCCGCTCCTGGCCCAGGGCGTAGAGATAATCGTGGATCACCGCCGCCGGCGCGTGCCGGCCGAAGGGGTGGATGAGGAAGTGCAGAGTTTTGGGAATGGATGCGAAATCAGTCACAAAACCGGTGGGAATATCAATTCGGCCGTCCAGCGCCTCGTGCTCGTAGGCGTAGGGTCGAACCACGACCGCCAGGGTGCGTCCCTTCTTCTCCATATCGGCCATAATGGCCACGGCGATGAGGCGGGAGCGCGATCGATCGACGCTGATTTGCGTCATATCCTCCAGCGCCGCCGAATCCATGCTTTCGAGCCCGCTCATGCGCGCCTCCAGCTCTATGTCGATAAACGCCATTACACCGCCCCCGCTTGTTCCGGCTCCGGCGGCGCCGCTTGCGCCGGTTCTCCCAAACGGAGCCGCTTGATTTCGCCCTTGGTCAGCACGCCGTCGGCGCGGCCCAGGACCTCTAATTGCCGCCGGATCAGCGCGCGCTGCGTGTCGAAACCAAAGACGCCATCGACTGCCAGCCCCAGAGCCGATTGAAGCCGGCGAACGTCCTCGCCCGTGCTGCCCCGGCGAAGCTTCACGAAACGCGTATCGTCGTCCTTCGCGTCCATATTCTCCGCCGCAATGCGCAGCTCGCGCGCCGTCAGCAAAATATACGTGTAGCGGGCGCCGTCTTCGCTGGACGCGACGATCGCAGGCTGTTGAGGGTCCGCGATGGTCAGATCCGGGGTTTCTTTTAACCCCGCGGCCATCCGAAACACCCGCCACGCGCCGTCCGGCCGTGTTCTGCCGTCGCGCATCGTTCCAGGCGCGACTTGGCATCCAGCAGACGAGAATTTCGGCAGAACCGGATCGGCGTAGGTCATCGCACCGTGGATATTGTCCGAGATCACAGGACCGCTGGCGTCCGTCTCGAGGTCCCAGTCGCTTGAGAGATCGAAACGGAGGTTCGGGCCGTAATTGCGCAAAGTGCAGATCTTGGACACCAGGCGGAAAGCGCCCGGCTGCCGGGTTCGCGCGCCATTGGCGTGGGTGCCGACGCGGTAGCGATAAAGGCCGGGCGGCATCAGATTGGCCACGTTCGAGCCTGGCCCGCGTCCAGCCTGAACCTGGCCGAACATGTACTCGACGCCCGGGACAGTCGATCCGGGACTTGTCCAGAAGCCGCCGGCGCTGCGGTTCCAAACGCCCAACGTACATCTTGGAGTGACGTGGTCGGGGTCCGTTTCGCGCAGGATGAGTTTTGGCGACCAGGCGACGCCCTCCGCCCAAGCCTCCCAGCCGATGGGCTCGGCGCCGCGGACGCCGAACAGAACCCGCTCTCCAAAGGAGGGGTCCGGCGCGATGCGTGCGAAGGCGAGCGCCTTGCGCAGAACGTCCTCGGTCACCTCGAAGGGAGCCTCCGGGCCGCCGGTGCAGACGATATCAGCCAGATGCATCGTGTCGGGCGATTGCTCGATCGACGGCCAGGCGGCGGCGGGACGCGGATCTTGCCTTTCCCAGCGCGGCAAGGCCAATCGCGAGGCCTCCAGCCCTGGCGCGGCGGTCTCCGGCCGAGAATCCCGATTGTCGTCAAAAATCGCATCCGCGTCGGGATCTGGCTCGCTCGACGCCGCCGATTCAAGCCTTTGGGCGGACGTCGCGGCGCTGGCGACGACACGGTCCCCGCCTGCGCTGTCGGGCTTGCCGTCGGAGGGTCCGCCGAGATCAAGCTGGATGTTCGCCCGGATCGCTTGAATCCAATTGCCCTGGTTGGCTTCGTAGTCCGCATCCGGCGGCGGCGTGTAGCCCGGCAAGGGATCGGCGTCGCCCCTATGGTGAACCCCGATCAGCTCCAACGTCCGGGAATTGAAGATCGGGCTGCCGGACGATCCGGGTTCGGTCGGGGCGCGATAATGGATCCGCACCGGCGTGGGCGGCGCGGGCTCTGTCGCGATTGGGTGTTCGTGATCGATCAGGAAATTGTTCTCGACGGTGATTTCCAGGTCGCGGCCGACCGGATGGCCCAGAATGAAGACCCGAGGCGGCGTCAAGCCGTGCCCGCGCGCCTCCGCTTCGATCTCGCCGCGCCAGCGGGGCGGCAAACCGCGGGCGACTTCGATCGGCTCCTGCTGGATATCCGGCGCTGTCTCCAGACGCAAAATGGCCACGTCGTGGCGGGTGTGGTCCGACCGCCAGAGAATTTCACCGACGCGATAGTCTTTGCGCTCATCGACCTGCTTGAAGGCGATCCGCGCCTCGTCGGGATGCACTGCCAAACGCGCCATTCTGGGGTCGGCGCTGACCACGTGGTCGTTCGTGACGAACAACATCTCACCCCGCCAGGACGCATGCAGCGCGTCGCCCGGAATGAGAAAGCCCGTCCCGACGGGCTTGCCGTTGATACGCTGAACAGCCCCGATGAACTCGCCCAAGGCGGCGGCGCGCAGAAGATGGCGCACCGGCATGCCGGCGGGCCCTTCGAACAGGGCTTCCAGATTTGCGGTCTCGTCCTGGCGCGCTGTCGGCAGCGCGGCAAGTTTGCGTATTTCCGACAAGGTCAGCGCCAGGCTTCCTTCGTTCGCCATCGCTCCTACAGCGAGCTCGGTGACGCGTTTCGACAGGTCGCCGTGGCCATCGGGGTCGATCTCCCAGATTTCCACCAATTGCCGGCGCGTGCCGTTCAAGGCGAAGGGCGAGGATTTGTTCGCCGCGATATATCTCCGCAAGGCATCGGAGGCGTCCGACTCCAAGCCGAGATACAAGCTCGCCTCGGCGATGTTCGCCTGGTCCCATGGCGCAAGCGTGTCCGCGGGAACGCCAAGAAGCGTCTGCCGAATATGTTTGGCGAGCTTTTTCCGCTTGATGTCCTTGCGAACTTTCCACCCGCGGCGATCGCCCGCGGCGACAAGAGCCAGAATGTTGATTTTGTGAAAGAAATCCGCCGGCTTGTCGTTGTATCGGTCGCCGTCTTCATAATAGCCGACCGCGCGTGTCAGCGCGTCCCGCGCCATGTCCGCATCGTCGGTGTCGCGGGCGCGGACGAAACGCTGCTTCCAAATGCGGCCCCGCAGGGCGAGCGCTTCAGAGGCGTTGTAATTGTCGTCACCCTTGAAAGCCTGGCGCAGGGCGCGGCTTACCAGCGCTTCGGCCTTGTCGACATCCCCGAGCTCTACAAGCGCCAGCGCGTTCAGATAGATAATGCGTGCATGCTCCGCGCCTCGAGCCCGCAGCTGCGAGCCGAAATGGTCGAGCTGCCGCCAGCGCCTGGCCCTCTTCAATTCCTCGGCGGCATCGACCCATTGCTTGCCGATCGCCTCGGGATCGCGCCCGGCCGCTAATATCAGGTTCTGCAACGCACTCGACAGGCTCTCCGACAATGCGGCGAAGTTATCGACGACGCTGTCGGACTCGACCGCATTCGCGCGCGCGATCGCATCCGAAAATTGCGCGCTCGCCGCCTTGCCGAACTCGGCGTTTGTGGCCGCATCCGCGGCGGGCGGGGCGAATGTGCGATCAACCTCTGACAGATCAGCCGGCGGCGTGGCCTGAAGGCGATCGCCGCCAAGCGCTCGCCTGCATTTCTCAAGCTGGTCTTGGGCGGCTTCTATCAGGTCGCGCTTGTCGGCTTCGGTCAGTTTTTCCGATAGCGTGACTTCCAATGTGTAGCGTTGGAAGGCGTTTTGCAGCAGCGTCTCGTCGACCGCGCCGGCGTCGCTCAGCACGTGCTTGACCTTTTCCCACGCGCCTTCGATCTCGGGGATCCGGCCGCGATCCGGATTGTGGGATTGCGCTTCGACGGAATAGACGAGGTAGGGGGCGTCGACTGGCTTTCCATTTGCGTGGATCAGCTTGTTGCTGATCGGCTCAAGCCGGACGTCCCCCGAATTGATCTTGAGATTTGGGGGCAGCACGGCCCAGCAACCGGTCTGCAACGCGCCCGTCATTTCGCCCTTTCGGCCCGGCAATTCACTTGCGAGGCCAAGCAGGAACCCAGATTCACCTTCGGGCAGCAGTCCAGCCAGAGCCGCTTGGGCGAGTTCCGCGGCCGTGTCGACGATCACCGCGCCGCCCATGCCGGCCACCTGCGCGCCCTTCACCAAGAGATCGAGCGCGCTGCGGGCGAGCTTGCTGTTGCGCTGAAGATACATGCCAAGCTCAAGCTTGACCGCGCCGTTATACACCATCGGCCCGAACAGCGTCTGGCCGCGAAACGCCAAAGGCGAACCCTTGCGGCCGGCTTTGTGGTCGAGGCTGGGGCTGATCACCCGCTCTTGCGGTAGATCGGCGTCTTGGGGCCGGCGCCATGCGGCGCGGGAGAAAACAACCGGAAACTGCTTGGTGAAGCCGCGCCGGGCGACAGGATGGTGGAACTGAAGCAAGCGGACGGTCAGATAACGATCACCGAGGCCGATCGTCTCCACCGGCGCGGGCGCCCCATCCCGTTCTGATAGGGCGAGAATGTTCGACGTCCCCGACGCATCGCTTAACAAGCCGCGTAGACCGCTGCTGGCGCCATCCGACCTCATGCCGTCTCCCCATCGGTTGTGATCCCGGGGAGTGAAGCTATCAGCCCGATTGCGCCTTGTTAATGCTTGGATCGCCTCGACAATCGGCGGAAAGCAGCTCCGTTAAGTCGCCAGTTGGGTTTGCGCGACGAGGAGATAGGCCAGGCGCCCGCCCAGGCCGATCCCCGAAAACGCGGTCGCAAAGGCGCCCACGGACCGCATCAGGAGGAATACTCGCGGGCCGGACGGATCATGGGATCCGCCGAGGCTCATGAAGGCGACGGCATGGGCTAAGCGGGCCGTCAGGAAAACCAGCGCGAAGCCCAAGACAATCAATGAGCGCTGCGCCCGCGCTTGCCGCGATGAATGGAAAAGCCATGATCCGCTCTCAGTGATGACGTTGCAGACACTAGGCCGGCGCTTTTTTGCTTTGTCACGAGTGTTTTTCGCAACTGCGCGGTGCGAATTTCCGATGCAGAGCTAAGCGGCTAGAGCCTCCTCAACATAATCCAAGCGATCATGGCCGAAGAACATTTCATCGCCGACAAAGAAGGTCGGCGCGCCGAAGGCTCCGCGTTCGACCGCCTCGTTGGTGTTCGCCATCAGGGCGTCTTTCAAACCGTCGTCAGAGCCCATGGCGAGGATGCGTTCGGCGTCCAGGTCCAAATCGGCGCATATCTCTTCGACCGCGCTTCGCTCGCCGAGGTTCTTCGGCTCCGGGGCGCCCCAGGATGCATTGAAACAGGCCGCCATAAAGCGCTCCTGCGTCTCCGGTTCGCCAGCCAGCCCCACCGTCGCGCGCAAGGCCCGCAACGTGTTCATGGGAAAGGCGGGGTTCATGAACATCTCTACGCCGATCCGCCGGGCGCAGCGGGCCATGTCGTGGTTCATGTATTCGCCTTTGGCCGCCACCATGCCCGGCGGCCGGTTGCCCGTGGCCTGCATCACGCCGCCCAAGAACATCGGCCGGTAGACGATCTCGGCGCCCGTCCGTTCGAGCACGTCCGGCGTGGCGTGCCATGCGAGATAAGCGGTCGGGCTGACATAGTCGAAGAAGAATTCGAGTGTTTTGGCCATCCGGGCCCTCCCAATTCGGTGTTCTAGAAGGTTTCCATCCACGGTCGGAGATCGAGCTCGTGCGTCCAGGCCGAGCGGTGCTGTTCGTGCAACATCCAATACGCTTCCGCGATCCGGTCAGGATCAAGAATGCCGTCTTGGTCGCGCAGGGCGTGGCGATCCGGGAAGTTTTCCCGGATCCATTCCGTATCGATCGCGCCATCGATCACGATGTGGGCGACGTGGATGTTCTTCGGACCAAGCTCCCGGGCCATGGATTGGGCCAAGGCGCGCAAGGCGAATTTCGCGCCGGCGAAGGCGGAGAACCCCGAAGCGCCGCGGACGCTGGCCGTCGCGCCCGTGAACAGAATGGCGCCCCGCCCCCGCGGAACCATCACGCGCGCCGCCTCCCGTCCCGTCAAGAACCCTGAGAACGCGGCCATCTCCCAAACCTTGCGATAGACCCGAGACGTCGTTTCGGTGATCGGGAACATGACATTCGCGCCGATATTGAACACGACGACCTCGATGGGCCCAATATCGCGCTCGACGGTTTTGAAGAGATCGGCGACCTGGTCTTCGTCGCGGGCGTCCGAACCGAACCCGTGCGCCGCGCCGCCAGCCTCGCGAATGCTGTCGACGAGCGGCTGGACCGCATCCGCGCTTCGGCGCGTGCAAACCGGAACCATGCCTTCAGACGCGAATTTGCGAGCAATCGCCCCGCCCGTGGCGTCTCCCGCGCCGATTACCATCGCGACTTTCGGATCTGCCATGGCCCATCTCCGTTCTGATTTGGAACTTTATGCGACTCAGTTTAGAAAAGGAACCCATGAAATGGTCTGATCTCCAAAACGACCTCTGTCCGGTTGCGCGGTCGCTCTCTGTCATCGGGGACCGCTGGACGCTGCTCATTCTACGGGACGTGTTTCTGGGTCTCTCGCGCTTCGATCAGTTTCAAGCGAGCCTTGGCGTCACCCGACATGTCCTGTCCGAGCGCTTGGCGCGCCTGGTTGAGGCGGGTGTGCTGGAGAAACGGGCGTACTCAGATCGGCCGAAGCGCTATGATTATGTGCTAACTGAGCGGGGTCGGGATCTCGGTCCCGCATTGCGGGCGCTGAAGGATTGGGGCAAGCGGCACATGCCGCTACGCCGTCCCGCAGCCTAGCGCTCATCCCGCTTCGAGACCGGAACGCGTCCGAGTGTCTCCACCGCGCCAAGAAATCCATCAATCCCGCCCTCGATCCCGGAGAACGTGTCGCAAAGCGGCGGCAAACCGATCAGAGCGTTGGCCGAGGCCCCAAGCGCGACTTTGCCTTCACGAAAGATCGGATGCCCGCTCTCACGCTCCACGAACGCGACGGCGGGCTTTCCCTTAAACTCAAATCGCTCCACAAGCTGCAACGCCTCCCAGGGCACGACGACGCCGAGGCGCTTGAGATAGCTCCCGTCATCGCCAACGCGG
>CAZQZC010000063.1:0-14732 GCA_964597685.1 uncultured Hyphomonadaceae bacterium | reverse complement strand
ATGTTCGGGTCCCAGCAATCTTCGTCGCGTGGGATGATGTTGTAATCCCCGCAAAGGACGAATGGCTCTTCTGTCGACAACAAGTTCTGCGCATGCGCTTCCAGCCGAGCCATCCAGTCGAGTTTATAATCGTATTTCGGGCCGGGCGCCGGATTGCCGTTCGGCAAGTACAATCCGCCGACGCGGATTGGATGGTCCGCCATTACAGTCGTTTCGACGTATCTCGCTTGGTCGTCGCCGTCGCCGCCAGGCAACCCTTTTCGAATGTCTTCGAGCGCGAATTTCGACAGTAAAGCAACGCCGTTATAGGACTTTTGCCCGTGGACTGCACATTGGTAGCCGAGCTCTTCGATTTCCAAATACGGAAACGCGTCGGTTTCGCACTTGATCTCCTGAAGGCAGACGACGTCGCAGTCGATCTCGTCCAGCACCGACAGAACGGTGGGCAGACGGGCTTTGATCGAGTTCACGTTCCAGGTGGCGATTCGCATGTGTCGTACTTATGCCGCTCGGCATGAGCCGTCGAGTATGATGAGCTTAGATTGGCGAAGCGGGCGCGAAGCGAAATCGGCCCACGAGATCAAACCGCGTGAGAACGTCCTCTTCGCGCGTTCCAAGCCCGATATTGTGGATAACACTGCACCGTTCTGCGCGGGCCATTCGGTTCGAGACAAGCGCGATATGGGGCAGTCCGTCGACGCGCATCGTCGCAAGATCGCCGGGCAGCCAGCCCGTCTCGAAGCGCGGCAGGGGTCGCTGGGCTCCCTTGCGGCGGAGAAATGTCTCGAGGTTCAGAACCCGGCGATGGTCTATACTCCGATCTGGTCGCGTTAATCCCCATGCAGACGGGTATTCGTCGAAGGCGCTCGACATGTCGTTGTGGACCGCCGTTTGAAAGTCGAAACCGAAAGCTTGTCGATAGGCTCGTATAACGACGTCGGAACACACGCCTCGGTCCGGCGGTACGTCTCCACCTGGATAGGAGAGTGCGACATACCCCGAATCGTAATGGCGCGTCACGCCGATCTGATCTCGGGCGGCCGATATAAGGCGTGCAGACCAGTGCCGATTGGGTTCGGCTTTTGCGCAGGGCGATAACAACGCGGCCGCCCCGCCAGCAAGCATGGTGCGGCGGTCGAAAGGCATGATGCTCAATCGCGCGCCAGCACGGCGGAATGATGGCGGACTAGAAGCCCTTTAGCGTCGCGAAAGCGTCTATGTCCGCACGTTCGGATCTCAGCGTGTTGATCGGCGCGTCGTTGTCAGGGACGCCGACCGCCATGCCGCAATAAACCATTTCTGTCGGGGCCAGGTCGAAGTGCCGTTTCAGCGAGGGGCGAAGCATGCCCCAGCATTCCTGCATGCACGTTCCCCAGCCTCGTTCTTCAGCGAGCAGGGCGAGCGATTGCATGAACATGCCGGTGTGGGCCCATTGGCCATGCCCCATCCGTTCATCGATGACGAAGAAGAGCGCAACCGGTGCGCCGAAGAAGCGGAAATTGTTGGCGAACCAGGCCCGACGACCCGCTTTGTTCTCGCGTGGAATGCCGAGCGTCTCATACAGCATTTCGCCGACGCGGCGGCGGCGCGCTTCATGCGGCTCCCAAAGCCCCGTCGGATAGATCGGCCTATCCGTCTCCTCGCCTCGGGGATTGTCGGACAGGCGTTCAAACGCGAGTTTGACGACGTCGTCTTTCGCCTCGCCAGAGAGCGCGATCACCCGCCAAGGCTGGGTGTTGCCGCCCGACGGCGCACGCTGGGCTTCCGCGAGCCAGGATCGGATGTCGGCTTCGGACAGCGACGTGTCTTGAAACGCCCGCGTCGAAATCCGCTGTGCGACAGCTTGCTTCACATCCATGGCGTTCCTCCGTCGGCTGGGCAGTCTAAACGTTCCGCCTAGCCGACGGGAAGGTGGGTGTGTTTAAAGGCCCGCATCGGCGAACGTCGCCGGTTCGTCGAGTGAGCAGCAGCGTACGCGCATTTCCAGGACCTGGTCATGGAAGCGGCACATCTGATCGTCGATTTCGCGCAATATGGACGGGCCGCCTGCGCGGTAGGTGTAACGGGTCTGCGTGCAACTCATCAATGTCTGTCCGGCGGCACAAGTCCCGACATTGGATTTTTGGACGACCCGGGTCTCGCAAGCGAGACGCTCCTCCAGGCTGGCCGCTTGATTGGCCCGCGCCATGGCTTGCTCGGCCAGGCTCATGGCGTTCGTGGACGTTGTCATGGCGTCGCTGGCGAGAGAGCGGGCCTCGGACAGCTCCATGCTGGTCTCGGCGAGCGCCGTGCGCTGCCCATTGATCTCGACATTCAGTTGGCAAACAGGGTCGTTCGAATTGTCGGCGTTTGCGCAGTAGTCGGCGACGCTGGTCCCATCTGGAAAAGATTGGCAAGCGGCAAGCGCGGCGAAGGCCCAAAGCCCGGCCATAGCGGATCTGATACGCATGATTTCCCCTCTGCGTAGCGTGAAGGGACGTAGCTACGCCCTGGGCTCGGTCCAGGTCAATCTGAAACGCCTACGAAATGAATTTGGCGTGTCCCGGCGACCGCGCCCCGGCTCAGACCGAGAAGCTGGTGCCGCAGCCGCAGCTAGCTGTCGCGTTCGGATTGTTGATCTTGAACGCCGCCCCGATGAGCTCCTCCGAGAAATCGATCTCAGCGCCTTTGAGAAACTCGAGGCTCATTTCGTCGATGGCGACCTTTGCTCCGTCGCGTTCGATGACGATATCGTCGTCATTGATCCCGTCGGCGAAGTCGAACCGATATGAGAAGCCCGAGCATCCCCCGCCGTCGACGGCGACGCGCAACATGGACTTGTCAGGTTGCTTGGCCAGAATCGCGTTAATGCGCTTGGCGGCGGAAGGCGTGAGAATGACGTCGCTCATATTTGGATAGATAGGGAAGTTCGCAGCGATGGAAAAGAGAGCGATCTACGCGACCAATCCGTCGTCTTCGCGCGGCCGGTTTTATGACGCGCCGCCGTCGCAAACCCGTACACCGTTTCAGCGCGATCGCGACCGTATCATTCACGCCACAGCCTTTCGTCGTTTGAAGCAGAAAACCCAGGTCTTCGTCGCCCACGAAGGCGATCATTACAGAACGCGGCTCACCCATTCGCTGGAAGTTGCGCAGATCGCGCGTTCAGTCGCCCGCACGCTCGGCCTAGATGAAGATTTGGCTGAAGCGCTCGCGCTCGCGCATGATCTGGGCCACCCTCCGTTTGGGCATGCTGGCGAAGATCAGCTTGATGAATGCATGGCTGAATTCGAGGGATTCGACCACAACGCTCAAACGCTGCGCGTGGTTACGAAATTGGAGCGAAGGTACCCGCTTTTCGACGGGCTGAACCTAACGTGGGAGATGCTCGAGGGGCTGATAAAGCACAACGGCCCGCTGATTACCACGGACGTGAACTTTGAACACCTGCCAGCCGCGTTTCGCGACTTCCCACACCTGAGCGCGCTCGAATTGGATACATTCGCTGGACCGGAGGCCCAAGTCGCAGCCCTCGCCGATGATATCGCCTACAACAACCACGATATCGACGACGGCCTCGAAGCCGGCCTTTTTACGATTGAAGACCTCCTCCCGCTCCCCATTGTAGGGGATGCGTTTCGAGGTGTTCTCGCCGAACACCCGGCCTTGGACGCTGCGCGTGTGAAGCATGAAGCGGTTCGCCGGCTAATTGGCGTTTGGATCTCAGACCTTGTTCAGGAAACCCGCCGCCGGATTGACGACGCGCAACCCCAATCCGCCGCTGATATTCGTCAGCTCGACGCCCCGATTGTCGCCTTCTCACACGATCTAGAAGCGCGCCAGCGCGCTCTGCGCGCGTTTTTGTTTGAAAGAATGTACAAGCATTACAAAGTGAATCGCGTTCGGGCTCAGGCGAAGCGCGTCTTGAAGGATCTGTTTCAGCAATTTCAGGACGAACCGTCGACGCTCCCGCCGCCGTGGCGCGCCGACGCCGAGCAAGTCACGGGGGCTCGGCGGGCGCGGCTTGTCTGCGACTATATCGCCGGCATGACGGACAATTTCGCGATCGAAGAGCACCGGCGTCTGTTTGATCTCGGCAGCATGATTTAGCCGCATTGCTGGGGTTAGATCCCAGTTGATTCAAAACTCGTTAACGAAAACGAGCGTAGCGTTAACAGGATATGGATCATTCACGAGGCTGATCATGATGCGGGCGCAGGGCGGGGACAAACCCGATTTCGGGCCATTCGAAGATGATTACAAAGGGTACGATTTGGCCGAAGAAGACGGGTCGCGCGGGCCGTTGATCCTCGGCCTCGCGGTGACTGTCGTTCTGATATTTGCGGCTGTTGTCTGGAACACTTACCGCCAGGGCGTTCGACCGGACGGCGACCGATTGCCGATCATCGCGGCGGAGGCCGGCGATTACCGACGCGCTCCGGAGGATCGCGGCGGCGCGGAAACCCCCGGCATGGACCGGCGGATATATGACCAAATGGACGGCGGCGTTCCAATCGTTGCTGCGGCCGTGCGCGGGTCTGAGGCTGCGGGACCTGAGGCGCGCGATCGTTTTCTGGACGGCGGTCCGCCCATGGAATTACGGCCAGGCTTGTCCGACGAACCAGGGCCAATCATCGTAGAACCGGCTCCGCCCGTTCAGGTTGTTGACCCCACGCCGTCGGAGCCAGAACGCTCGGCGGACGTTGAGCCGAGCGCCGCCGAGAGTGTCACGCGCCCGGAACCGGCGGCGATCGAGGCGGCAGAACCCGCTTTGCCCATTGGGCGGTTCGCGTTCGACGCTTCCGGCGCGTTTCTAGTTCAGATCGCTGCGCTGCGTTCTGAAGCGGCGGCCGTCAGGGCTTGGGACGACGCCTTGGCCGGAGCACCAGATATTTTTGCCGGCGCCGAGCGTAGGATCCAACGCGCCGATCTCGGCGCCCGAGGTGTTTTCTATCGACTTCGGGCCGGCGCGTTTGCAACTCGCGCCAACGCCAGTGAATTTTGCGCCGCGGTGAAAGCCAATGGCGCGTCTTGCATCGTCGTTCAGGAGTGACATGAGCACGCCAAAAGCCTGTATCCTGAGTGTTTCCGGGGAGCGTCTGACCCCGGGCGAGGCGCGGCTTTTCGCCCGAGCGAACCCGTGGGGCGTTATTCTCATGGGACGGTCCTGCGGAACGCCAAGCCAGGTGCGTCTGCTTGTCGACGAAATTTGGTCGGCCATTGGCCGACCGTGTTTGATCTTTATCGATCAGGAAGGCGGGCGCGTCGCCAGATTGAAGGCGCCTGATTGGCCCGTATTTCCACGCGGCTCGGACTATGGCGCGCTCTATGAGAACGATCCAGAGGCCGCCAAACGCGCCACATGGCTCGGACATCGTCTGATCGCCAGGGAATTGTCGCGCATGTCAATTCACGCCGATTGCGCCCCTGTCGTCGATTTGCCTGTTCCTGGCGCTCACGACGTCATCGGCGACCGCGCCTTTGGGACCGACCCGGTTCAGGTATCCGAACTTGGCCGCGCCGCACTCGAAGGGCTCGCCGCCGGCGGCGTGGCCGGGGTGGTGAAACATATTCCAGGCCACGGACGTTCGATGGCCGACAGTCACCTCGAATTGCCGCGCGTGACTGCGGGCGGCAATGAATTGGCAAAGGATTTCGACGCCTTCGCCCGCCTTTCCGACGCGCCGATGGCGATGACGGCGCACATTGCTTACGATTCTATAGATCCCGAACGTGCGGCCACGGTTTCTAACAAGCTGATTAGTGAAGTCATCCGTACGCGAATCGGTTTTGATGGTCTCCTGATGAGCGACGATCTTGGCATGAAGGCGCTTGGCGGCGCGCTTGCGGACAGAACGCGCGCCGCATTGTCGGCTGGTTGCGACGTAGTTTTGCACTGCGCTGGGTTCGAAAAGGACTCAGACAAGATCTTGGCTGAGATGACAGAAGTCGCCGATGCCTCGATGGCGCTGGAGGCGCGGGCGATGGAGCGGGCGGAGCGAGCGGAGGCGATGGCGACGTCGTTCGAGCCGATCGATGCGGACGCGGCCTGGGGTGAGCTTAGGCGCATCTTTCCAAACTTGGCGAGCGCGGCATGAACACCGAAGCCGCGTCGATAGACGAGCTAACGCTCAGCGCCGACGAGGCGCATGCAGCGGAAGCCTTTGTCGTTGACGTTGATGGGTTTGAAGGCCCGCTGCACCTGTTGCTCGACCTGGCGCGGCGGCAGAAGGTCGATCTGCTGCACGTCTCGGTCCTCGAGCTTGCTCGGCAATATCTAAGGTTCGTCGAGGACGCCAAATCGAAGCGGATCGATCTGGCGGCGGATTATCTCTTGATGGCGTCTTGGCTCGCCTACCTAAAATCAAAACTATTGCTGCCAAAACCGCAGGCGCCGGCTGACGACGACATATCCGGCGAGGACATGGCTGCCAGACTGGCGTTTCGTTTGAAGCGCCTCGACGCCATGCGGGACGCCGCGGAAACGCTGCAGAGCGGGCCTGTTTTAAACAATGTCGTCTTCCTACGAGGCGCGCCCGAGCAGCCCAAGGTCTTAAAACGAACCGAATACGACACGTCCCTATGGCATATTATGCAGGCCTTGGGGGCCATTCGCGGGCGGAAAGAGAAAGATGCGCCGCACCGAGTTGAGAAGCAATTTGTACTTCCTTTGGAGGCGGCTCGCGATTCGTTGCGGCATGTGATTCCAGATTTGTCCGAGTGGGAAACGCTCGACGAGATTCGTGCGCGTTTGCGCCCTCAAACAACAAATCTGCCAGATCGCTCCGTTGCTGCGAGCGTCTTTTCGGCTGCGTTGGAACTCGCGCGCGACGGCGACGTCGATGTACGCCAAGCCGCTCATTTCGCAGATCTTTACCTACGCAACGCGTCACAACACAAAGAAGGAGCGGTTGCATGAGTCTCTCGGCCCTCAGCAAAGAACCCGACGAAGCGAAAGACATTCGCGACGCCGTTCGACAATTGTCGTTCGCATATCAGCGATCATCGGCCATGCTGAAAGCTGTCGAGCCGACCCTTGGCGACGCAGAGCAGATCGACGCCGATCCTGAAAGCTCCGCCGCGCCCCAGCCCGAAGCGCTGCGGAGGGCCGAGGCCGTTTTATATGCGGCCGGCGAAGCGCTGTCGGCTGAGCAGGTGGCCGCGTCCCTTCCTCCAGGGGCCGACGCCGCCAATGTCCTTATGGAACTTAAGCGCGTATATGCCGGCCGCGGGGTCCAATTGATTGAGGTCGCCGGCAAATGGCGCTTCCAAACAGCGCAAGACTTATCCTTTCTATTCGTGGAAGAGCGTCATGAACAGAGAAAGCTCTCCCAGGCTGCTTCGGAAACGCTCGCTATAATCGCTTATGGTCAACCCGTTACCCGCGCTGAGATCGAAGCCGTTCGGGGCGTCGCGGTGTCCAAGGGGACGCTGGATCAGCTCATTGAGGCAGGGTGGGTGAAACTTAAGGGCCGACGGAAAACGCCGGGCCGGCCTGTGACTTATGGGACATCGGCTGCGTTTCTAGAGCATTTTGGACTTGAAAGCCTGGACGTTCTCCCCGGTAAGGCTGAATTGGCCGCCGAGGGATTGCTGTCGGATGTTATGCCGGACGATTTCCTTGCTGAACCGCTTGGTGAGGCGTCCGAAGAGCTCGACGAAATACCCGACGCGGATATCGAAGCTGCTTTTATCACCGATTTTCTTGATCGAGCGGGCGACGACGAGGGCTGATGGCGTTGAGCCTCGGAGGCCGCCGGCCTATGTGGTAATGTTGATGTGAAAACACATGGAGGCCCCCATGGGCTCTATCGGTCCGCTGCAGCTCGTTCTTGTCGTCATCGTCGCCCTGCTTGTTTTTGGCGGGCGAGGGCGCATTTCAAACATTATGGGCGACATGGCGAAGGGCATCCGAAGCTTTCGCCAAGGTTTGAAGGACGACGAGGCTGGCGAAGACGCCAAACCTGAGGCTTCCAAAAAGGCGATTGAGTCTGGCGACGTTGTTGATGTGACGCCGGAGAAAGACGCGTCCAAGACGTCCTAAACCCCGCGGCTGGGAGACCTATGACACATGCTGCCGCAATTCGGTCTGTCTGAATTTCTGCTCTTGGCGGTCGCCGCGCTGATCGTGGTTGGACCGAAGGATCTGCCGCTGATGATGCGTAAGATCGGGCAGTTCGTGGCGCGAGGCCGGGCGCTCGCCACGGAATTCCGCTCCGCTTTTGATGACATGGCGCGCCAAGCGGAACTCGATGAGCTGCGCAAGGAGATCGAAGATCTTAAGCGCGACAATGCTGTCACCGCCGCTCAATCAGAATTGGCTGACATGGAGGCGGACATCAACGCCGCCGTCATGAAGAAAAGCGAAGATTCGTGAGCGAGCTGCCGGACGCGCATAAGCCGGAGATCAGGGAGGACGAGGAGGAGCTGGACGCCTCCCGCGCCCCATTGATCGATCATCTCTCGGAGCTACGCACCCGGCTAATCTGGTCGATCCTCGCGTTGGCCGCCGCTGCGGGCGCTTGTTTTGGTTTCGCCGTCGATATCTACAACATTCTGCTCGACCCGTTTGCGCGCGTCGCCGAGGCTGAGCGAGGAGAGGCGAAACTCGAGCTGATCTTCACCGGGCCGCTGGAATTCTTTTTCGCGAAGCTGAAGCTCGCTTTGTTTGCAGGGATCTTCATCGCCTTTCCAATTATCGCGTGGCAAATATACGCCTTTGTCGCTCCGGGGCTCTACAAGAACGAGAGCGGCGCTTTTTTGCCGTTCCTTGTCGCCGCGCCGGTTTTATTCGCGGCGGGCGCGGCGTTCGTTTATTTTATAATGTTGCCGTTGGTGGCGCGGTTTGCACTCAGTCAGGAGCAATTCGACGGGGCTCGCGCTGTTATCCAGCTTCTGCCGCGGGTCTCGGAATACCTCTCGCTCGTCATGGCGTTGATGCTGGCCTTCGGGATCAGTTTTCAATTGCCGGTGATCTTAAGCTTGTTGGGCAAGATTGGCGTGGTCGAAGCCGACACGCTGCGCAAAGGGCGAAAATACGCGTTGGTCGGGATCCTGGCCTTCGCTGCGGTCTTCACGCCGCCTGACATCATCTCCCAGCTCATGCTGACGGCGCCTGTCATGCTGCTGTACGAGGCGAGCATCTGGTGTGTCGTCTTGATGGAACGCGCCGAGGCGCGACGTGAGGCGGATGCCGCGGCGGAGTAAGCCTTCGACGAACCAACCGGCCTTTATCGGCTTTCGAGACGAGCCCCCGGTGTGAGCTGGCGGGGTGTTGGTACGAATGGGCGAGCAGAAAGCGCTGTGAGCGCCTCCGCGATACGGCGACGCTCGGAGAGCAAATGATTGAACTGCGCGTCGCAGCCGGAGATCGGCGTTGGATAACCCGTGATCTCACGTGAGAGATCGTGCTGCGCCTACTTCAATTCGGCGATGGCCGTGTCGATGTGTTCGGTGAAGCCCTTCATCGCGCTTCGTCTCCGTTCGCTGCTTGGGACAGGCTAAGCTATCACAACCCACGCGTCAGCTGTGTTCGCCGCGTCGATCTTTCGGCCTTGGCGGTAACGGCGCATCGTCGTCGATCAAGATGCGGCTGGCAGCGCCGTCCGGATCGTCAAACTGGCCTGTGCGCACGGACCAGAGAAAAGCGGCGAGGCCCAGCCCGCCAAGGAGCAGGGCGACGGGGATGAGCAGCGCAAGGATGCTCATGAGCGGCCGCCGCTTGTGCGAAGGGCGTTGAGCGTTACCAGTATGGACGAACCCGACATGGCGAGAGCCGCAATCAGCGGCGTTACAAGCCCGGCGACGGCCACGGGAATGGCAACCAGGTTGTAGAGCGCTGCAAAACCGAAATTCTCCAGAAGACGCTTGCGGGCGGAGCGCGCGCTCACAATCGTCTGGACGACGCCGTCGAGGCCGCGAGCATAGACAGCATCGCTTGCCGATTGACTGACATCCATCGCGCCGCCGGGTGCGAGCGAGGCGTGCGCAAGCGCGAGGGCGCCGGCGTCGTTCAGGCCGTCGCCGATCATGAGAACCTTTCGGCCGTTAGCGCGCAGAGCTTCCAGTCGCGCCGATTTTTCGACCGGCGTCGCTTGCGCGGTGAAGGTCTCGACGCCGAGAGCGGCGGCGGCCGCCACGACGTTTTCAGCGCGATCGCCCGACAGGATCTCCATAGTGAGGCCGAGGCGTCGAAGATCGTTCAAACTGTCTCGCGCATCTTCCCGGATTTGATCTTCAAAGCGCAGCGCGATGGGGCCGTCGTCCTCGATCGCCAGCCAGAGCGAGGCGGCCCCATCGTTTTGCTCCGCCCCTGTCCATGCCGCCGATCCAAGCCGAGCGCGCCGGCCGTCGATTCGACCTTCGAGTCCGAGCCCCGGATGCTCGGCGATGTCATGTGCGATAGGCCCATCGCCTGCAGCGAATGCGACCGCCTGCGAAAGCGGGTGCCGGCTGGCGCGGGCGAGCCGCGCTGCGACCTCCAGCATGTCGGAAGGGAGATCGTCGGTATCCAAGCGCGGCCGGCCGAGAGTCAGCGTCCCGGTCTTGTCGAACACAATATGGTCGGCCGTGGCGATGCGCTCCAGCGCGTCGCCGGATCTCAGAAAAACACCGCGGCGGAATAACCGGCCGGAGGCCACCACCTGCACCACTGGCGCCGCAAGGGCCAACGCGCAGGGGCACGTGATGATCAAGGTCGAAATGGCAATGAAGACGGCGTCGTGCAGCGGCGCGCCGGCGATCAGCCATCCCGCAAAGGTCAGCGCCGCCACGCTGTGAACAATCGGCACATAGAGGGAGACCGCAATATCGGCGATGCGGCGATAGGTTGAGCGGCGTTGTTCTCCCGCTTCCAACATGCGGGCAATGTCTGCGACGAGGGAATCGTCGGCGGCCGCAATGGCGACGCCTCGCAAAGTCTGGCCAAGATTCACCGAGCCTGCGTAAACAATCTCTCCAGGCTGGGCGCGCCGGGGAGCGCTCTCGCCGGTGACGAGGCTTTCGTCGATCTCGGCCGCACCGGAGGCGATCTTAAGGTCCACGACAGCGCGTTCGCCGCTTACGAGCGCGATTGAATCACCAGGCGAGATGTCTGACGAAGCAACAGTTTCCAACGCGCCGTCGGCGGTGAAGCGGCGGACGGTGCGGCCTTGAAGTGCTGCGAGATCGTGTGCGGCGGCGTGCGCCCTGCGGCGCAGGCGTGCGTCGAGATACCGCCCGATCAATAGGAAAAAGAGCAGCATGACGCTGGCGTCGAAGTAAGCGTGCTCGCCACCTCGGGATGTCTCGTAAACGCTAAACCCGACCGATAGAATCACGGCCAGTGAGATCGGGACGTCCATATTCGTATGGCCCCGACGCAGAACGGCCCAAGCCGAGCGGAAAAAGGGCCGCCCCGCGAAAGCGACCGTCGGGACGGCGATCGCCGCAGAAATCCAGTGCAGGAGCGTCCGGAGGCCTGCTCCCATTTCGCCAGCGCCGGCCCAAACCGAAACCGACAACAGCATGATGTTGGCCATCGCGAACCCCGCGACGCCCATTGCGGTCAGAAGGCCGCGCTCTTCCCGGGCCGCTGATGCGTCGGCGTCCGATGGATCGAAGGCCGAGACGTCATAGCCGAGGCCCGTCATCGTCTGGGCGACACGCAATGGGCTAAGGCCGCCGCGCCATTCGACCCTGAGCCGGCCGTTCGACAGGTTAAGACGGGCGGTTTCGACCCCAGGCAGTGTGAACAGGCCGCCTTCGATCTTGGAAATGCAGGCGCCGCAGCGCGCGCCGCGGACCGTCAGATCGAGCACGCTTCGTCCGCCCGTTCGCCGAACAAAGGGGGAGAGGTCCGTCGCACTGGAGCCCGCCGGCCCCGAGGGTTGTTCGGGGCACCCCGTTCCGCAGTTCGCCTCGATGCTCATCGGATGAAGATCGTCTTCCTCGCTTCGAAATCCAATTCGTCGCGTCCAATTTGGGATGCGACGGCCCTGACGTCCCAACGCCCCGTCGGCAAGTCGCCGATCAACGCAGCGTACTCGCCCGCGCCAGTAGGTTCCAGAGATACGGCGAGATCGTCTCTCGCTGAAGCGGCGCGGCGGACTTCAGCGTTGATGGCGAGCCCTGAAACGCCGCGGCCATCGCGGTCACGGATGCGTAGAACCAGCGCCGCGTCTGGTCCCTCGCCCAAGACGCCAAGCTCAGCATTCCAACCAAGGCCGGCCTGGGCGGCGCGGGCCGCCAGTGTGTTGTTGTATTCGAGACCCTGGAGATAGGACTTCGGTACGTCCTCGCCCGGATGAGAACGCACAGCCGAAATCACGAAGACGGTATTCACCGCAAACATGACGCCAAAGAAGCACGACATAATGATCAGGACGTGCCAGCCCTTGAGTTCCTTTCGCCGCGTCGGCTCCGCCATGTTGCTCATCTCCGTGTCTCCGGTCCCTGGAAGGGTACACGTTCGGCGTGGCTCTCTCCGGTTTCTGGATCGGTCACGCTCCACACAAATGTGTTGCGTCGACGGACCTCGTCTCCCGGCGCGACGACAAGCACGCGATAGCGGTCGACGCCGTTGGCCTCTACGGGCAACGCGAATTTGTCGTCGTCCACCGGCGCTTCGCCGATAATTTCGATCTCGAGCGTTTCGGCGCCAGCGATCGTCACGAGCAGATCGCGCGGCTCACCGCTCTTGTTGACGAGTTTCAGTGAATAGGCGTTCCGCACCGATCCATCAGCGAGCTGCACGAACGGAGGGGAACGGTCCTTCAGCACATTGAGTTCGAAACTCGATCGTGTCGCCAATCCGAAAACCATGACGCTCGAGACGGCTGCGAACAAAGCCGCGTAGAGCAGGGTGCGCGGCCGCAGCAATCGGTAAATCGCCTGGCCGCCGGACGCTCGCGCTGCAACCGCGGCGTCCGTATCATAAGCGATGAGGCCTCTGGGACGGCCGACCTTGTCCATGATCTCGTCACACGCGTCGATGCAAAGCGCACAATGGATGCATTCGAGCTGAGCGCCGTCGCGGATGTCGATTCCCATGGGGCAAACTTGGACGCATTGCTGGCATTCGATGCAGTCGCCGCGCTCCTCCCAGCTTTCGCCTTTATGGTGGGGCGCGCGCGGTTCGCCGCGATCATAGCGATAGGTCACGTTTAGAGCGTGTTCGTCGGTCAGCGCGCCCTGGATGCGCGGCCAGGGGCAAAGATAGGTGCAAACCTGCTCGCGCATGGTTCCGGCCAGCGCGTAGGTCGTGAAGGTGAGAAGCCCGGCGAACCAATAGGCCGACAGCGGCGCCTCGCCGGTGAACCAACCCTGCGCCACATCTTGAGCATCGTGGAAGTAAAGAACAAACGCGCCGCCGGTCCAAAAGGCGATAACGAGCCAGACCGTATGCTTGCCGAGCTTCCGCCACGCCTTGTTTAGCGACCAAGGCGCTTTGTCGAGCCGCATGCGGGCGGCCCGGTCGCCCTCGAACAAGCGTTCGACCGCGATGTAGAGGTCGGTCCAAACGGTCTGAGGGCAGGCGTAGCCGCACCAAACCCGCCCGAACGCCGCCGTCACCAAGAAAAGCCCGAGCGCGGCGAGGATCAGAAGGCCTGTGATGAAGTAAACCTCCTGGGGCCAGATCACGACGCCGAAGAAATAAAACCGCTCGCCCGCGAAGTCAGCCAGAACCGCCTGATCCGACATTGCGGGGCCGCGATCCCAGCGGATCCAGGGGAGCACGTAATAGACGCCAAGCGCGGTGAACAGCGCCGCCCATTTGACCGCCCGGAATTTGCCATGGGCCAGCTTCGGATAGATCTGGCGCCGCTTCGCGTAGAGATCCTGCGGCGGGGGCGGCGTCGGAGCGTGAGGAGTACGGCCCCCGTCTGATTTGATCAATGTAACCTGGCCCATGACGGCCTCCTACTCGCCTCCACTAAGGGCGTGGACATAGACGGCGAGCGCCTTGATCGTTTGTTCGTCCAGGCGCTCCTGCCAGGCGGGCATGTGCGCATTGCGGGCATTGACGAGGGTTTCGCGAATGTCCGCCGGCTCGCCGCCGAAGAGCCATTCCGCATCTGTCAAATTGGGCGCGCCCTGGGTGCGGTCGCCGGTTCCGTCCATGCTGTGACAGCTGAAGCACTGAGTGCGCCAGATTTCGTCGCCTCGGGCGATCGTGGCGGGGGCTATGTCCTCGCCGGCGAGGTGGAGGACATATTCGACCATGTCGTCGATCTGGGCGCGGTCGAGGATGCCGAGACGGCCATAGGCGGGCATGGCCGAGAAGCGGGTCTCAGGATCCGGTTCGTGGCGGATCCCATGGCGGATGGTGCGTTCTATGCCATCGACGGAGCCGTCCCAAAGCCAGACGTCGTCGACCAGGCTGGGATAGCCCTTGGCTCCACGTCCGCCCGCGCCGTGGCACGTGGCGCAATTGTCCCCGAACGCGCTTTCGCCGGCCGCTAGGGCGAATTGCAATAGGTCGCGGTTGGCTTCGATCTCCTCGAGCGTCGCGCTGAGCAGGCCTGCGCCATTGCCCGCCCGTGCGGATCGCAACGCCTCCAGGTCCTGTGCAACCAAGGCGCGGTCGGAATGACCGCGCAGGCCCGGCGTGTTGCCGCCCCCCATGCCTGGCAGCGCGGGAATAGCCGGCATGAAGATCATGTAGATTACGGCCCAGACCACCGAGGCGTAGAAGATGTACAGCCACCAGCGAGGCAGAGGGTTGTTCAGCTCTTTGATTCCGTCCCATTCGTGGCCGGTTGTTTCAACGCCGC
>CAZQZC010000062.1:6910-15039 GCA_964597685.1 uncultured Hyphomonadaceae bacterium | reverse complement strand
TGGCGCCTTGAAAGGCGATGACGCCAAACTGGCCGGACAATTCCTCCCACAATTCCTGGCCGCCGCCGATGTCGATCCAGCCCATGATCTCCTGCGCCGTCATCCCCATGGGAACCGCGGTGAAGAAGTTGAACGCCTTGGATTTGGCTTGCCAATAATATTCCGCGCCGTGGTACATGTCGGCGGTGCCGTCGGCGACCGCGTCGAACGCTTGGAGCGCTGGAACGAGTTCGTTCGCCGCATAGACGCGGATCGTGATCTGGCCTTCGGAGAGCGCTTCGACCCGTTCGGCGACGCGCTCTGCAGCTCTGCCCAGGCCTGGCAGACCCTTCGGCCACGTGGTTACCATATTGAGGCGTCGGCGCCGCCGGCTCACCGATGGCGCGCCGCCTGGGCCGCCCTCGCTCGCCTGACCGCAAGCCGCCGCCCCCATTCCCAGCGCCGCCGCGCCCAGCACTTTGCGCCGGTCGATCATGTCGCCTCCCCTGAGCCGTCTGATTTATTCGTGATCTTCAAGCGGGCGCCAGGCGTCGCCGTCAAGCACTTCAAGCGGTCGGAACCGCCGCTTGTAGTCCATCTTCACGCTGCCCTTCACCCAATAGCCGAGATAAACGTAGGGCAGGCCAAGCTCCACAGCCTTCGCGACGTGGTCGAGAATAAGATATGTGCCAAGGCTTCGGCGCGCGTCGGACGTGTCAAAAAATGTGTAGACCATCGACAGGCCGTCGCGCAGCACGTCGGTGATTGAGACCGCAGCCAGCGGATCGTCCTCATCCCGTCCAAAACGGTGTTCGAACATCACGCTCTGAACCGGGCTGTCGTCCACCATGCCCGCGAAGTCGCGAAACGACATCTCAGACATGCCCCCGCCCTCGTGGCGGGAATTGAGGTAAGACTTCAGCAGGCGAAACTGCTCGCGCGTTGCGGATGCGACAACAGGCCGGCAGGACAGATCGGCGTTGCGGTTGCGAATGCGTCGCCAGGTCTTGGACACGTCGAAATTTCGCACGTCGATCCGCACGCTGCGGCACGCATTGCAGCTTGGGCAGGCCGGTCGATACGCGATCGATTGCGATCGACGAAACCCCGAACGGCTGAGAAGGTCGTGCAGAGCGTCAGCGTCCGACACGGCGATATTGGTGAAGGCTTTGCGCTCTTTCCGCCCCTCAAGATAGGGGCAGGGCGCCGGGCGCGTCATGTAGAAGCGTAGCGAGCGCCGGAAGCCTGTCGGGAAGAGTTTCGATTCGGAGATCTTCATCGCGCGGGATTAAGTCATCGAAAGGCCGAAGCGCCAAGGGGCTGCGGCGGTGAAGACACACCAAAGCAAAAATACAAGCGGGCCTCCAAACCTGACATAATCTAAGAATCGATAATGGCCCGGACCCATCACCAAAAGGTTTGTCTGATACGCGATCGGCGTCGCGAAACAGCAATTGGCTGCATAGATCACCGCCAACACATAAGGAAGAGGCTCCGCGCCTGTCAGCTTCGCCGCCTCAAGCGCAATCGGTGTGAAGAGGACAGCCGTCGCGGCGTTCGATAGGATGTTGGTCAAAATTGCGACAAGTAGAAATAGGGCCGACAACATCGCCAAGGGGCCATAGGGCGACACCGCCTCCACCACCTCCATGGCGAGGAACCCCGCGGCGCCGGTCGTCTCCAGGGCCGTCGCCATGGCGATTGCGGCGCCGATCAACATGAAGATCCGAAGATCGAGAGCGCGTCCGGCCTGGCGGATGTTAAGGCAGGACGCCGCGATCATCGCAAAGGCGCCCAACACCGAGGCGTGAAGGATCGGCAAAACGCCGCTGGCCGCGGCGAGCACCGTCAGCACCGCGATCACCCGAGCCGCCTGGGCGCGCGCGGTGACCGGCAATTCGACGCTGGACCATTCCAGAAGGATGAGGTCGCGGCTGGCGCGAAGCTCCGAAAACGCGCTTGGCGGTCCGCACATCAACAATGTGTCGCCCGCCTCGAGCCGGATTTCACCAAGCCTGGCGCGGATCATCTGGGACCGGCGTTGGATGCCGAGGACGACGGATTTCGTCAGACGTCTGAACCCCAAGTTTTCGATGGTGCGGCCCACCATCCGCGATCCTGGCGCAACCACGGCCTCCGTCAGCGTCAACGCTCGCGGCGCGCTTTCGCGGTCGCCGCCGCCCGAGCGCCAGATCTCCTGAAGCAGCTCCGGTTGGCGTGAGAAGACGTCGGTCAAGGCGTGTCGGGTTGCCGCGACGATGACGAGATCGCCGGGTTGGAGCGTTAGATCGTCATAAGGAGGGAGAAAGGCGTGCTCGCCGCGCTGGACCATGCGAACCGTCATTCCGGGAAGGTCTGCGAACATCCCTGCGATTGGGCGCTTGCCCGAGAGAAAGTGGCCGTGCGTCACTTCGATTTGCGCAATGAAGTGCTTGCCGGAAGCTGGCACAATCTCTGAGGAGAGGTCCGCCCGGCTCGGCAGCAGGAACGCCGACAGCGCGACAAGGTAGACAAGCCCCGCGCCCGCCAAAACAAGGCCGAGAGGGGTCTGCGTGAAGAATCCCAATTCGTCGCCCGTGAGGCGTCGGTAAGAGTCCGCGGCGAGGAGATTGGTCGACGTCCCGATCAGCGTCGTCATCCCGGCGAAAACGCCGACGAAGCTCAACGGCATCATCAGCTTCGACGGAGACGCGTTCATGCGCGCTGCGATAGCCGACATCACCGGCAGGAACATGACCACGACCGGCGTGTTATTGATGAATGCGCTGGTGACGAACACCGCGCCGAAGGCTGCGAACATGGTCGAGACCGGGCGCTTGTCGTAAGAGGCCAGCAACGCCCGCGTCGGCGTGTCGAGCGCGCCCGTTTGAAACAAGCCCTGGCCAAGCACCAAGAGCGCCATAATCGTTATCAGAGCGGGATTGCCAAAACCCGCGATCAGGCGCCCGGGGTCTATCTGCTGGCCGTCGGCGCCTGTCGCTCCGGGGATCAGGAACAGCACAAGCAGGGCTGCGACGACGCCGAGCGAGATCAGCTCCATCGACCACCGGTCCATCATGTACAGGATGATGGAGGCTGCGACGATCGCAAGGCTCGCCCACATCGCCCAATGGGCGGAAAACTCGCTTAGCATCCGTCCTCCGTCTTGCGTGCGGAAGGGCGGAGCCTACTCACCCGCCAGTTCAAAAACTATGCTAACGCGACGATTGGCTGGCAAGTGGGGTTCAAGGGGATAGAGCGGACGGGTGTCGGCGCGGCCCGTCACGCCGCGGACCCTGTTCGGCGCGACGCCGATGTCGATCAATGCGGACAGGGCCGTTTCGGCCCGAGCCGTCGACAGGTTCCAGTTCGAATAGCCCGGACGGCGGCTGCGGAAGGGGTCGGTATGGCCTTCAATGAAGAATTCCTCGGCGCGGTCTGCGACGATAGCGCCGAAGGCGTTGAGCAAGCGGCGGCCGTGCGGCGTCAAGGTCGCGGAGCCGGATTCAAACATCGCCGCCTGAGTGCGGTCGCCGATATCGACCACGATCCGGTCTGGCGTCTTCGACAGCGTGAGATGCGGCGCGAGAAGGACGTCGGCGCTCAGCGCGTCGATCAGGCCAGAAGCCTCGACAGCCGACGCCGATTGCGCGTTTGGCGCTGAGGCCCGATGCGATGCGTTCGAGCTGAAATACTCCGCGAGCGCCCGCCGGTCGACGCCGCCGGCCTCGGAGGTCAGCCAGAGTGCAAGGAACAGGGCTGAAAGGGCTGTAAAGAAATCCGCATAAGCGAGCTTCCATTGACCCGTTCGCCGGGATTCTCCACGGCGATGGCCTGGGCCAGTCGAGGGGGGGCTGGAAGCGTATTCGGCCATGATCTCCAGATCTTTCTGATCCGCAGACAGGGTTAACAGGACAGGGTTGAGATCGATTGAGGCGTGCAGTGGGGATTTGCGTGAAATTCGAACTAAATTGGGCCGGTTCGATCTGACAGGAGACCGCTATGGCGCGCTGCGCGTTTCTGGGACTAGGCGTTATGGGGCGGCCCATGGCTGCGCATCTGGCGCGCGCCGGGCATACGGTGACCGTTTGGAACCGAACCTCGGCGAAGGCTGAGGCGTGGGCCGCAGACAATCGCGGAGCGGCCGCCGCCGATCCCGCCGAAGCCGCTTTCGCCAAGGAATTCGTGTTTCTTTGCCTCGGAGACGATCCGGATGTGCGCGCCGTCTTCGACGCGCTTGAACCGTCCATCGGGGCGGGGATGGTGATCGTCGACCATACGACGGCGAGCGCGGATCTGGCGCGGGATCTCTCCAAACGCGCGGCCAAAAAGGGCGCGGCTTTTCTCGACGCGCCGATCTCCGGCGGTCAAGCGGGCGCTGAAAACGGCGCGCTGACCGTCATGTGCGGCGGCGATCCCGACGCCTTCGCCAAGGCGCAGCCGGTGATGGACGCGTATTCCAAGCGGATCACGCGGATCGGCGACAGCGGCGCGGGGCAATTGGCGAAATCGGTCAACCAAATCTGTATCGCCGGCGTGCTGCAAGGCTTGTCGGAAGGGCTCGCCTTCGCCGAAGCGGCGGGTCTCGACATCGAGAAGACGATCGAAGCGATCTCCGGCGGTGCGGCGCAATCCTGGCAAATGGAAAACCGAAGGAAAACGATGGCGGCGGGCGAGTTCGACTTCGGGTTCGCCGTTGATTGGATGCGCAAGGATTTGCGTATCGCGCTCGAGGCGGCCCGGTCAAACGGCGCCAGTCTGCCGCTGACCGCCCAGGTCGACCAATACTACGCCGATGTTCAGGCCATGGGCGGCGCGCGCTGGGACACCTCCAGCCTCGTTGCGCGCCTGCGCCGAACCGGGTGACGTCATGCGCCGGCTCGATATTCATCTGCGCGACGGCGACGCGTTCGAGACGGTTGTGCGCGTCGTCAAGGCCGCCAATCCCATCGACTATGTCGTCGTTCCGCTTGAGCGGCAGGACCGGCGGCTGATCTCGGTCTTCCTGCGCGACGCCACGGGGCAGGCGCTGATGGACAACGTTCAATCTGCGCTCGAAGCGGAAAAAGATTGGCGTGTGTCGCTCATCGCAATTGAAGCGACGGCGCCAAAACTCGACGAGCCGGAACGAGAGACGGCGAAGCCCCGAGACGTGGCGCTGCGCGAGGAGATTTACGCCGGCGTCGCCAAGGGCGCGAAGCTGGACCGTGATTTTCTCGTTCTCGTGGCCTTGTCGACCATCGTCGCGGCGATCGGCCTTAATTCCGACAGCGCCGCCGCGGTCATCGGCGCCATGGTGATCGCGCCCTTGCTCGGGCCGATCTTGGCGTTTTCGCTCGGCGTCGCTTTGGGCGACTCTGATCTCCTGCGCAAGGCCGGCCTCTCTCTCTTGGCCGGGATCGCGCTTGCGCTAGCCCTGTCGGCGGCGCTGTCGCTGGTCCTATTGGTCGATTGGGACAGCCGGGAATTGGTCTCCCGCGCCGAGGTGCGCCTGGACGGCGTCGCCCTGGCCATGGCGGCGGGCGGAGCGGCTGCGCTGTCGACGACGAAGGGCCACGGCGCGGTCTTGGTCGGCGTCATGGTGGCGGCCGCGCTGTTGCCGCCTGGCGCGGCGGTCGGCCTTTTCGCCGGAGAGGGGCGATGGGATCTCGCCCTGCGCGCGGGCTTGCTGCTCGCGCTCAACATCGCGAGCCTCGTCCTCTCGGCCTTGATCGTGTTTCGGGTTCAAGGCGTGCGGCCGCGCACGTGGATCGAGCAGAAGGATGCGACACGGGCGGTGCGCGTCAATATGGCGCTTTCGGGCGTCACCCTTGCAGTCGCCATCGCTTTGATCATCGTTCTGGACCTTGGGCGGCGTGTGACATTCGGATAATCTCGACGCGGGAGGACGCCATGGCCAAATCCGAAAACAAGATAAAGCCCACCGAAGTGGACCCACGGGACTTCATCGCCGCGATCGAGCCCGACAAGAAGCGCGCCGACGCAGAGGCGCTGCTGGACTTCTTCAACCAGGCGACCGGTCTCGAGCCCAAGATGTGGGGGCCGTCCATGATTGGATACGGTCGGTACCATTACAAGTACGACAGCGGTCGGGAGGGCGACGCGATGTTGACCGGGTTCAGCCCGCGTAAGCAGAGCCTGACGGTTTACGTGATGCCGGGATATCGCTTCGGCGAGATGCCCGAAAAGCTCGAACGCCTCGGCAAGCACAAGCTCGGCAAATCCTGCCTCTACATCAACAAACTCGCCGACGTGGATATGGAGGTCTTACGCGAAATCGTCGAAGACGGCGTCGCGTATATGCGAGACAAGTACGAGACCTGGGACGCCTAAGCCGGCCTCAGACGCCGAGGACCCCAAGGTCGCCTCCAACCGAGACGCCGCCGTGTTCTACGATTTCCGCATAAACGCCCATGTCCGAATGGCCGAAGCGGCGGCTCAGTTCGCCGGGCACGTCCATGTCGCGACGCGCTGTAACGGGATCAACCTCTGTCGCCGGGCAACGACGGGTGCGCATCGTCACCTTCGCGACTGCGCCGCCGATGCGGATCTTGCGGTCGATCCAGTCGAACTCCTCCCAAGGCGCGGCGCTGTCGAAATAGATGTTGGCCCGGAAGCGAAGCGGGTCGACAGGCTTTCCGATCGCCTCCTCCAAAGCGCGCACCGACGCGAGATTGATCAGCGAAATCGCATTCATCTTGTCCGGGGAGACGACGCTGATGTCTGTGAATTTATGTCCTTCGGCCGAGACGACGACGGGCTCCAGGTCGGGGAGCTCCAGATGTGATTTGAGACGTGCAGCCAGGCGCTCGCGCCCGGATGCGGCGCTCAAGTCAAAGCGCTCCGAGAGCCCCTGCGGCCCGTCGACGGTCAAAACGCCGGAGGCGTCGTCGTAGCGTGTCGTCAGTTGGGCGAGCCGCTCATCCTTCATGAGCATCAGGAACCGCGTTTTAGACTGCGCCTTCGGTTGTGCGGGATCGAAGATGTCCGCCGAGCGGGCGACGGCCCAGCGCCGATCGAGCGGCATGCCCAGGCCGGCGGTCAAGTCAATTCGCGCCAAGACTTCGCCGGACAGCCCTTTCACCGGATAGCGATAGAGCGCGGTCACCGTCGCCATGGATCAACCGAGCTTTTCTGCGGCGCGTTCAGCGAAATACGTGACGATCCCCGCTGCGCCGGCGCGTTTGAAGCACAAGAGCGTCTCCATCATCACACGGTCGCCGTCGATCCAGCCGTTTTGGGCGGCGGCCATGATCTGGGCGTACTCGCCGGAGACTTGAAAGGCGAGCGTCGGCACGGCGAAGGCCTCCGAGACGCGGCGCACGATGTCGAGATAGGGAAGACCGGGCTTCACCATCACCATGTCGGCGCCCTCCGCCAGGTCGAGGCCCACCTCGCGCAGGGCTTCGTCCGTGTTCGCGGGGTCCTGCTGGTAAGTTTTCTTATCTCCGATCAGCGCGCTCGCCGAGCCGATGGCGTCGCGGTAGGGGCCGTAGAAGCCCGAGGCGTATTTCGCCGCATAGGACAGGATCAGGGTTCGGGTGAAGTTCCCTCCGTCGAGCGCGGTTCGGATTGCGCCGATGCGGCCGTCCATCATGTCCGACGGGGCCACGACATCGGCGCCGGCGCGGGCCTGGACGAGCGCCTGTTCGGCGAGGACGACAACGGTTTCGTCGTTCAGAACATACCCTTCGTCGTCGATCAGTCCGTCGTGGCCGTGCTCCGTAAACGGGTCCAGCGCGACGTCGCAAATCACGCCGACCTCGGGGGCGGCGGCCTTCATGGCGCGGATGACATTCGCGACAAGCCCGTCTTCGTTCAGCGCTTCGGCGCCGTCGGCGGTCTTCTTCGACGGGTCGATGTGGGGAAAGATCGCAATCGCCGGCACGCCCAGATCGCGGGCGCGCACGGCCGCCTTCGCCGCTTCGTCGAGACTCAGCCGCTCGACGCCGGGCATTGAGGATACCGGAATGCGCGGCTCCGTCCCGTCATGGACGATCAGCGCCCAAACGAGATCATCCGGCGTGAGGGCGCGTTCGGCGACAAGGGATCGAATCCACGGCGCCTGGCGGACACGGCGCAGGCGCGTGGCGGGAAAATGCTGCGGGTTCTGGACCATGGCCGGCAGTTTCCATCTTCGGCGCGTCGGCGCAAGCCGCCGGCGCGATTGG
>CAZQZC010000062.1:0-6810 GCA_964597685.1 uncultured Hyphomonadaceae bacterium | reverse complement strand
GGCTCTAGCCTCATGTCATGGCCGATCCGTTCCATGATTTCGTCGTCGAGCTGTTCGAAGAGCTGGGGCCCGTTCGCGTGAGGCGCATGTTCGGCGGGGCGGGCGTCTTCGCCGGCGATGTCATGTTCGCCCTGATCGCGGACGACGTGATCTACGTGAAGGCCGACGACGCCCTTCGCTCTGAACTCGAGGCTGAGGGGTGCGAGCCCTTCCGCTATACGCGGCCGTCCACCGGCGCGCAGGCCGACATGGGCTATCTCAGCTTGCCGCCGTCGGCGCTCGACGATCCTGAGGAGGCGAGCGCATGGGGCCGCCGAGCCCTCGACGTGGCGCTCAAACGTAAGTCGACGACAAAGACCCGCCGCTAAAGCGCCGCCCGGATCGCCGCGGCGATCGCTTCCAAGTCCGCAGGCTCCGCTTGGCCGCCCGCGCCGTGGCCCTTCAGCGCTTCCCCGTCATAGCGCGGGATGATGTGGAAATGGAGGTGGAACACGGTCTGGCCGGCTGGCGTTCCGTTGAATTGGGTGACCAACAAGCCGTCCGGCTTCAACCCCGCCTCGACCGCTGCGGCCACGCGCTGGACCCTTTGCATGTACGGCCCCAGCCTGTCGGCCGGCATCTCCAGGAAATTGCGCGCCTCGACGCCTTTCGGGATGACAAGCGTGTGGCCGCGCGCCTGGGGGAAGATGTCCATGAAGGCGAGCGCGATCTCGTCTTCGAACACTTTCACGCACGGGATCTCGCCCCGCAGCATCTTGGCGAAGATATTGTCCGGATCGTAGACGCCGTGCAGGCTCATCGCGTCACCTTTCCCGTCTCGCGGCTTATCCGTCTTTCTTAAACGGCGTGCGCTCGGCGAGATAGTCCAGATCTTCGGCGACCGCGGCGCGCTCACGCTCAAGATAGGCCTCTACGGCGTCGCGCAGGCCGCCATGGGCGATCCAATGGGCCGAATGCGTCTCCACCGGAACATATCCGCGCGCGAGCTTGTGTCCGCCTTGGGCTCCGGCTTCGACGACCTTGAGGCCGTTTGCGATGGCGAAGTCGATCGCCTGGTAATAGCAGGTCTCGAAATGCAGCATGGGCCGCGGATCGACGCAGCCCCAATAGCGGCCATAGAGCGTGTCCGATCCAATCAGGTTCAACGCGCCGGCGATGGGCGTCGCGCCGTCATAAGCCAGGACGAGCAGCAGCTTGTCCGCCATCCGTTCGCCCAAGATCGAGAACGTCGTTCGGTTGAGGTATGGCGAGCCCCATTTGCGGGCCCCGGTGTCCATGTAGAAATGATAAAACGCGTCCCAGTGATCTTCGGTCAGCGCGTCGCCGGTGATGTGTTCAAATCTGAGGCCGTCCTGTGCTTTCGCTCGCTCCTTGCGGAGGTTTTTGCGCTTCGAGGAGGAGAGCGCGGCGAGGAAGTCGTCAAAGCCCTCGTACCCGTCGTTGAACCAATGGAATTGCTGGTCGGTGCGGCGCAGGAGGCCGTCTTCGGCCAGGCGCTCGGCCTCGTCGCCTTCGACAAAATTCAGGTGCAGCGACGACATATTGTTGTCGGCGGCCAGCTGCACCGCGCCTGAGAGCAGCGCAAGCTTCAGGCGGTGCGCGTCGGGCCCGTCGGGGACCAGGCGGCGTCGGCCCGCAACGGGCGTAAACGGAACGGCTGACAGCAATTTCGGGTAATACCGCCCGCCGGCCCGCTCCAGCGCGTCGGCCCAGCCATGGTCGAACACGAACTCGCCCTGGGAATGGGTCTTCGCGTATAGCGGCATGGCGGCGCGCAGGCCTCCGTCCGGCGCTTCGATGAGGAGGTGAAGCGGCGTCCATCCTGAACCCGGCTGCGCCGCGCCGGAGCGCTCCAGCGCTTCAAGGAAGTCCCACGATAGAAAGGGATCGAACCGCTCCCCCGGCGGATTGGCGACGGCGTCCCAGGCCGCCCGGTTCACATCCGACAAGCCTTGGGCGACCGTAATCCGGAGCGCCGTGTCATCCATAGGCGGCAAACTAGAACGCGGGGCCTGGCCTGGCGAGGGCCGGGTCAAGGTTCTCGAAAATAATTGCGTCCACGTGGGCCGAAACGGCGTTGAGGTCCTCTTCTCGGTCGATCGTCCAAACCGCGACGGGGTTTCGCGTTGCGACAGCGCGACGGTCTTCAGCAATGTCGGATTTGTGGATGGCGGCGAAGGTGAAGTCCGAACCATCGGCGCGCGCCAGTTTCTCGCGAAACGCGGCTTCTCCGGCCATCGACGAAGGCTCGACGAGGAGGCCGGCGACATGCCCGGCGAGGGCGCAGCCGAGGGCGGCTTCGGTATCGAAACTCATCACCGCCGCCAAACCGCGAAAGTCCGCTAGAATCCGCATCACGGCCTCCGCCAAGGGCGCCGGCGCGCCGTCGGTCTTCAATTCGATCAAGAGCGGCAAATCACTCGGCCACATGTCGAGGACGTCCGCCAGGGTGGGAATGCGCTCTCTCGAGCCCGCAAGCGTCAGCGCCGTCAGTTCAGCTGACGCGGTCATGGGGACAAGGCCTGAGGCCTCCGTCATGCGGTCGAGAACGGGATCGTGGAAGACGACCACCGCGCCGTCGGCCGACAAGCGGACGTCCAGTTCCGCGCCGCACCCCGCCTTCGCCGCGGCCTCGAAGGCGGCTAGGGAATTCTCCGGCGGACCGTTCGGCGACCACAATCCGCGATGGGCGTAGGCGAAATCGCCGAGGGGAAAGCCGGTCGACACGGCGTCAGCCGATTTCGAAGACGCCGTCCACCTCGACGGCGACGCCGAGGGGCAGCGTGGGGCAAGCGACGGCGGACCGGGCGTGCCGTCCGGCCTCTGCGAACACGTCGACCATCAGGTCGGAGCAGCCGTTCACCACCTGGGGAATGTCGACAAAATCCGGCGCCGCGTTGACGAAGCCGCCAAGCTTCACAACGCGCTTCAAGCGGCTGAGATCCTCCAAGGCGGCCTTGCACTGGGCGATCAGGTTGACGCCGCAGAGCCGCGCCGCCGCCTTGCCGGCCTCAAGATCCATCGTCTCTCCCAGCCGGCCCCTGACCGGGCCGTCGGGGCCGACGCTGACCTGGCCGGATACGTAGAGAAAGCCGCCGGCGACGACGAACGGCACATAATTGGCGACCGCCTTCATGGGTTCAGGCAAGACAACGCCGAGGTCTTCAAGGCGGGCTTCCGGTGTCGTCATTGTCGGGCTCCTTGGCTATCGCGCGTCATTGTCGCTACTCCTTCGCCTGGGGCTCGCGCAAGCGCTGAAGACGGGCGGCGCGTCCCGTCATCACAGCGTCTGAGCCGAACTTCGCGCGGGCGGCGTCGGCGGCCCGTTCAGCCGCGGCGCGCTTTGCGACGCTGGGGTCGATCAGATCGCGCGCGTCGCCCTGGGCGTCGCTTAACGTCGACAGACCAATGCCGATCAATCTGTAGGCCGGCCCGATTTCGCGTTTCAGCAAGGGCAGGGCGGCGCGGAACAGGGTCTGGGCGAGCTGCGTGGGCTGTTGGATCGAGGTTCGGCGCGTAATGGTCTGGAAGTCTGCGCGCTTGAGTTTCAGAGTGACGACCGAGCCCTCGACGCCGGACGCTTTGGCTCGATCCGCCGTTTTGACGCACAAGGTCCACAGGCGGTCCTCGAGGGCTGGGCCGTCTCGAAGGTCGGAGTCGAACGTCGTCTCCGATGAAACGCTTTTGCGTTCGCCGTCCGGATCGACCGGCCTGTTGTCGCGGCCAAAGGCGCGCTCATGGAGCCAGAGGCCTGTCTCCCCATAGCGCCGGATGAGCGTTTTCACCTCCGCCGCCTGGAGGTCGGCGATCGTCTTGATGCCGTCCCGCTCCAGCTTGGCGGCGAATTTCGGGCCGACGCCATGGATCGCTCCGGGCTTCAGCGGGGCGAGGTGGGCGGGCGCGTCTTCAAGCGACAGCACAGCGAAGCCGCGCGGCTTGTCCAACTCGCTCGCCATCTTGGCGAGGAACCGATTCTCCGACAATCCAATGGACACTGTGATCCCGACATCCCGTTCGATGTCGATCGCCAATTGCGCCAGCGCGCCGGCCGGCGGGGCGGCGTTGATCCGCGTCGTGCCCGAAAGATCGAGATACGCCTCGTCGATCGAGACCGGCTGAACAAGCGGCGTCAGCGCCTCCATTCGTGCGCGCAAGATTTTCGCGGCCGCAACGTACTTTTCGTAATTCGGCTTCACCACCATGGCCTCGGGGCAGGCCTTGAGCGCCTTGAACATCGGCATCGCCGAGCGCACGCCGTACAATCGGGCGATGTAACAACAGGTCGACACGACGCCGCGCCGGCCGCCCCCCACAATCACCGGCTTGTCGCGCAGGCTTGGATTGTCGCGTTTCTCGATCGCCGCGAAAAACGCGTCGCAGTCGATATGCGCGACGCTGAGCGTTTCAAGCTTGGGGTGCGACACCCATCGCGCGCCGCCGCAGTTCGAACACGCGGCCGCGGGCGTTTCGGCGAGGCTGACGCAGTCGCGACAGAGCGTCGTCATGTGTTTTGGTTTCATTTTTCGACAAGCTGCGCAAGCCGCGCTGCCTGAGCGTAAATAAGGATTAAGACTATTCGGCCAACCAATACCCGGATCGGGGTTCGTCCCGACTCGCAATACGGCGGAAGGCGATGGCGGCGCAGGCTCAAAAATCCGTTCTCGTGGTCGAAGACAACGAGCTGAACATGCGGCTCTTCTGCGACTTGCTTGACGCCTATGGCTATCAGGCGCTTCGCGCGACCGACGGCGCCGCCGCGCTCGAGATTGCGCGCGCGGAAACGCTCGACCTCATCATTATGGACATTCAATTGCCCGAAATGTCGGGGCTCGACGTGACGCGCATCCTCAAGAAGGATGAGGGTTTGGCGCACATTCCGGTCCTCGCCGTAACGGCGTTTGCGATGCGCGCCGATGAAGACCGCGTCCGCGAAGCGGGCTGCGAGGGGTATTTGTCGAAGCCGATCCAGATCGGCTCTTTCATCCGCGCGGTTAAAGACCTCATTGGGCGAGAGGCGGCATGAGCGCGCGGATCCTGGTTGTCGATGATATCGAAGCGAACCGTCGCCTGCTGCAGGCGAAGCTGGAGGCGCGCTACTTCGACGTGCTCCTGGCGGCGAACGGCGACGAGGCGCTGGAGATCGTCTCCGCCCAAGACCCGGACATCATCCTGCTGGACGTCATGATGCCGGGCCTCGACGGATACGAGGTTTGTCGTCGGTTGAAAGCCAACCCGGCGACCATGCTGATCCCGGTTGTGATGGTCACCGCGCTCAGCGAACCCGAGCACCGCATCCGCGGGCTAGAGGCCGGCGCGGAAGACTTTGTCACCAAGCCGTTCAACGATTTCGAGCTGATGACGCGGATCGAAGCGCTGATGCGCTATAACGCCGTCGCGGAGGAATTGCGCGAACGGGAGGCGCGCGGACTGACGGCCGGCGTGTTCGACGACGTCGATCTCGGAACGCTCAATCGCCGGGTCAATATCATTGTTGTCGACGAGAACCCGCGCGCCGCCAATCGCCTCTGCGAGACGCTCCGCCAGGCGGGCCATGCGGCCGCCTCCTTTCACGAAGTCGGCTTGGCCGACCAGGGAGAGTCCGGCGACGTCGTGATCATTTCGCTGGATGCGGAAAGCTTCGATCCGTTGCGCTTGTGCGCCCGCTTTCGGATTGACGAGCGGACGCGGGCCCTGTCGATCATCGTCGCCGCCGATCCCGCCGACCGCGACCGCGCCAGCCGCGCCCTCAAAATCGGGGCGAGCGACGTTATTTTCACCCCCGTCGACACCCAGGAATTGCTGGCGCGGGTCAAGACCCAGGCGCGGCGCAAGCGCTATGTCGACATTCTGCGCCGCCGCGTCGATCTGGGGCTTGAGCTCTCGGTCATTGATCCGCTGACGGGATTGCACAATCGCCGCTACATGGCCGCGTCGATCGACAAATGGCTGCACCGCGCGGCGATCGGCGGAGCGCCGTTTTCCCTCGCCGTGCTCGATATCGACCACTTCAAACGGGTCAACGACGTCTACGGGCACGTCGCGGGGGACGTGGTCTTAAAGGAGTTCGCGCAACGCCTGACGGCCAATGTTCGGCCAAGCGACGTGGTCTGTCGCCAGGGCGGAGAGGAATTCATCATCGTGATGCCGGACACGCCGGGCGACGTTGCGACGATCGTGGCCGAACGGGTGCGCGACGCCGTCGCGTCGGAGACCTTCGACATCGGCTGCGGCGGCGACGGGTTGCGCGTAACGGTGAGCGCGGGGGTCGCCACCTTCCAGGGCGCCGGCGAAACGGGGCGAACGCTGCTGGAGCGCGCCGACGACGCGCTTTACCGGGCGAAGTCCCAGGGCCGCAACCGGGTCGAAGGCCGCGCAGCCTGAGCCGCGCCCGCCTCGCGCCGTTACTTGATCTTGCCTTCTTTAAACTCGACATGCTTGCGCGCGATCGGGTCGTATTTGCGCAGCGTCAGCTTTTCTGTGATGTTGCGGGGGTTTTTCTTCGTGACGTAGAAGAAACCCGTGCCCGCAGTGGAGTTCAGGCGGATTTTAATCGTTGCGGGCTTAGCCATGGCGGGCGCTCTCTAGGCGGTGTGTTCGACAAGATCGCGCTCTATGACGAGCGGGACCCAAGAAGTCAAGGCGAGCTTGCCGGGGTCCTTCGTGCGCGCTGCAGGTCGGGGATCTTGGAGGCCCCGATTTGACCGCTTCCGGCAGCGCGGCACGGGCGACGTAAGCGGGCGACTTAAAACGCCCTAAAAACGGACGCTCGGGCATAGGCAGGAATTCGCCGGAAACGGCCATCGGCGTGAT
>CAZQZC010000061.1:0-15318 GCA_964597685.1 uncultured Hyphomonadaceae bacterium | reverse complement strand
TCAGCCGACTCAAATTCAGATGAAAGGGCTCTAAAATTCTTCAGTCTTCCGCCAGTCCGGCGTAGCGCGCCTCCCAGTCCAATGTCCGCTCCTGGGGCTTGAAATCTGAAGCGATATAGAGCTTGAAGCGCCGCTCGACATCTCCGCCGAGCGGTATGGACAACGTCCCGATCGCGTCCATGGATGCGAAATCGCCCCTCATTTTCGGCCGATGCAACCGACGCATGCTGGCGATCAAGACGCGCCCGTCGAGCGGAGGACGCATTGGCTCGGTTTCCGCGAAGCTCTTCGGCGTCGACGCATAGCGCCAAGCGATAACAGGGACGCGGTCTGGAAGATGTCGGCCATAATAGTCCAGGCCGTGCCAGGCTTCGCGTTCATCGACCAAGATCGCGGTGGCCCCTTCTGCCGCCGCCGCGTCGAAAACGGCGCCTGCGGTTTCCGGCCAACCGCGCACGCGTTTGAAATCGTTCGCGCGGCCAAGGTTGTCGGCCCATACTGGAGGGCCCGCCGCCAATAGCGTGAACGCGGCTGCGAGGATCGCGTTAACACCAATCGACGCCCACAAAAGGCCGATAGGCCGTCGCTGAAACATCAGGCCGAACACGAAAATCGCAACAGCGATCGCAAATCCGATCCCAATCCGGGCCGACAAACCCATGGAGGGGATGAACAGGCAAACCAGAAACGCAAATCCCGCCAAGCCCCGCCAAACGCCTGGAATACGGTCCGATCTGACGAGCCAGACGGCAATGAGGATCGACGCCGCGGGGTAGGCCGTCGCCGCCCAATTCGCGTGGGCCCGCGAAATCGTGGACTGAACCAGAATAATCAGGAGGACCGGCGCGGAGAAGCTCAACAGCCAGCGAGTTTCGCCGTCAGGGAATCGCCGCCAGACCGCCGCGCCCGCACCGGCCAAGAAGACGGCGAGCGCAATCGGGCCGAACACGCCGGCTTGATCGGTCAGAAATCGGACCCCATTGGCTAAACTCGCCGAGGCGTTGCCCCAATCCGCATTGTCCACTGTGTGCCCGATCGTTTCAAATCCGTGCGTCGCATTCCAGGCGATATGCGGGGCGACGAGGGCAAAGGCTATGGCGCCGGCCACAGCGGATCGCGGACTGATCAAGGCGCGTCGCGTCGGCGCGTCGACGAGCGCTGCGAGCGCCGCGCCAATTAGAAAATAGCTCATGGCGTACTTCGCGAGGAAGCCCAGCCCCACGGCGCCGCCGAGCGTAATCGCCCAAATCCATCCGCCCCCGGATCGAAGTCGCCATAGCGACCAGAGCCCCAAGCACCACAGGGGCAGCAAGACGGCGTCGGTGCTGATCACCGCCGACGACACCGCCACGCCGGGCATGGCAATGTAAGACATCGCCACGAACGCGCCGACGGCGTCGTCAAACATGTCGGATCCGAGGCGGAACAGAATCAACGCGCCCAGGCCGTGGAGCACCGGCGCGGCCAGCCGGACCGCCCATTCCGCGTCGCCAAAGACCTGGGTGGTCGCTGCGATCAGCCACGCGATGAGGGGAGGTTTGGAATAGTAGCCCCAGTCGAGCTCCTGGGCCCAACGCCAATATTGCGCCTCGTCCGCGCCCAAGCCGGCCGGCGAGACGATAAGGCCAAAAATCCGTATACAGACGAGTGCGGCGATGCCGAGCGCGATTGCTGCGCCAAGCGCGGAGCGATTCTGCGCCTGGGTCATCCACGTCTCCCGATCCGGCTTCTCGTCGCAGGAGTACTGTCCGCGTCCGGAGTCGCGCAAGGCGGTTTCGCGCGCTCCAGCGCAAGCGGCAACAAGAATTCGTGGCTTCGGTGCAACATTTTGAAACGAAGTCGTGCCCGTCACGCAACGTTCACACGCCCGTTACTGATCTGTCATGCGTGAAGCATAACGCCTCGGCGGCGCGGATCGTGGTCGGTCTGCGAGGCAACATTCGAGGGAACAACATGAACTGGAAGCTTTTCGCGAGCGGCTCTATGGCCGCCGCAGTCGCAGCGTCCATGGCGCCCGCCGCCATCGCCCAACAAATCACATCCGAGGTCCGCGGCATCGTCACCAACCAAGCCGGCGATCCCGTTCGCGGCGCCACGGTGACCGTTGTCGACACGCGGACGTCGGCGACCCGGACGCTGACCACAGGCGGCAACGGCTTGTTCCAAGCTGGCAACCTGACCGTCGGCGGTCCGTACACGATCACCGCGACGGCCAGCGGCTTCCAGGGCCAGACGGTCAGCGACGTCTTTCTCCGCATCAACGCCGACTCGCGCTTCACGTTTGAACTCGACGACACGGCGGCCGTGCTCGACACCGTGGTCGTCACCGCCAGCCAAGCTGGCCTGCAGCAGCTGGCCATCGGGCCGAGCGGCCAGTTCGGCCTAGAAGAGCTGGAGAACTTCCCCTCGATCAGCCGCGACATCCGCGACATCATCCGCTTCGACCCGCGCGTCGTGGTCGAGGACGACAACATTTCGTGCTTGGGCGGCGCTGAGCGCTCTAACTCCTTCACGATTGATGGTGTCCGGTCCGGCGACGGCTTTGGTCTCAACTCATCCGGTTTCCCCAATCGGAATTCGCTGCCTTTGCCGTTCGACGCTATTCGCGAGACCTCAGTGGAATTCGCGCCGTTCGATGTCGAGTACGGACAGTTTACGGGTTGTAACATCAACGTCGTCACCAAATCCGGGACGAACGATTTCGAAGCTTCGGCCTTCGCGGTGTTCAGCGGCGACGCGCTGTCCGGCGTCGATACGGCGGAAGGCTTCATGGACTTCAACTGGGGCGCCACGGTCGGCGGTCCGATCATCAAAGACCGCTTGTTCTTCTTTGCGGCTTACGAAGAAGTTCGCGACGGCGGCGAAATTGTGAACTTTGGCCCCGCGGGCTCCGGCCTTCCGATCGAAGCTTCGTTCTTTACGCTAGACCAGTTCAATACGGTCAGCGACATCTTGGGAACGACCTTCGGGCGCGACACGCTTGGTCTTGGCGACGCCACATCGGAAACCAATCGTCGGATCCTCGGTCGCTTCGACTGGATCATCAACGACAATCACCGTCTCGAATTCACGTATAACCGCCTTCGCGAAGAAGCGATCAACGATGACGACCTGTCTACCGACACGGTGATCGATGGCGTTGGGACCTCCGGTCTCTTGAGCTTCGGCGACAATTTCGAGATTGAAGGCAGCGAGCTTGACAATTATTCGGCGCGCTTGTTCTCGCAGTGGACTGACAATTTCTCCACCGAGCTTCGGGCGTCGCGCGCCGATGTGCAGGACATTCAAAACCCGCTTGGCGGCGGCGAAGCGGCTCCCGGCGACCCGGGCGTCCCACGGATTGTGGTTTTCAACAGCAATGGCCCCGAAGATGGCGGTTTCCTGGTCAGCGGTCCCGGCGTGTTCCGTTCGGCTAACGATCTTAGCACGCAAATCGACCAGATCGAGTTCCGCGGCGACTGGAATGTCGGTGCGCACACATTATCGTTCGGATACGAACTTGACCAACTTGACGTCTTCAACCTGTTCGTTGCGAACGCCACGAATACACTGAACTTCGGAAGCATCGACGATCTCGCCGCCGGTATCCTGACCGATGGGACCACGGTCGACGATTTCACCCCGGAGGATGCCGGTCAGTTGGCAGGCCTTATCGGCGGCTTCGGCGCCGGATCGGCGACTGGCGACATCGCAGACTCTGCGGCGTCCTTCTCGCGCGCGATCCACGCGGTCTACGTCCAGGACGAGTGGACGCCCCACCCCGATCTGACACTGGCTCTCGGTCTGCGCTACGAGTTTTACAACACAAGCGACGCGCCGGAGTTCAATCAGGTCTTCTTTGACCGCTATGGCTTCTCCAATGCGAACTTTGTCGATGGCATCGACATCTTCTTGCCGCGCTTCGGTTTGACCTACGACGCGTCGGACTTCATTCCGAACACCTCTATTCGGGCTGGCGCTGGCGTCTTCACGGGCGGCGACCCGACGGTGTTTTTCTCCAACGCCTTCTCGAATACCGGCGCGTCCCAGGCCGAAGGCTTTACATCAGAGCCGCCGTGCACGGACGCCGACTTGGACGTGGTGGATGCCGCGGGGAACTTCACCGGCGTTCCGCAGTGTATCATCGATCAGCAAATCGCGAATGCCAGCACCTTCCTCGGTGATGTCGCTGCGACGGATCCTGATCTCGATATTCCGTCGGTTATCCGCGGAAACTTTGGCGTCACGCACTTCACCGACTTTAACGGAGCCATCGGCGGCTTCTTCGACGATTGGTCGGTCAATATCGACTTGATCCATACGCGTAGCCGCAACACGTTCCAGTTTGCCGACCTCACTCTGGCTGAGATCGGCACGGCGCCAGACGGACGCCCGCTGTTCAATGCGGTCGACCCGCTGCTGCCCGGATGCGACGCCGTGTTCAATGGCATCGGCGAGTTCGGGTTTACCGCGCCTGCTGGGCAGCTCGATCAAGGCGGTGTTTGCGACGCTGGCACGGACGATCAGGATATCCTGCTGACGAATTTCGATGGCGACAACGGCGGATCGACCGTGATCTCGGCGCAATTCGCCAAGACTTGGGAATATACGACGCCATTGATCAACAAGCCGGGTCAGTTCGACTTCAACCTCGGCTATGCCTACACAACGGCTCGGGATCGCCAGACATCGCTCAGCTCGACGGCGACATCGAACTTCGAAGAAGTTGCGACCGCAGACTTCAATGATCCGCCCCTGTCGCCAAACCGGTTCGTGAACAACCACAACGTCACCCTGACGGCGCAGTTCGAGCAGGAATTCTTCTCTGACCTGGCGAGCCAGTTCAGCCTGTTCTTTAACGCCAGCTCGGGCGATCGTTTCGCGTTCGCATTCGACGGGGCGACGTCGGTGTTCACCTTCGGCGATAGTGACTTCGAATCCCGGTCCCTTTTCTTCGTGCCGTCCGACCCGATCACGTCGCTCGGTGCGTTCACACAAACCGGCGACCCTGAAGACGACCCCGACGACGGGGATTTCGGCATCGCGCCCGGCTTCTTCGCGACGAACACCGATGTCTTCGTTGCGGGCACGATCGACACCATCAATGGCGGCGTGACCTCGGCGAACTTCGATATCGACGAGTTCAATGCGTTCATCGCATCCTCGGGCCTCGACGAATTCGCTGGCGGCATTGCGCCGCGCGGCGCCTTCCGCGATCCGTTCTTCCTCGACCTCGACGTCCGCTTCCAGCAGGAGCTGCCGTCCTTCACCGAAGACGGATCGACCTTCGTCTTCGTGGATATCGAAAACCTGCCGAACTTGATCGACGGCGGAACCAATTTGCGCCAGCAATTCTTCCGCGGCGACGTTGGCGAAGCTGTTCCGATCGGATCGGCGACGATTGAAGAGGGACAATTCGTGATCGACTTCGCCGGCGGGCCAGGCCTTGACGTGGTCGAGAGCGACTCGCTCTGGGAAGTCCAGTTCGGCATCCGGTTCACGTTCTAAGGTCGAACCAAACCCAAGGCTCAAACGACAAAGGGCGGTCCTTCGGGGCCGCCCTTTTTGTCTTTCTGCGTGCCTGGCCTCGCCGGCTTAGCGCAGGAACCGCGCTGCGACGCCGTCTATGGCTTGAAGGTGCGCGGCCTGTTCAGATGGCGTGATGAACGAGCCGGTCACGCTGTTGCGCGCCAATGTCATCACGTCATGGGCGCTGAGGCCAAGGGCGTGGGCCGTTTGGCGGTAATTCTCGTTCACATAGCCGCCGAAATAGGCGGGATCGTCGGAATTCACCGTCGCGTTCAGCCCAAGGTCCAGCATCCGCTTCAGGGGATGCTGGGCAAGATCGTCCACCCCGCAGAGACTGAGATTGGTGAGCGGGCAATCCGTCAGCGTCGTCCCGGCCCGGCGCAACCGTTCGACCAGAGCGGGGTCCTCCAGGGCGCGGTTGCCGTGATCGATCCGGTCGACCCGTAAGACGTCGAGGGCCTCGGCCACATAATCCGGCGGTCCCTCCTCCCCGGCGTGGGCCATTGTTTTCAAACCGAAGGCGCGGGCCCGTTCGAACACCCGCTGAAACTTCGACGGCGGGTGGCCGACCTCGGATGAATCGAGCCCCACGCCCAGGATGCGGTCGAGCCACGGTTCGGCCTCTTCGAACGTTGCGAGCGCCTCGTCCTCCGAAAGATGACGCAGAAAGCAGAGGATCAGCTTGCCGCAGACGCCATGGCGCGTCCGGCCGTCGGCGAGCGCATTGAGGATTCCATCCGCCGCGGCGGCGAACGGCACGCCGCGCGCCGTGTGGGCTTGGGGATCGAAGAAAGCTTCGACATGGACCACATGATCGGCGGCCGCGCGCGCCAGATAGGCGTCCGTGAGGTCGTAAAAGTCCTGCGCGGTCTGCAGGACGGCCATGCCCTGGTAGTAGATGTCCAGGAAATCCTGGAGGTTCGAGAAGTCATAGGCGGCGCGCACGTCGTCCAATGTCTCATAGGGCAGGTCGACCTTGTTGCGATCGGCGAGAGCGAGGAGCATGTCCGGCTCCAGTGTTCCCTCTAAGTGGACATGGAGTTCCGCCTTGGGCAGGGCCGAGATCAGCGCATCGATATCTGTCACGCGTGTTTCGCTCCAAACGGGCCGGCATGTGCAGCGACCCGTTCGTAGAAGGCCAGCGAGTCGCGCTGAAATGCGGCCTTGGTGAATTGCGCAGTATACGATCTTCGGCCGCCTTCGACGAGGGCCGTCGCGAGCGCCGGATCCTCGATCACTCGCCGCATGGCTGCAGCGAGGGCGTCGTCGTCGTTCTTGGGCACGAGCAGACCGTTGGCGCCGTCCTCGATGTAGGCGGCCGGTCCGACGGCGTCGGCTGCAACGAGCGGCTTTCCCGCCGCCCAAGCATCCACGGTCACTGTGCCGAAGGGTTCGTAGCGGGAGGGAAACGCGACGAAATCGCAGGCCGCCAAAAGCGCGCCGCGATCATTCCGCCAACCTAGAAAGCGAACGCGGTCGTCCAGTCCCAGCGCCTTGCACTGGGCCTTAAGGGCTTGCTCCAACGGCCCGTCGCCGGCGATCCAAACGTACAAGCCCGGGATTTGCTTGGCCGCGTCGAGGAGCGTGTCCAGCCCTTTCTTGACGTGAAGCCGGGCAAGCGCGAGGGCGACCGGCGCGTCGTCCGGCGTGTCCAGGCTCGATCGGTCCACCGGCGCGGCGTTCTCAAAGTCGGCGTATGTGTGAATGATCGTAGAGCGATCGTCCGATACGCCCTGCTCGCGGATGTGGCGAAGCAAATCCTTTGTGAGGCCGACATGCCAGTCGCACGTTCGAAAGCGCTCCAGCTTGTAATAGCCGCCATACCAGCCGATCGAGCGGGCCCGGTGCTTCTTGGGCGCGAATTGGCCCGCGCGACCCATCCAGTACTGGATGATTTCAGGTTTAAAGCGATCAATCGATTGCGAAATCTTCCGCTGGGTTGGAAATGGCCAGGCATTGGAGAAACCGCAAAGGGCGTATCCGACACCGTGGTCGGCGAACGATTTTAGGCGGAAATCGTTGTTTGCACGGGTGACGACAAATTGCACATGGCCTGCATCGGCGAGCGCCGTCACGGCCTCGAGCATGATATTCTCGGCGCCGCCCTCAGGCGCGCCGGCCATGACATGCATGATACGCATTCGTCCTCCCGTCAGAGCCTTAGGGTTAGCGGCGTCCGCCACAAGCGCAATGGCAAGCTTGGCAAGATGCGCATGGGCGCCTAGAAGCCGGTTCGCGAATGGCGAAGGACATGACGATATGGCGACCCTGAAACTCTACGGCGCAGAGACCTCGCCCTACTCGCTGAAGGTGCGCGCGTATCTCCGCTACAAGCGGTTTGATTTCGATTGGATAAGCCGCTCGACGGAGACGGAGGCCGAGTTCTCAAAGCTCGCACCGTCGCCAACTGTGCCGCTTCTTGTTGATGAGGCTGGAGCTGCAAGCCAAGATTCGACCGATATGTTGGCCAATCTGGAGAAAGATTCCGGCGAGCCGACCGCAACGCCGGATGATCCAGCGTGTCGCGCTCTCGCTGCGATCCTTGAAGATTACGCGGACGAGTGGCTCAACAAAGTCATGTTCCATCAACGCTGGAGCGCGTCTCCGGACCGCGAAGCCGCGGCGTTGCGCGTTCTCGACCAGATGTTTGCGGGCAAGGCGCTCAAGGATCGTGACGCGCTGCAGGCGTCGGTGATGCGCAGTATGGCCGGCCGGCTTGAATTGGTCGGCGGGCAAGAGGCGAACGGGCCTGTCCTCAATGCAACTTTCCAACGCTTTTTGAGCAAGCTCAACGCCCATTTGGAGCAGCATCTGTTCATTTTTGGCGGTCGGCCGAGCGTTGCGGATTTTGCTCTGGCGGGCCAGCTCCAGCAATTGTTGCTCGATCCGACGCCGGGCGAATACATCCGCGACCGTGCGCCGTTTGTCGCCGCCTGGTGCGAGTTCATGGAGGCGCCAAAGGCCGGCGCGCCGTTCAAGCCGATCGAGGACGTGTCGGAGACCTTGCTGCCTTTATTCAAGGACGAGATCGCGGTCGCCTATCTGCCATGGGCTGAGGCGAATTCGTTGAGCATCACGAAGCGCCGGAAGGTGACGAAAGTGGACCTTGCCGACGGGTCTTTCGAGCAGGGCACCCAGCGCTACGCGGCGAAGTCTTGGCGCGCGGTGAAGAAATCCGTCGGCAAAGCGGCCAAGACGTCGGACGCCTTGGCCGCTTTCTTGACGTCGGCGAATTGCGACGCGGCGATCGGGTAGGAACGATCGCCGCGGCTTCGGGCTTAAGCGGCCTCGCCGCCGATCAGTTTCGGCTTGGACCCCACAGGTTCGCCGATGGCGATTTTGCGGGGCTTCTTCGCTTCGGGCAATTCGCGCACGAGGTCGACGCGAAGCAATCCGTTTTCCAGCGAAGCTCCCGTGACGATGACATGGTCGGCCAGCTGGAAGCGGCGGACAAAGCCGCGCTCTGCGATCCCGCGGTGCAGGAATTCACGCTCTGGCTGATCGTCGTTCTGGGCCTCGGCTTTCTTGCCGGTGATGGTGAGCAGGCCTTCTTTCGTCTCGATGTCGAGATCGGCTTCGGCGAAGCCCGCCACCGCCAATTCGATGCGAAACCCGTCGTCTGAAATGCGCTCAATATTATACGGGGGGTAGCCCTGCGCGCCGTCGAGGCGGGCGGCGGAGTCGATCATGGTCGCCAGCCGGTCGAAGCCGACCATGGTGCGATAGAGCGGCGTGAGGTCGATGGTGTTCATGTGCTGCAGTCCTTTCCTAAGCGACTGGGCCCCCTTGGGGAGCGTTTGGGCGTTTGCGTTTGGCGCGACCCGTCAGGCGACGCGCGAAACGGCGCCGCAGCCCATTGAGGCGCTGCGACGATCATGTATCTGGGGAAACGAAATCGTCGGTTCAAGACCACCGCCGAGGGAGACAATCACATGCGCATCGCTTTATCCGTGTCCACATTCCTGCTCGCGCTAGCGGCTTGCGGCGAGGCCGTCTCGTCCGGCGATGACGTCGAAACGCGTGAGCCCGAGTTAGACGCATCGACCGACGCAGGCCCGGAGGTCGGGACGCTCGCCTGGGCGCTCGCCGGCGATTCGCGCACTGAAGAGGAAACGGCGCGCGACGCCTGGCGCCATCCGCTAGAGGTGTTGGAGATGTTCGAGGTCGAGCCCTCCGACACGATCGTTGAGATCTGGCCAGGCGGCGGCTGGTACACCAACATCCTCGCGCCGTACCTCAAGCAAGGCGGCGGCCGGTTCGTCGCCGCGGGATTCGATCCCGACGGCAGCGATTTCGCACGTAACGTGATGGCGCGATTCAATGAGACCTATGTCGCCAATCCCGACATCTATGGAGAGATCGAGGTGACGGTGTTGTCCGCGTCGTCGGACGGGTTCGCCGCCGACGGGTCTGCCGATGTCGTCCTAACCTTCCGGAACGTGCACAATTGGATGGCGGGCGGATACGAAGCGAAGGCCTTTGCGGAGGCTTACCGGGCCTTGAAGCCCGGCGGCGTGTTGGGCGTCGTCGAACACCGGCTGCCGTCGACGGAGGTTCAAGACCCCCGCGCGCCGACGGGGTATGTGCACGAAGACTATGTGAAGGCGCTCGCCGCGGCGGCGGGCTTCGAATTCGAAGCCGCCAGCGAGATCAACGCCAATCCGGCCGACACCGCAGACCATCCGTTCGGCGTCTGGACGCTGCCGCCGAACAGCCGCACCTCGAACCGTGATGGCGAGACGCCCGACGATTTCGACCCTGCAATCTACCAGGCGATCGGCGAGAGCGACCGGATGACGCTCAAGTTTCGCAAGCCTCAGTGAGGACGTTGCAATCCCACTTCGCAACGACGCTCTACAGCGCCAAACTCGCCGACGAAGCGCTGGTCCGCGATCTGAGGGACGCCTGCTGGATGCTGGAGGACGGCGACGCGGCTGGGCGCGATTGGTGCGACAAGCATTGCTATCCTGGATACACGTCCTACGCCTCGCTCGATGATTTGCCGAGCCGCGCAACCGCTTTCGCCGACCTGGCCGCGCGCCTGCAAAAGCACGCCGAAGCGTTCGCCCGGGACCTGAATTGGGACTTGGACGGGCGGTCGCTTCAGCTGGATTCGCTCTGGGTCAATATTCTGGGCGAAGGCGGGATCCATAGCGGTCACGTGCACCCGGGCAGCGTTCTGTCCGGCACGGTCTATGTCGACATGCCGGACGGCGCGGGCGCCTTGAAGCTTGAGGATCCGCGCCTCGCCATGATGATGGCCGCGCCGCAGCCCGCCGAAGACGCGCCGGACGCTTTCCGTCGGTTCGTCTATCTGCAGCCCGACGCCGGAGACGTCTTGATGTGGGAGAGCTGGCTGCGTCATGAGGTTGTCGCGGGCGTCAGCGAAGCGCCGCGTATCTCGATCAGCTTTAATTTCGGCTGGCGTTGACGCAGCGGTCGGTCATTTGAAGCCCAGCCCATCGCCGCGCTTGACGGACCGTCTGCGTCGCCTATGCCCCAATCACATTTGCTCTTGGAGACGATGCGTCATGGACCTGTCGAAAATCCGCACCGGCGAGTCGCCGCCCGACGACGTCAACGTGCTCATTGAAGTTCCGCTCGGCGGGGACGCGATCAAGTACGAAATCGACAAGGCCTCCGGCGCCATGTTCGTGGATCGGTTTCTGTACACGGAGATGCGCTATCCGTGTAATTACGGCTTCGTCCCGCACACGCTCAGCTTGGACGGGGATCCGATTGACGTGATGGTCGTCGGCCAGCGCCCGCTCGTGCCGGGCTGCGTGTTACGCGTTCGACCCGTCGGGGTGCTGATGATGACCGACGACAAGGGCGAGGATGAAAAGATCCTCGCCGTGCCGCACCAGACGCTGACGGCGTATTACGATAAGATCGCAACCCACCACGACCTCCCGCAGACTTTGCTCGATAAGATCTCTCACTTCTTCGCCCATTATAAGGATCTGGAGCGAGGGAAATGGACGCGGATCGAAGGCTGGTTCGGCGTCGAGAAAGCGCGCGAGCTGATCCAGCTTGCGGTGCAGCGCGGAGACGCTGACTCCGCACCCTAGAGCGCGGTTATGGACTTCGGCGTTTGGCTCGCCCTCGTGGGCTTGTTTTTCGCGGGCGGCCTGACACCCGGCCCTGCGGTGATGCTCGTCATGTCGTCGTCGCTGCGATACGGGGCCCGTCTCGCCCTTGTGCCGGCGCTTGGCGTGTCGGCGGCGAACCTTGTGTGGATCGCGCTGGCGTCGACAGGCGTGGCGGCCGTCGCTGCTTCCAGTCCCGGGGTTCTGGCCGGTCTCAAGGCGGCGGGCCTCGTCTTCATAGCGTGGCTTGCGTGGTCCATGGTCTCCAACGATCCTGGTGAGCCGCGTGCAAGGTCTGACCAGGCGCCCAAACGCGCGTCGCTGCTCGCCCGGGGCGTCGGGCTGCAATTGCTCAATCCCAACGCGTTGGTTTTCTTCGGCCTTTTGCTTCCGGCCTATTTCGACGCCAGCCGGCCAATCCTCGTTCAGGCCGCAACGATCATGGCGACGGTGACGGCCACTGAGATGGTGGGACTTGCGGCCTACGCGTTCGCTGCGAGCGCCATAAACGTCAAGTTTCAAAGCGCAGCCTTCACGCGCAACTTCAATCGCATCGCGGCCGCGTTGATGCTCGGCTCGGCTGTTTTCGCAGTGATGGCGACGCGATAACGCGTTGTTCTTTCGCGCGTCTAAGCCCAGTGCTAATCAGAGAACGCGTTACGGAGCGGCCATGACAAGCGATTCTCAAACCGACACGCCGGCGCGACGCCAGGGTCCAAAACGCAGCGAGACATCCAAGGCCGCGATCCTCGACGCCGGGCGTGAGGAATTGGTCGAGAGCGGCTGGCGGTCGTTCAGCGTGGACAATGTCGCCAGACGTGCGCGGTGTTCTAAGCAGACGATTTATCGTTGGTGGCCGTCTATCGGCGCTCTGTGCGTCGATGCGTCCCTGTCGTTGATCCCGCCGCGGCCCGACACGGGACGCGACCCAGTCGAACGCGTCGCCGCGATCATCGCGCCGCTTGAGGCCGCCGCCCGCACGGGCACGGGCGGCTATGTATTGCGCGCAGCGCTCGTCGCCGCGTCCGACGATGAAGAGGCGGGCGAGAAATGGCGTCTGTGGCTGCAGGCGGAGGTGCGCGCGCCCCTGCGCATGCTGTTTGCTGAACTCGCCGCCAAGCATGTCATTCGCCGCGATTGGGACATCGACGACGCGATGGACGCCTTGTTGGGGCCGATCCTGTTTCGGTTGATCCTGATGCGCACGCCGATCGCCGACGGGTTCAGCCTGCGCCATGCCGAAAGGTTGCTGACGTCGATCGCGCCCGAATAGGGAAGCCGCGGCCGTTTTCGCCGGGGTCGCGTCAGGCGGCGTCCAAATCATGTCTTGCGCTCCCTTACCGTTTTTCGCGGAGCAGTTTGCGCCGTGACAAACGGGTGGGGGATAAGCCGGCCCTATCCAACACGGACCGGCGCCCAAATGGCCGGACCGACACTCGAAGCCCCAGTGTTTACGGGCCTTGCTTCCGCTCATTGGAACTGTCCCGGTAAGGCTCGAATTTGGGTGTCGGTCCGGGGCGGCTCCGTGGCCGTGGACCACATTCGACAAGCCGTTTTGCAATCCGGCCCAATGCGCTAGGTCCAAGCGCAACGTCGGATGGAGTGTTGCGCATGTGGCTGCTGTCTCAATTGCTGAATCGCGCGATTCGCGCCGGCCGGATCTCCGTTACGGACGCCGCCGGCAAGCGCCATGACTTCGGTCCGGGCGGCGAACCGGGCGAGGCGGCGGTGCGTCTGACGGAGTCGGGCGCTGCGTTCAAGATCGCCCGCGATCCAGCGCTCGGCGCGGCGGAGGCCTATATGGACGGCCGCCTTGTCCTGGAAGACGGGACGGAGATCATCGATCTGTTGCGGATCGTCACGTGGAATCTGCGCTGGGCGCGGGGCAACGCCCTTCACAAAGTGGTGCAACAGCCCCGCTGGAAGAGCTGGCTCGACGGGCGCAATTACGACCGTCGGGCCAAGCGCAATGTTGCGCACCATTACGACCTGAACGACCGGCTCTACGATCTGTTTCTGGACGCCGATCGCCAGTATTCCTGCGCTTACTGGCGTCCGGACAATACGGGCGGCCTCGCTCAAGCTCAGCAAGACAAGCTGGCGCATATCGCTGCAAAGCTGCTGCTGGAGCCTGGTCAGCGCGTGCTCGACATTGGCTGCGGGTGGGGCGGCATGGCGCTCTACCTTCACAAGGTGGCGGGCGTCGATGTTGTCGGTGTCACCCTGTCGGAGGAGCAATTGGCGGTCGCGCGCCGGCGCGCCGAGGCAGCCGGTGTCTCAGACCACGTGACGTTCGAGTTGCGCGATTACCGCAAGGTCGAAGAGCGTTTCGACCGCATCGTCTCTGTCGGTATGTTTGAGCATGTCGGCGCGCCCCATTTCCAAACATATTTCGACAAGGTCGCCGACTTGTTGGAGCCCGACGGGGTCGCCCTGATCCATTCCATCGGCCGCGCCGACGGCCCCGGGGCCACGGACAGCTTCATGGCGAAGTACATTTTCCCCGGCGGTTACGCGCCGTCGCTCTCAGAGGTGACGCCGCGCATTGAACGGGCGGGGCTGTGGCTGACCGATCTTGAGGTGCTCCGCTTGCACTACGCCAAGACCACCGAGGCTTGGTATCGCACGTGCGTCAGCCAACGCAGTGAGATTGAAGCGCTTTATGACGAGCGATTTTGGCGGATGTGGACATTCTACCTCGCCGGCGCGGCGATGGCCTTCCATCATATGGGACAAATGGTGTTCCAGGCGCAGGTGTCGCCCTCGCTGCACGCGGTGCCCATGACCCGCGACTACATTACGGAGACGGAAGCGCGATATCGCATTGTTCCTAAGGACGCCGTCGCTCAACACCTTGAAGCGTAAAAGAAGACGCGGACCCGGCCGGTTGGGTGGGAGGGAATCGGCCGGGCCCGCGGAGATCGCCGCTGCACAAGTGGGGGCGGGAATGCAACGGCGAAGTTGAAAATGCTGCTAAGCGGCTTGAGCCTCCCGATTAAGCAGGATGGTTGGGCGTTTCGGACTAAGTGGCAGGCTGAGGCGCATCAAACAGCCTTGCCGACGCCCGCCGACGCTGGTTAGAGACCCGCCGCATGCGGCCGCCTCCGCAGCCGTGGACGGAAGTCCGATCCCTAATCCTTGCGGCGCTTTCTTCGACTTGGACCGCAGCCAAGCCGCGATTTTCATCGGCAGTCCTGGACCATCATCGACGATATCGACAATCAGACGGCCCCGCTGCACGCTTGTCTTGATGACGGTGCGAGAGCCGCCCGCGGTCCGGCTGGCCTGCACGGCGTTTCGCGCAAGATTGTAAATCATACGGAAGACAGACGCTTCGCTGAGCTGAATCCTGGGCGATCCAGAAACCTGGGTCGTGATGGCGACCTCTCCGCCCGTTTCGGGACCAAGAACGTCCGCAATATCCTCAACAAGGGTCTCAATATCGGTCACGCCGTTCTGTAAGGATGGCTTCGATTGGCGCGTGTGGCAGAAGGATTCCATGCGTTCGATGGCGATCCGCAAACACCGCGCCGCACGCGCGACGTCCGGATCGTCAAACGTCTCCAGATTTTGAGCCGTAAGCGACATCGGCGCGAGCATGCCGCGAACGTCATGAAGGAGCGCGCTGTCAGGGTCCATCCGGTGCATCGACCGATCCTAAATATATGTCGATCTATTGTCACGACTTACAGTGCAATAATCTACCATTGATGATCGCGCG
>CAZQZC010000060.1:0-15330 GCA_964597685.1 uncultured Hyphomonadaceae bacterium | reverse complement strand
GCCGGAGCGGTTCATTCTCGATCCAATCCATCAAATGCCGGGACTAAACACCTAGTACCGATAATGCTCCGGCTTGAAGGGGCCGTCCTGGTCGACGCCGATATAATCGGCCTGTTCGTTCGACAGCTCTGTCAGCGTCACGCCCAGTTTCTCGAGATGGAGCAAGGCCACCTTCTCATCGAGGTGCTTGGGCAAGGTGTAGACCTTGTTTTCGTACTGGTCGCCGCGGGTCCAAAGCTCGATCTGGGCCAGCGTCTGATTGGTGAACGACGCTGACATCACAAAGGACGGGTGGCCTGTGGCGTTGCCGAGGTTCACCAAACGGCCTTCGGATAGAAGGATGATCCGTTTCCCGTCTGGAAAGGTGATCATGTCGACTTGGGGCTTGATATTCGTCCACTCGAAGTTCCGCAGGCCTTCGACTTGGATCTCGTTGTCGAAGTGGCCGATATTGCAGACGATCGCCATGTCTTTCATCTGACGCATGTGGTCGACGGTGATGATGTCTTTGTTGCCTGTGGCGGTGACGAAGATATCCGCTTTTGACGCAGCGTCGTTGAGCGTTGTGACCTCGTAGCCGTCCATGGCGGCCTGCAACGCGCAGATCGGATCGACCTCAGAAACAGCGACCCGGGCGCCGGAGCCTGAGAGGCTCGCCGCCGAGCCCTTGCCCACATCGCCATAGCCGGCGACGAACGCCGTCTTGCCGGCCATCATGACGTCGGTCCCCCGCCGGATCGCGTCGACAAGGCTCTCCTTGCAGCCATACTTATTGTCGAATTTCGACTTCGTGACGCTGTCGTTGACGTTGATTGCGGGGAACGGGAGCTCGCCCTTTTTCTCCATCTGATACAGGCGGTTCACGCCGGTGGTCGTCTCTTCCGAGACGCCCTGGATGCCGGCCTTGGTTTTGGCGAACCAGCCCGGGCTGGCCGCGATGCGCTTTTTGATCTGTTTGAAAAGCTCGACCTCTTCTTCCGACGAGGGATTGTCGAGCAGGGACGGATCGGCCTCGGCCTTTTCGCCAAGGACCAGATACATCGTGGCGTCGCCACCATCATCGAGGATCAGGTTCGGACCGGAGCCGTCGGGCCAATGGAAGATGCGGTCGGCGAATTCCCAGTACTCCTCCAAGGTCTCCCCCTTGTGCGCGAAAACCGGTGTGCCTGCGTCTGCGATCGCCGCGGCGGCGTGGTCCTGGGTTGAATAGATGTTGCAGCTGGCCCAGCGAACTTCGGCGCCAAGCGCCTCGAGCGTCTGAATCAGAACCGCCGTTTGGATCGTCATATGAAGGGAGCCGGCGATCTTCGCGCCTTTCAACGGCTGCTCGGATCCGAACTCCGCCCGCGCCGCCATCAAGCCGGGCATTTCGGTCTCAGCGATGGCGATTTCCTTGCGGCCGAATTCGGCGAGCGAGATGTCTGCCACCTGATAGTCGTTGGCCATTGTGAGGTCCTTCGTATGGGGTGTTCAATGTCGGCGGGTGTGTACCACCTTATGACAGCGGCGCAATGCGCCCTTTGGGCGGTGGATGCGCCTGGCCATGGAGATTCCCGATGGATGAGCTTAGACTGGTGGCTCAGTTGTAAGGGCGTCGTCCATGATCCGCCGGATTTGTTTCTTGATGATTGGCGCGGCCTTCCTGCAGGGACCGCTTCCCGCCCATGCTGACGACGATGAAATTGTTCGTCTGCCAGGTCGCGGGCAGATTAAAGATCTTGCCGCCCGCCCGTCCCCAAAGGTCGATAGGCTGATCCCTGGCGGAGGATTGATTCTCAGCTTCGATGGCGACCGGGATGGGATCGTGACCGCGTCGGAGGTGGAGATCGGAATCTCTGAGGCGTTCGCCGAAGCGGACGACAATGCCGACGGCCGCCTATCGCCGCTTGAGCAGGCGGCCTGGGCCGCTGCATTGCCGACGCGCGACGATACGCTGGCGAATCCGGCCCGTTTCGACCCCAACCTGGATCGCGTGGTGAGTTTCGAGGAATTCGCGGGCGTTGTAGGCGCGTTCGCCGCAGGTTTAGCCGATGCAAGCACGGGCGATGTGCGTTTGGCGTCGTTGAAAGCCGGCCGCCCGGCCGAACCCGAAAACCCTCTGTCGACTGCGCCGCAGCCGATCGCGCCGCGCCGCGGCGGTTAGGGGCTGTTAACTCGCGCTTAACGCAAACCCAGCAATCGATTAATCCATGTAAGGGTTCAGAGTTTTGATCTGGGTCTGGAGTGGAACTGGAGGCGGCCCATGGCGGTCACAGGGGACCAAGTCCCGCTCATTGTCGCTGCGGGCGCATCCGCCCTGTCGATCGCGTCTATGCTGTGGGCCCTGCGCGTGTCCGATGGCGCGCGCGGCATGGCGCGCAAGTTTCGCAATCGCGCCGTAGACTTGGAGGAGCAGCTCGCGCGCGCAGACAGCGTGTTCGGCGCCCACCCCGGGGTCATTCTCGTTTGGGACGAGGTCGAGGGCGAGGGAGGGGATTCCATTCCGGAGCCTGAGGTGTTCGGCTCTCCGGTGGCGCTCGCCAATTTGCTCAATTTTACGGATGACGCGATTTCGGAAAGCGCGGCGATCCGCATTCTGGAAGGACTCGCCGATCTGGAGGCGCGCGACGGAGCCCGCAGGGATACAACGTTGCGCCAATGCCTTGCAGCCCTGCGCGACGACGGCACGCCGTTTTCGATCACTCTGTCGACGGCGGGCGGGCGGTTCCTGGAAGCCGACGGGCGCACCGCGGGCGCAAGGGCGGTCGTTTGGCTTACCGATTCCACGATCCGTCATACCGAAACGTCAAGCGGACTAAACCGCATCGAGGAGGCCCGTCAGGTTATTGCGAGAGATCCTGCGGCATTTCTCGACATGTTGCGCAAGGCCCCGTTTCCGGCTTGGCGCGTGTCTGGCGTTGGAAAGCTACAATGGGCGAATCCCGCCTTCCTGGCCGCTGTTGAAAGCGATTCCCTCGATAAGGCTCTGGATCAGCAGACAATGCTCGACGCCGATGCGGCGCGCCAAGCCAAGCGCACCATGGCTGAGGGGCGGGACATTGACGAGATTCGCCACGTCGTGATTGGCGGGGCGCGCCGTGCGATGCGCGTGCTGACGTTTCCGCTTTCGGGCGGGGCCGGCGCCATGGCGTTTGACGTGACCGATCAGGAAGACGCGCACGAAGAGCTGAACCGCCACGTGAAGGCGCACGACGAGACATTGAACCATGTCGCCGACGCCGTCGCGATCTTCGGCCCGGACCGCAAGCTGATTTTTCACAATCGCGCGTTTGCCGATATGTGGGAATTTCAAGACGGCTTCCTTCTGGACCAGCCGCAGCACGGTGAGATCCTCGACCGGTTGCGCGAGCGGCGGAAGCTTCCCTCCCGCGCGGACTATGCCAAGTGGCGCGCAGAGGAGCTCGCCCATTATCTCGACATCGGCGACGTGGCGGACGACACTTGGTCGCTTCCCGATGGTCGAACGTTGTCTGTTACGCGCCAGCGCCATCCCCTTGGCGGCCTGTTGCTCTTGTTCCGCGACATCACCGGGCAGCTTGATCTTCAAACCCGTTACAACGCACTGATTAAGACCCAGTCGGCGACGCTGGACAGTCTTCACGAGGCGTGCGCGGTGTTCGGCGGCGACGGCAGGCTGCGGCTGTCGAACCAGGCTTTCAAACGCCTTTGGGATCTCGGCGACGACGTTCTTGGCGATACGTCCGATTATGATGCGATCGTTGAGGCGTGCGTCCCGCTGTTCCACGACCGCGACATCTGGGCCCAGATCAAGTCCCATGTGACCGACCCGAGCCCCCGGGCGCGTCAAGAGACGACGGGCGAAATGCGCCGCTCCGACGGCTCAACTCTCACTTATCTCACGCATCCGCTGCCCAACGGCAACACGCTGATCGCATTTGCTGACGTAACGGCCACGCGCCGCGTTGAAAGCGCGCTCCGCGAACGGGCCGAGGCGTTCGAAGCGGCTGACCGGCTGAAGACCGAATTCGTTCAGAACGTCTCCTACCAACTTCGCTCGCCGCTCACGACCATTTTGGGCTATGCTGAATTCCTCGAAAGTCAGCGCCACGGCGACTTGTCGGAGCGTCAACTCGACTATGTGCATTCCATTCTATCGGCGTCCGACCATCTGTCGAAGCTGATCGAGAATATCCTGGATCTCGCTTTGATTGAGGCCGGGCGGATGGATCTGGATCTTTCAGAAGTCGATCTTGCGGAGATCATCGAAGATTCGGTCGAGATGGTCGTGTCCAAGGCGGCGGACACCCGGGTCACAGTGCGCGCCGACGTCCCTAACAATGTGGGCCGCATACGGGCGGACGAACGGCGCATTCGGCAGGTGCTCTTCAATCTGATCTCCAACGCCCTTCGGTTCACCGAGCCCGGCGGAGAGATTGTTGTCTCAGCTGACCGCGCCGGCGAGATGGCTCGAATTACGGTGCGCGACGATGGCCGCGGTATCGATCCAGAGCGTCAGGCGGGCAGTTTCGACAGCTTCACGTCCGGGGACCAACGGGGTGCGGGCCTCGGTCTCGCGCTTGTGAAACACTTCGTCGAGTTGCACGGCGGCGGCGTTGGGCTGAAATCAACGCCTGGCGGCGGTACGGAAGTTGTGTGTTGGCTTCCTGTGCAGGCGGGGCTCTCATCGGACAGATCAACACCTGACGTCGCCTTGGGCGCCGGTGCATAATCCGCTTACGGAAAGGGCGGCCCGTTGGACCGCCCTTAACGCTACGCTACGCCACTAAGTCGTTAAAATAGGCGACGTCGAAAAGAGTCAACACCGTCGTCAAGGCGCAGGGGCGATCGCCAAGGGGGCCGCGGCTTGCGCGACAATGCCGGAAACGGCTAAGCCGAAATTCGTTTTTGTTACGCGAAGCAAGGAAGTCAGCTATGGCCGAACTCACGCCCCGTCACGATTGGACTCGCGACGAAATCGCCGGCCTTTACGATCTTCCCCTCGATACATTGTTTGCCAAGGCTCTCGACGTGAAGCGGGCGAACTGGCCGGACGGCGCGGTGCAGAAATCGCAATTGTTATCGATAAAGACGGGCGGATGCCCTGAAGATTGCGGGTATTGTTCGCAATCCGCGCACTTCGACACGGGGCTCGACGCCGAAAAGCTGCTTCCGATTGACGATGTTGTCGCAGCGGCGCGGCGCGCCAAGGACAATGGAGCGGATCGGTTCTGCATGGGCGCCGCGTGGCGGGACTTAAAGGATCGCGATCTGCCCAAGGTCGCCGACATGATCCGCGCCGTGAAGGCCGAAGGGTTGGAGACCTGCGTCACGCTCGGAATGCTGCGAGACGGTCAGGCGGAAACGCTGCGCGAGGCTGGGCTGGACTACTACAATCACAACCTAGACACGTCGCCGGAATATTACGGCAAGGTCGTTTCCACCCGGACATACGACGATCGTCTGGAGACCATTTCCCGTGTTCGCGGCGCGGGCATCAAGGTGTGCTGCGGCGGCATTCTGGGCATGGGAGAGACGCGGGAGGACCGCGTGGGCCTCATACACGAATTGGCTAAACTTGATCCGCACCCAGAGAGTGTTCCAGTTAACATGCTCGTGCCGATCGCGGGCACGCCATTGGGGTCAAGCGCCGCGATCGGCGCACTCGAACTCGCCCGCGCCATTGCGGTTTGCCGGGTGGTGTTTCCAAAAAGCTGGGTTCGGCTATCAGCTGGACGCGAAGGGATGAGCGAAGAAGGCCAAGCGCTTTGTCTGCTCGCTGGGGCGAATTCGATCTTTGTCGGCGACCGCCTCCTGACGACGGACAATCCGGATACGGATCAGGATGAGGCGCTTCTCGACGCTATGGGGCTTGAGGCGTCGGGGCGCGAGATCATGGAGGCCGGCCCCCAACGCACCACCCTTATTGAGCGGGTCTAGGGTCTGGCATGCCCAATAGAATTGACGCCGTCATCTGGGATTTTGGCGGCGTTCTGACGTCGTCCCCATTCGAAGCGTTCAACGCCTACGAAGCTTCGCACGGCTTGCCGGCCGATTTCATCCGTTCCGTGAATGCGCGCAATTCGGACGACAATGCCTGGGCGCGGCTCGAACGCTCCGAAGTCGATGCGGCGGGATTCGATGCGTTGTTTCGCTCGGAATCCCGTGATTTGGGCCACGAAGTGCCTGGAGCGGACATCTTGGCGCTGTTATCGGGGGCGGTGCGCCCAGCTGTGGTGGACGCGCTGCGGATCTGCAAGGCCCGGGTGAAGGTCGGCTGCATCACGAATAATGCGCCCATCGGCAAAGGCGCCTCGATGGCCGGCGACGAGGCGAAGGCGCGCGCGGTGGCCGATATATTCGCTCTGTTTGACCACGTTCTGGAAAGTTCGAAGATTGGCATTCGCAAGCCCGACCCGCGAATCTACGCCTTGATGTGCGAGGCTCTGGGGGTCGAACCGGCGCGGTGCGTTTATCTCGACGACCTCGGCGTCAATCTGAAACCCGCGCGTGCGATGGGGATGACGACGATCAAGGTCGCCAGCGAGGCGCAATTGCTAAACGACCTGGCCTCAGCGACAGGCTTTCCTATTTCATAGGGCGATGCGCGCGCTCACGATCCTCGCCGCCGCGGCTTTGACCGCTTGCAGCGCGCCTGCTGAACCCGCAGCGGTTCGAAAGCCGCCAGACGAAACACTTATAGAAACGCCATCCCGGCCCGAACCGCCGCCCCTGAGCGAGGCGGCCCAAGCCAAGGTCGAGCAATTGCGAGAACTCTCGGCCGGGCGCTCCCTTCGGGCCCTCGCAAGGCTGGCAGATTCGGAGTCCGGCTTCCGATCCAATTTTGGCGGCGAGCGGCACTACGACCATTGGTATCTGTTGAGACGCACCGGCGTCGATCCGCTGGAAAAACTCGCCGCCCTTCTGTTGGAGCCGCATGCGTCCGTGAATGTAGGCGATGAACTTTGGCATGTTTGGCCTGACTTGGCCGCCAGGGCGCCGGACGAGCTGGCCCCGGAACGGCTCAGTTTCCGTGATCGTGCGCGATTGCGCGATTTAGTCGGGGATGACGGGATCGAGCAGATCCGGACGGGCGATCCATTCCCAGGCTTTCGGCTGGCAGTGTCGGATAGCGGGCGATGGGTGTATTTCCTTCACGAAATCGGAAACGAGGAGCCGACGCGATGAGAGCGGACAAGATTGGAGCGGCTGCCGCCGTGGAGCAATTGACAGGCTGGAGCGTAAAGCCAGGCGAGCGAGACGCGATCGAGAGGCGGTTCGAGTTCCCCGATTTCAAGACTGCCTGGGCTTTCATGTCGGCGTGCGCATTGAAGGCTGAACAAGCCGACCACCATCCCGAATGGGCGAACGTCTACAATCGGGTCGATGTGACGTTGACCACGCACGATTCTAACGGCGTGACCCGTTTAGACGTCGATCTCGCCGAGTTCATGGCTCAATTGGCCGCGAAGCTCGCTTAGAGACGTCTCAGCCGCAATACGCGGCGCCGAGCACTCGGCCCACGGGCCGTCCCTGCGCGGTTTCCTGTATAATCAGCGCGCAGGTTTCTCCGGGCGCGATCTTCGGTGTCTCGAACACCGATGTGCGTCCGTTCCAGGGCCCGAGGTTTCGGACGCCCAGCGCGATGTTGGAGTTAACCAAGGTCTTGCCGTGGTTCTCACCGCGCGCAACGTCCGTTGTTTCCGACGCCTTCAACCGGACGAACAGAACTTCGGCCTCCGTGGCGACATCGTCGCCGATCGGTTCCACTGTGGCCAACATCGTCGTTTCGAGGGAGTCAAGCGAAAGGAGAGCTCTAGGGGGCGGCGCGTTCGCGATCGCTTCTTGAACATCCCGACGGTTTGACCCGACCACCTCCGAAGCGCCGGACACGACAGCCTGCGGCGTGTAGATACGGTCGGCCCCGTTGATGGCGCGTGCGTAATCGCGCTGCCGACGGGTATTCCTGGCGTGGGAGAAGGGATCCTTCCAGGCGCCGGCGGCGCCATAAACAAGATCGTCCCAATAATCGACGTGCCACTCGATGACGACAAGGTCGCTCTGCTGCGCAAGCGTTCGCGCATAGGCCTCAGCAGGAGGGCAGGACGAGCACGACTGCGAGGTGAACAATTCAACGAGGATCGGGGCGGACGCCGCCGCAGCGTTGATGTCTACGCCGTCGTCGCCGTCGGCGGTCAGCAAAGCCAAAGTCAGACTCAACGCCGCACCGGATGCGAAAAGAGCGGGCGCCAGACGCCGTTTCGCAAGCTCGCTCATACTTAACAAACCCTCAAAGCCGCCACGTTCCGAGTGGCCTTACGACCTTCTCCTGTCAACTGGGTTCGGCGGCGAATTCAAGCAAGTGGGCGGGCTGTCTTGACGCATTGGGCCCCGGCTGAGACGCCTGTTCTAGAAAATACAAGGGAGTCGCTCGATGGGACGCGTATCTAACAAAATGGCGATCGTCACAGGCGCCGCCCAAGGCTTGGGCGCCGCAAGTGCGAAAATGCTGGCTCGCGAAGGGGCGAAAGTCGCTTTGACCGACTTGAATGGTCCCGGCGCCGAATCAGTCGCAGCGGAAATTAACGCATCCCACGGGGACGGAACGGCGTTTGCCTATCACCATGATGTGACGTCTGAAGCAGGTTGGCAGGACATCTGCCGGCAGGCGCACGACGCCATGGGCGGCCTGAATGTGCTGGTCAACAATGCGGGGATCGGTTCACTTGGCTCCGTCGAGGATGAAAATTACGAGACGTTCCGAAAGGTCCAGGCTGTCGACGTTGATTCCATTTTCCTCGGTTGCAAGTACGCGATCCCGCTTATGCGAGACCATGGGCTCGGCTCGATTATCAATATCTCGTCGATCGCCGGCATTATCGCTTCGCATAATTACGTCGCGTACAACACGGCGAAGGCGGCCGTTCGCCACATGTCGAAGTCCATCGCGCTCCACGGCGCGCGGACCGGGGGGCGCATCCGCTGCAATTCCATTCACCCGACCTTTATCGACACGCCCATCCTGGACGGGGTCAAACAGATGTTCGGCGAAGAAGAAGCGCTCTCGAAGCTCGCCCGCCAGGTGCCGCTCGGCCGCGTGGGGGAGCCAGATGATATCGCCTACGCCGTTTTGTATCTCGCGAGCGATGAGAGCAAGTTCGTCACCGGAGCCGAGCTGAAGGTCGACGGCGGGATATCAGCGATGTAATCGCGGCGCCGGTCTTGCCAGCCTTGCGCAGACAGCGAGCTGGAGAGGTCGTTAGGCGCAATGGCCGATGGATCGGCGTTTCAGATCAGGACTGCCGAGGTTAAAGCGCGCGTCATACATCCGCGAGACTTGACCGACGCCGAGTGCGCGGCTTGGCGCGATTTGCAGACCCGCGCGCCGGATTACGCCTCGCCTATCCTGGGGCCGGATTTTGCGTGTCTTGTTGGGAAGGTCCGCTCGGACGCCCGTGTTGCGGTTTTTGACGGCGCCAAGGGTTTTTTCGCCTACCACAGCCGACCGGGTCGGTTCGCGCGCCCGATCGGCGGGCCATTCGCCGATTACGCAGGCCCAGTCGTGTCGGCCGAACTTGGCGGACGTCTGCCGGATCTTCTGGCAGCCGCAGGCTTGCGGGTTTGCCAATTCGCAGGCCGAGTGGACCCTTGGACGGCAAAGACAATTGAGGCCCCTCTAAGCACCCCAAAATATGGACTGGTCGTCGACCTCCAAGGGCGCGCCTCAGATGATTTCCTAGAGGCTCGCCGCGCCCTCCATCCCAAGCGATTTAAGAACTTTCGCCGGCTGGAGAACCACTTTCAGCGCGAACAAGGGCGCGCCGATTTGGTGTTCGGACATCCAACTCACGCGGGTCTCGAACAGATCTTCGCGTGGAAAAGTGCTCAAATGCGCCGCACCGGACTTGTGGACGTGGTTCGGTCCAGCGAGGGGCGACGGATCCTCAGAGCTGCTATTGACGCAGAAGGGCCTTATCTCCAAGCGTTCTGGGTGGCGCTTAAGCTGAATGGCGACCTGGTCGCTGGGCATTTTGGCGTCGCCGCGAACGGCGTGTTCCATCCGTGGATCGCAGCTTTCAATCCCAACTACGCGCCCTGGTCGCCTGGCAACCTCCTTCTGCGGCGCGCAATTCAGGCCATGCCGGAGATGGGCCTGACGCGATATGACCTCGCCACCGGCCATGATCATTACAAGAAATACTACGCCAATCATTGCGCGCCTGTATGGAGCGGTGCGGTTTGGGCCGCTGGCGCCCGACCCCGGCTTCGCATGCGGACGCCGGGCGCAGGCAGGTTGAGCCAGATCGCGCTCTGCGAACTCGGGTTGGGGTCGCGGGTTTTGGAAACGGTCAGGTCTGTTCAAGTTCTACGTCGGCGCAAACCGCCCGGCCACGTTTCTGAGGCCGGCTGAAACGGCTCCGCCCTTGGGCTTAAAGCAACGTCTCTTCCTTCTTTCGGCGCCTGAGACGTCTGAGGCGCTGCCAGAAGCGGCGGCGTTCGGGGACTGGGAGAGGCGCCAGATTCTCAATGAAGGCTTCAGCGCAGGCGCGCCATGAGAAGCCTTCCGCGTATTTGCGAACGGCGGCGCGGTCGAGGTCAAGGCAGTCCAAACATGCTTGACGCAAGTCGTCGTCGACAAAACCTGCGCCGGATTTGGGGATGAGATCCTTGGGTCCGGGGGCGGGATATCCGGCAACCGGCGTGCCGGCGGCCATCGCCTCGAGTATGACCAGGCCGAACGTGTCGGTGAGGCTGGGAAACGCGAAGACGTCCGCCGACGCGAAGCAGGCCGCGAGATCCTCGCCGAAGCGCGCACCGAGGAAGCTGGCGTCCGGATACTTGTTTTGAAGGCTGTCCAATTGCGGTCCGTCCCCCACAATCGCTTTCGAGCCTGGCAAGTCGAGTTCGAGGAACGATTCGATGTTCTTCTCAACCGCGACGCGCCCGACGTTCAGGAAAATCGGTCGCTCCAGCCCGCTGAAGGGGTCGTTTTCTGCACCGGCCTCGATGCGTTTCGCGGGATGGAACAGGTCCGTATCCACTCCCCGGCTCCAAGATACAACGTTGATGAAACGGCGGCGCTCCAGCTCGTCGCGCATGGACGGCGTCGCAACCATCACCTTGCCTGAATATTTGTGGAACCACCGAACATAAGAGTATCCCGCCGAAACAGGCAGAGGCAGGCGGGCGGCGACATATTCCGGGAAGCGGGTGTGATACGACGTTGAAAACGGGTGCTTCAGCTTTAGGCACATGGCGCGCGCCGCCAGACCTAGCGTGCCTTCGGTTGCTATATGGACGGCTTCGGGTTCGAAATCGTTGAACCGCTCCTCGATCTTTCGTCGAACGCCGACGGCAAGCCTAATCTCTGAATAAGTTGGCAGCGGCACGGTGCGGAAGCCGTCGGCGGGCGAGACGATTTCGAAGACGTGGCCCATCTCCTCGCACTCGGCGATCACCCGCTTCAAGGTGCGCACAACGCCGTTGACCTGTGGGTCCCAGGCGTCAGTGACAAGAAGAATACGCATTCCGGCTCCGCTTTCCGCGATCGGCGGCAATGTGCGCGGGTGCGCGCCGAAGGTAAAGCGAATGTGAGCCGCTTGCGGGCCACGTTGCTTGGGCGCACTTTGACCACCTCTAGAGGGAGCGAGCGAAAATGGCCGATACGGTGATCGCCCAGATTGATTGGGACGGGCTGGACGAGGCGAAGTTCGCCGATGAAGAGGCCTGTGTCGCCGGCCTCCTGGCGGATCCGCCGCTCAATCAAACTGAGCGGGCGAGCAGTGTGCGCGATGGTCGCGAATTGGTGCGGCGTGCTCGGGCCAGGGGCCGTCCGAAGGGAATGATGGAGAGCTTTCTGGAGGAGTTCGGCCTATCGAACCAGGAGGGGCTCGCCCTCATGTGTTTGGCTGAAGCTCTGCTGCGTGTGCCGGACGCCGAAACACGAGACGATCTCATCGCAGAAAAGATCCGGTCCGGTGACTGGGCCGCCCATGCCGGGCAATCCGACTCCTGGCTGGTGAACGCCTCGACATGGGGCCTCATGTTGACCGGTCGGGTGATCGGAGCGCCGGCGGATGCGGCGGAGAGCGCCGGTGGATTTCTCGCCCGTTTGGTGCGCGAGAGCGGCGAGCCGGTCATTCGCGCCGCCATGGGACAAGCCATGCGCATCATGGGCGAGCAATTCGTGCTCGGTCGCGACGTCGACGCAGCGCTGAAGCGCGGCAGGCGCATGGTTAAATCGGGCGAGGCGGCGCACTTCTCGTTCGATATGTTGGGCGAGGGCGCTCGAACGATGGCCGACGCTGAGCGGTACTTCAGCGCCTATTGGAACGCCATTGAGGCGAGCGGCGCGGACAAGGACCCGTCCCTGGCGCCCGAGGCGGCCAACGGCGTTTCGGTCAAGCTGTCCGCGCTGCATCCGCGCTACGAGGCCGTCAACGAAGCGCGGGTTATGGACGAGCTTTATCCGCGGCTGTTCAAGCTTGCCGAGGCTGCGGCGTCGCATGGGATTAATCTCTGCCTGGACGCCGAGGAGGCTGACCGCCTAGCCATCTCGCTCAAGCTCTTGGATCGCCTTGCACGGGAGCCGCGGCTTGACGGTTGGACCGGCCTCGGCCTTGCCGTGCAGGCCTATCAAAAGCGTGCGCGCGACGTTGTTGCGAAGGTTCGGCGCCTCTCGGAGGAGACGGGGCGGCGCTTCATGATGAGACTTGTGAAGGGCGCCTATTGGGATGCCGAAATCAAGCAAGGACACGAAGAAGGCCATCCGAACTTCCCGGTCTTTACGACGAAGGCGGGGACCGACCTGAATTATCTCGCCTGCGCGCAAGATATGTTGCGCGCGGCGCCGGCGATCTATCCCCAATTCGCCACGCACAACGCCCATACATTGGCGGCGATCAAACTGATGGCGGCGCGAGAAGGCGTGGCGGCCTATGAGTTTCAGCGCTTGCATGGCATGGGTGAGGCGCTTTACCAGGCTGGCGACGAAAGCCAGCGTGTGCGCGTCTATGCGCCGGTTGGGGCGCACGAAGACCTTTTGCCTTATCTTGTGAGACGCTTGTTGGAGAATGGCGCGAACACGAGCTTCGTGCATTCCTTCCTCGACGACGACGTGCCGGTTGAGGAGGTCGTTGGCGATCCGATTTCGGTCCTCGAGGCGGGTCCGCGCCGCCATCCCATGATCCCGACGCCGCCGCGGCTTTATGGACCCGGCCGGCGCAATTCCGCCGGCCTCGACCTGACGCAACGTTCCGTGTGGCGATCATTGGCCGACGCATTGGACACTTTCCGCAGCTCTCCGGCGATCGCCGCGGGGCCCATCGTTGGCGGTGACGCACGCACCGGCGGCGGCGGCGTGGTTCGCGCGCCGCACAATATAGAAACAGCGCTCGGCGCCGTGCGCGAGGCGGAGGCGGCGGACATCAACGCCGCGCTGAGCGCGGCCGAGGCCTATCAGGCGCGTTGGGATCGCTCCGGCGGCGCGAGCCGAGCCGAAGTCTTGAGAGCAATGGGAGACGCCTTAGAGGCGGCTGCGCCACGCTTGATCGCCATCATGGCGCGCGAAGCGGGCAAGACGCTTTCCGACAGCGTTGCGGAAGTCCGAGAAGCTGTCGATTTCTGCCGTTTTTACGCCTGCGAGGCTGAACGACTTTTCGCTGCGCCCGAAAGGCTTCCGGGTCCCGCAGGCGAAACGAATCACATCGCATTGCATGGCCGTGGCGTATTCGCATGCATCTCTCCCTGGAATTTTCCGCTTGCGATTTTCACGGGACAGATCGCGGCCGCCCTGGCGGCTGGCAACACCGTCGTCGCAAAGCCGGCTGAGCAAACCCCTTTGATTGCGTTTGAATGCGTCCGATTGTTTCAAGAGGCGGGGCTTCCAGCCAATGCGCTCCATCTGCTTCCCGGGCGTGGCGAAACGGTCGGCGCTGCGCTCACAGCGGATCGGCGAATCGCCGGGGTCGCCTTCACTGGTTCGACGCAGGTCGCCCGTCTAATCAACCGAACACTCGCTGGGCGAGACGGACCAATCGGAACGCTGATCGCCGAGACGGGCGGATTGAACGGATTGTTCGTCGACACGACGGCCCTGCGCGAACAGGTGATCGACGACATCATCGTCTCAGCGTTCGGATCGGCCGGTCAGCGCTGTTCCGCCCTGCGGGTTGTGTTTCTTCCTCATGACACCGCAGACGGCCTGATCGACGGGCTTATGGGCGCGATGGATGAACTGAAGATTGGCGATCCGGGCCAGCCTGACACCGACATCGGTCCAGTCATCGATTCCGATGCGCGCGCCGGGTTGAGGGACCATGTGGAGAAGATGGCGCGCGAGGCGCGGATCCTGAAGCGCTTGACCGCCGGCGACATCGGAGAGGCGGGATACGGCTTTGGTCCCACATTGATCGAGCTCAGCTCGCTCGATCAGATCGATCACGAGGTCTTCGGCCCAATACTACATATTGTGCGCTACGATCCCGATAATGTCGAAGCCGTCGGGGCTGCGCTCGCGGCGAAAGGGTACGGCCTGACACTTGGAGTTCATTCGCGACTTGAGCGGTTTTGGCGACGTGTTCAGGCGGCTGTGCCCGCGGGCAATTGCTATGTGAACCGATCGATGATCGGAGCCGTGGTCGGCGTGCAGCCGTTTGGCGGCGAAGGCCTGTCGGGCACAGGTCCCAAGGCCGGCGGGCCGCACTACCTGGCGCGTTTCGCTACCGAGCGCGTCATCAGCGTCGACGTCACCGCGCAGGGCGGCGATCCTGAGCTGCTAAGCCTGTGAACGGGTCGAAGTTAATCTTTCCGCAAGAAGTTATCCACGACGAAATCCGCCTGCGGACATAATTCGGCGTTGACCAATCTTTAACCATACGACCACTATATCTTGTGCCGGGGTTGGAAACGAACGCTCTATATGGCGTTCCAAGGGGCTGATCCCTATATTCTACGGGAAGATTGAGGGTCGTCATGTCCGCGTCTGAAGCAATTGTTGAGTCGAACAAAACCGTCGCACGCCGCGGCAAGCCAAAGGTGGGCGGCGCCGTTGAATTGCGCGTCGTCGAGGGGCTGAAGGTCGAAACCGACCCCAGTCGCGATGCTCTGCTAACCGAATTTGGGAAGAAGACCCTCGAAGACCGATATCTTCTGAAGGGCGAGTCGTATCAGGATATGTTCGCCCGCGTCTCGACGGCTTACGCCGACGATTCCGAGCATGCCCAACGGCTTTACGATTATATGTCGAAGCTTTGGTTCATGCCGGCGACCCCAGTTCTGTCGAACGGCGGCGCGGACCGTGGCCTGCCGATTTCCTGCTTTCACAACCAGGTCGGCGATTCGCTCGACGATATCGTTGAAACCTGGAACGAA
>CAZQZC010000059.1:0-15820 GCA_964597685.1 uncultured Hyphomonadaceae bacterium | reverse complement strand
CGGGCCGGGCGGCGATCTGGTCGGCCCAGCGGGTGAGGTTCTTGTATTCGTGCACGGCGAGGAATTCGCCGGCCTCGTACAAAAGGCCCTTCGCCAGGCCGCCATACCACGGCCAGATCGCCATGTCGGCGATGGAGTATTCGTCGCCGGCCATGAAGTCGCGCTCGGAGAGATTGCGGTCGAGCACGTCCATCTGGCGCTTCACTTCCATGGCGAAGCGGTCGATCGGGTATTGCATCTTGGTCGGGGCGTAGGCGTAGAAATGGCCGAACCCGCCGCCGAGATACGGGGCCGAGCCCAGCTGCCAGAACAGCCAATTCAGCGCCTCGGTGCGCTTATGGTGCTCGCTCGGCAGGAACGCGCCGAATTTCTCGGCCAAGTAAAGGAGGATCGAAGCGCTTTCGAACACCCGCGTCGGCGTGTCCGTCGAATGGTCGACCATGACCGGGATTTTGGAGTTCGGATTGGCGGCCACATAGCCGGAGGAGAATTGGTCGCCCTCGGTGATGCGGATGAGCCAGGCGTCGTATTCCGCGCCCGAATGGCCAGCGGCGAGAAGCTCCTCCAGCATCAGGGTGACCTTCACGCCATTCGGCGTCGCCAGCGAGTAGAGCTGCAGCGGGTGCTTGCCGACGGGCAGCTCTTTGTCATGGGTCGGCCCCGCGATCGGCCGGTTGATGGCGGCGAAGCGTCCGCCGCTCTCGGCGTCCCAGGTCCAGACTTTCGGGGGCGTGTATTCGGTCGTGTCGGTCATGTGCGTGTCCGTTCCTCATGCAATTCCGGCCCGGGGTTTAGCACGCCCGGGCCGATTGCGAAGGAACGGATTGGTGAACCCCGCCTACCGTGCGGCGAGGGCGGCGACCAATTCGTCCGCCTTCGCCTCTTTCAGGGCCGCACAGAGGCGCGCACGCTCCGCGCCCTGGGCGAGGGAGCGTTCATAACCCGGGATCTGGTCGGCCTTGGATTCGATGAACGCAACGGCGTCGTCGACCTTGTCAGCGTCGCAGAAGACCCCCGCCACGCCGCCCATTTGCGGGCGACGGATCTCCGGCACGTTGGCGGCGACCTCGTCGAAACGGGTCTTGAACTGGTCCCAAACCGCGTCCTGCGCCGCTTCATTGCCGAGCGCGGAGAAATAGACCGTGACGGCCTCGTTGTTCGACAAATCGTCTCCGAAGGTCGCGTCCATCAATTCAAGGGTTTCGGTCTCCGCAGCGTTTCCGGCGAGAGCTCCGAAAATCGTCGCGCGCTCGGTCTGGTTCTGGGAGGCGCGCGCAACGTCCATGGCGGCGTCATAGAACGCCCGGCCGCCCTCTTCGGCGCCGACCGACATGGCGGCGCCCAATTCGCCTGGCGCCAACGCGCTCTGGTCAGGATCGCCGTCGACGCCGACATAGCGCCCGGCCCGGTCGAGCAGGTCTGCGCGGAGCTCAGGCTCCTGGGCGACGCCGGACATGAGACCCTGCAAGGTGCGCAGAAGCAATTGCTCGCCCTGGGCGAGGTCGTCGCGGCCGGCGAGATCGGCGAACATCTCGCCATAGGTGTCGCGCAACCATGCGCGCATGGCCGGCTTGTCGTCCTCGTCCAGAATGCGGACGAGGCCGCTGACTTGGCCGACGCCCTGTTGCACGGCGTCCCATTCTCCCGCGCGGGTCGCCTCAACGCCTGTCAGAAGGGACGCGGCGTCCACCGCGCCGGCGCGGAAGCCCGCGCCAAGGCTGTCGGCGAAGACCAATTGTTCGCCCGGCGTCAGCGTTTCGAAGCTCTCGGTCAGCGCCGCCCAGTTTTCCGCACTGGTCGCAAAGCGCCAGTAACCCGCCCCGCCCGCATTGGGCATCACCCAGTTCGGACAAGCGCCCGTCAGGGCGATCGCATTGTCTGCGCCGTCCAACAGGCCGGAGACGGGACGTGTTGCGACGTCGTCAGCGACCGTCATCGAAAACGGCACGATCCATTGCGCCGAGGGATCAATGTCAGAGCCAAGCGGTGCGTAGCGGCTTTGGGAGATGGAGACCTCGTTCGCCCCATCCTCCGCGCAGGAGATCTGTACATCCAAAAGCGGAATACCCGGCTGGAAAATGAAGGAGCGGAAGGCGTCGACCACAGTGTCCTCGCCCGAGCCGTCGGCGAGCGATTGCATGAAATCGTCGACATCGGCCACGCCGTCTTCAAAGCGGCGCATGTGCAGGCGCATCCCGTCGCGGAATTGCTCCTCGCCGAGATAATTCTCGAACATGGAGAGCACGCCGCCGCCCTTGCGGTAGGTGATGGCGTCGAAGCCGTCGAGGATGTCTGCGTTGCGCTCAATCGGATTGCGGATCTGGCGGGCCGCGGCCAGACTGTCGGCCCCCATGGCGCCCAGCGCGGCGCGCGTCGCCGACCGATCAAAGCCGCCCTCGGGGTCGACGGCGTGCATGGTCTTGTAGCTGATCCAGGTCGCGAACGCCTCGGTCAGCCAGATATCGTCCCACCAGATGGGCGTCACCAGATTGCCGAACCATTGGTGGCCCAATTCGTGGGCGTGGGTCGTCAAAACGCCCCGGCGACGGGCGAGCGAGGTGCGCTCGTCGATCAGAAGCGCGGCCTCCCGATAGACGATGGCGCCCGCGTTCTCCATGGCGCCGTAGGCGAATTCGGGCACGGCGATCAGGTCAAGTTTGCCGTAGGGGTAAGGATAATCGAAATAGCTTTCCTGCCAGTCGACCATCGCCGCCGTCGCGTCCATGGCGGTTTGGAGCTTGTCGCCTTTGCCGGCCGGGGCGAAAGCCCGGAATGGCACGGGTTCAGCGCGGACATCGTTAGCGGCGAGCGAGGTTCCGACCACCTCGTCATAGGGGCCGACGGCCAGCGCGACCAGATAGGTCTGGATCGGCCGGGTCTCTGCGAACGTATGGCGGACCATGCCGTCGGCGACGCGCTCGGAGGAGACTTCGGCCCCGTTTGCAATCACCTCGTCATCCGCCGGCGCGGTGACGGTGACCGTCCACGGCGTCTTAAAGCGCGGCTCGTCGAAGCTCGGCAGCATGCGGCGGGCGTCAATCGGCTCCATTTGGGTGGCGAGGTAAGGCTCGCCGGCCTGGCTCGCTTTGTAGAGGCCAGCGAGCCCAAAATTATAAGGCGCGTCGTAAGTCATGACCAAAGTGGCGGCGCCAGCGGGCACAGGGGTCTCAAAGTCGAGCTTGGAGACGCCGCCGTCGGCGAGGCCGCTTTCGAAGGCGGCCGGGATCTCGGTTCCATCGGCAAGAACGGCCTTTGCCTCGTTCACCGTCGGCCCCAGGGCATGGAGCCAGATCCGCGCATGGGGCGCAGCCAGATCGATGTCGATCTCAACAAGCCCCGAGAACGTGTCGGCGGCCGGATCGGTGACAAGGTCAAGCCGGTAAGCCGTCGGCGTTACGCCTTCGGGCAATTGTCCCGCCGGCGCCGTTTCGAGTTTGACGGGCGGCGGACCGCTGGAGACGTCCGAACCGCCCTGTCCGGACTGGCCGCACGCCGCCAGCGCAATAAGGGACGCCGCACCGACGAGGGCGGTCTTCGAGAACAGACGAGTCATCGGATTCCTCCAAACACCTTTGATTGTCAGGCGGTTAAACACAGCGTCCCCGTCGTGCAAAGCGTCGTTATCCGCGCATTGAATTGCGAGCGCCACTCAATCTCAGATACTACGTTGAAATTCATTGGCTTTCTTTGCCGCCAGACGCCATACTTCAAGGGAAAAAGGACCTGTCAGGCGACAGACATGGCGCACGATTCCTCTCTGCCGGGCGAACTTGAGCCCCAAACCAGCGCACGCATTACGCGCACGACCGCTGCATTGTCGGTCAGTGTCGCACTCACGCTGATCGGACTTAAGACGTGGGCGTGGTTGGCGTCCGGCTCCGTGTCGATGCTGTCGTCGCTCGCCGATTCGGGGCTTGATGCGGCCGCGTCGATTTTCACGTTGGCTGCGGTGACCTACGCCGCGACGCCGCCGGATTCAGAACATCGCCATGGGCGTGGAAAAGCCGAAGGCTTCGCAGCGATCGTCCAAGCGGCGCTGGTCGGGGTCGCGGCGGCCCTCGTCGGCGTCGAAGCGATCTCGCACATTTTCGAACCGCGCCAGGTCGCCGCCAGCGGGCTGGCGATCGGCGTTATGACGGTGTCCATCGTCATGACAATTGGGCTGATCTACGCGCAGACATTAGCCGTACGGCGGACCGGTTCCGTCGCCACCGCCGGCGACAGGGCCCATTATGCGGCGGATCTCGCCGCCAATTTGGCTGTGATCGGCGGGATCGCCGCGTCCGGCCTGTTCGGCGTCGCGTGGGCGGATCCGGTGATCGGTTTACTGGTCGCGCTCTGGCTTGCGTGGAGCGCGCTTGGCGTCGCCCGGTCCGGGCTCGATCAATTGCTGGACCGCGAACTGTCGGACGATGCGCGCGATAAGATCACAGAACTCGCCCTGCAAAGCGGCGACTTATTGGGCGTTCACATGTTGCGAACCCGGGCGGCGGGGCCCTTCGTCCATATCCAATTCCATGCCGACCTTCCCCCCGATCTCAGCCTCGCGGAAGCGCACCGACGCATGGTCGCCGCAGAAAAACGCATTCTGTCGGAGTTCCCGGCCGCTGACGTTCTGATCCACCCCGATCCGCGCGGCGTCGCCGAATCCCATGGCAATTCGGTCTTCGTGCAATCCGACGAATCCCCGGCCGAGTTGGGCCATGCTAAACGATCCGGCGACACGCAATCGTCGAAGGGGGACAAGCCATGGTGACGCCGACGCGGGATCAATTGGAACGGCTGACGCAGAGGCGGATGGACCCGGTCCACGTCGAAGCCCTGCTCGGCGACAATAACACATTGGAGCAATTCGGGATCACGACGCCGCTGAGGCTCGCCCATTTCCTCGCCCAGGCGTGCGCCGAAACCGGCGGCTTGTCGGCGTTGCGGGAGAACATGACCTACACGACCCCCGAACGTATTCGGGACGTCTTTGGCCGCAGCAGATTCCCGTCAATCGACGACGCTGTTCCATTCCTGCGCAATCCTGAGAAGCTTGCGAACTTTGTCTATGGCGGGCGCCTTGGGAACAGGGAGCCTGACGATGGGTTTCGCTATCGCGGCGGCGGATTGATACAATTGACGGGACGGGAGAATTATCGCCGCCGCGGAGACATTGCGGGCTTGCCTTTGGAAACTCAGCCCGAACTGATCGAACAGGCCGCTCCGTCCCTGCGCGCCGCGCTGGAGTATTGGGCGTTCCTAGATATCAATCAATGGGCGGATCGCGACGACATCCTCGCCGTCTCGCGGGCCGTCAATCGCGGAAGCCCCACACATCCGGGCATGCCGCATGGTCTGGATCTGCGAAAATTCTACTGGCGCAAGGCGAAGGACATCCTTTCGGTAACGGGACCTGCGGCAGCCGACGAGCTGACCGTCGGCGACCAGGGAGATCTGATCCGGGAGCTGCAGGAGGATCTTTCAGCGCTCGGCCATCTTCTCGGCAGAGCCGACGGGGATTTCGGACCGCAGACAATGCGCGCGGTCAAAGCGTTCCAGGATGAGCACGCTCTGCCCGTCACAGGCGTCTTCACAAGGACGGACCGCGAGAAGCTCGACGAGGTCATGGAGCAGCCGGTCAATGCGGCGCGCGAGCAAATCGACGCGCTTGGCGGCGCAGCCGACACGTCTTCGCCGGGTCCGGCGGAGCCAGCCGAGCCTGCTCCGTCGCCCATCGCGACCGAAGCGCCGCCCCCGCCTCCTGTCGACCCCTCGCCTGCGCCGGAGCCTGTGCGGGACCTGTCTACGACGCCGCCGGCGCCGGAGACGCCTCGGGGCTCCTGGTTGTCCCGACTGCTCGCGGCGCTATTCGGACGCCGTTGAACGATCGGATCGCCGACGCCGGAGCCGTGGCCAGATCACACGCAGCCAGATCCAAAGCAGGACGCCGATCAAGAACAGCCAAGGCAGGCTGACGGCGAAGGCGGTGATGACAGCGGCGAGAGCTTCGGAAAAATTGTAGAAGAAATCGCCGATCGCCCGCGCCAAGGGATTCTGACGCGACGGCGAAAACGGCGCGATCTTCGTCGAATAGGAGATGGAAAGCGACGACTTGGAGACCCGCAGCCGAAGCGCCTTCAGGTTGGACGTAATGGACTCGATTTGACCGGTGACCCGGGCGAGCTCCCGTTCGATATCAAGCAAGTCTTTCAGTTCGCCGTCGCGGGTCTCCAAAAGAGTCTCCAGCCGGTCGCGCAGCGTGGTTTGGGCGCGCAGGCGGGCGTCTGTGTCGATGATCAGGCGGGTCAGATCTTCCGCCGTCGTATTGCGCGACGTGACCTCCCCGCCAGCGGCGTCCGCCTCGTCGTCGACGCCAGCGAGAAAGGTCTCGATCCAATCGGGGGTCGCCCGAATGAACAGAGAGCCGGTGACGTAATCGTCCGATTGCTTGTTCACGTTCGAGTTGGCGATCAGGCAGACATCGGGCTCGGCTGCGCGGCAGGCCTCGATATGCGTGGTCATAACCGCATCAACCTGGCGGGCTGGGAGCTCGAGGCCCAGGGAATGGGAATAGGCGATGTATTGGACATCCACGTCGACAGGGTCGGTCGGCCCCGGCGCCTGGGGGGCTGCGTCCTGGTCGAAGGCCAGGCTTTGGCGGCCTGCGACCTCCTGAAACTCCGCTTTGGGGGCTAAAACGGGAGGCGGGGACGCTTCCGAACGCTCGCCGCCTCCACCGCACGCCGCAAGCCCCAGGCACAAGACCGCCGCGGTCCAAGATCGAAACATCATACGTCCCTCCAACAAAATCAGCGCTTTGGCGGTGCGCCTGATTTGGGGCGGGATCAAGGCCTTGGCGGGAAATGGATGGGGCCAGGCTGCAGGACGCGATAGGCATGGCGGGCGAAATCGACAAGCAGAGGCCGCGTGTCCCGGGGATCGATGATTTCTTCGGCCAGAAACGCTTCTGCCGTCCGGAAGGGAGAGCGGATGGCTTCGAATTTCTTGTAGAGCGCCGCCTTCAGGGCGTCCGGGTCCTCAGCTTCCGCCAATTCCTTTCGGAACGCCGCCTCGATCCCTCCGGCCATCGGCAAGGATCCCCAATCCCCGGAAGGCCAGCAATAGCGCCATTTCGCCCGCGACGGATTGAACATGGCCGACCCCGCCAAACCATAGGCTTTGCGGACGACAATGGCGCATACGGGCACGGTCGCCTGGTACATTGCGGCCATCGCCCGAACCCCGCGGCGGGTCACCCCCGCCGTTTCATGCCGGACGCCGACGGCGAAGCCCGGACAGTCGACAAAGTGAACAACCGGGAGATGGAACGTCGAGCAGAGATCCATGTGACGCGCGACCTTGTCGCACACATCGGCCGTCCATGCGCCGTCCAGAACGAACGGGTCGCCGGCCAGGACGCCCACAGGGTAGCCGTCAATCCGCGCGAAGCCGGCGACGATTCCCCGACCCCAGTACCGCCCGATTTCGAAAAAAGAGCCGCTATCGACGCAAGCTCCGACGATCCGACGCGGCTTGTAAGGCGTAACGCCGTCCTCGGGCACGATCGAGATCAGATCCTCGTCTCGCCGGTGGGGATCGTCGGAGGGCTCGGTCCGCTCCGGCAGGTGATCGACCGATGGCGGCAAGTACGACAGGAATCGGCGCACGGCGGAGAACGCTTCGGATTCGGTCTCGACGGCTTCGTCGACCGTGCCATTGCGCGCCTGTATCTCCCACCCGCCGAGAGCTTCTTTTGTAATCTCCTCGCCCAGAGCGGCCGCAACCGGTGGGCCGGCGACGAAGACTTGGCTCACATCTTTCACCATGACGCTGTAATGGCTGGCCGCGACCCGGCCGGCGCCGAGGCCGGCGCATGGGCCAAGCGCCAAAGAGGCGAACGGAACTCGCGAAAGGCCGCTAACGACGAGATCCCAGCCCGGCGTCTCCGGGATGTAGGTGCGCGGGTCCTTTTCCAGCATCTTGACCGATCCGCCGCCGCCGGTGCCGTCGATCAATTGGACGAGCGGCATGGCATAATCCTGCGCCATTTTCAGGGCCTGGACCATTTTCTGCCAGATCGAGGCGTCGGCTGCGCCGCCGCGAACGGTAAAGTCGTCGGCGAGAATCATGGCGGGCCGGTCATCGAGGCGCGCACGGCCCATAACCGAATTCGACGGCCGAAAATCGATCAATTCCTCGCTGGAATCATAAGACGCGGCGCCTGCGATCTTACCGATTTCGTGGAAGCTGCCAGGGTCGGCCAGAAACGCCACGCGCTCGCGAACCGTCAGTTTTCCGCGACTCTTCTGGCGTGCGACAGGCTCTTCGCCGCCCATGCGCTCAGCCAGCCTCTCGCGCCGGCGCAATTCTTTGATCGATCTGTCCCAACTCATCGTCGTGAAATCAGCAGCCTACCCCTACGCAACGTCAAGAGCGCCGCGGCCTTGCGTTCTCTGCGCCAAGCCTGCTTTATCCGCGGCGGAGCATCGCAAGGAGGACACCCATATGACGCTCGAAGAACTCACCCAAAAGGCTTCAACGGCGATTTCGGCCGGTTCGGACTTCAAGAAAAAAGTGAAGTTTGACTTCGGCGACATCGGCAAGCTGTTCATCAACGGCGCAGACGGCGTTGTGAACAATGACGACGCCGACGCGGACGCCACGATCAAAGTCGCTTGGGACGATTTCGCCAAGCTCGCCGCCGGTCAAATGGATCCGACCATGGCGTTCATGCAAGGCAAGCTGAAGGTCGACGGCGACATGTCCGTCGCGATGGCGCTTCAAGGTCTGATGAAAAGCTTCTCGTAAGCGTTCGAGCGCGCTTTCACCCGGCGCCTATTCTAAGGCGCCGGGCACGCGCCTTCCCCACACCTAAGAGAGCGCGACCATGTCGACGTTGCGACATATCCCCCAGACCAGCATCGTCGACGTCCCGAACAACCCTCGGCCAGACGGCGCAGAGATCGCACTGTTCGACGGATTGGCGGGGCGCTCTCTTCGGGCTTGTCTTATCCCGGCGCCAGCTGGGCGCGCGCCACGCGGCACAGCGATCGTGTGTCCCGGGCGAACCGAATTTATCGAGAAGTACTTCGAAGTCGCCCGCGACCTGCAGGATCGCGGCTTCGCCGTAATCATTCTCGACTGGCCGGGCCAAGGTCTGTCCGATCGCCTGCTGGACGACAGCCTCAAGGGCCATATCGATCGTTTCGACACCTATATGAACGCCCTGCGGGCAGGCTTGGACCGACTGCAGGATCGCCTGCCGAAACCCTATGTCGTCCTCGCGCATTCGATGGGCGGGGGCATCGCTTTCGCCGCGCTGATTGAGCGCTACATCGACGTGGCCGCAGCCGCGTTCTCAGCGCCGATGTGGGGTATCCGAGGCCGGTTCTTCGGCATTCGGTATCTGGTTTGGGCGATGCGCGTGCTGGGCCGGTCGGGCGACTACGTGCAGCAGCCGGGGCCGCCCGAGACCTTCGACACAAACATTGTAACCCACGATCGTCAGCGATGGGGCGTCCAACAAGCGCTCGTGGAAACCGCTCCCGATCTGGCCCTGGGCCCGGTCACATGGGGTTGGTTAAGCGCAGTGCTGAACATCTTCGACACGTTCGCGAAACCCAGCAAGTTAAGCGCTGTCGACATCCCGATCCTCGTGGCCAGCGCCGAGGATGAGCGATTGGTCGACAATGCGGCGCATGCCCGGATTGCAAAAGCTCTGCCGAATGCGCGCCATATGTTGGTCGAAGGGGCTCTGCACGAAATCCTGATGGAAACAGACGATAAGCGTGGCGAGTTTTTCAAGGCATTCGACGAGCTTTTGGAACAAGCGAGCGTCTAGTGTCAGATTAGACTATGAACCACCCACGAGCGACATGCCATGCGCCGACCGAGTGTGGGCGCGACGAGGCGAGATGATTAAATTTCTTTTTAGATCAAAGCGAACAGCGCCCCCTGATAATGAGCCTGGGCCCGTCGAAAAACCAGAAGTAGAGCGCAAGGCCGAGCGCGAGGCGTCTTATAAAGAGGCGACGATCTTCGTGTCCGAAGGTTACTGCCGCAGAGGCGTCGTCCTCGATCACTCGGACCAGGGCGTGCGCGTTCGGCTACAGAGCCGGGAATCCCTTCCAGACCAAATCGAGCTGCACGTCCCAGCGTTGTCCATCAAGCGTAAAGCCAAGATCATCTGGCGCGACGGCGTCGACATCGGCGTGGCGTTCGACGACGGGTCTTGACGCCTAGAGCCCTTTCATCCGAATTTGAGCTGCCTGAGCGCGGGAGTTTTGGGTCAGGGCGGCGTCGCAATCCTCCCGGCATGCGCGCATCGCCCTGCGGTATGCTCCCTGCCAGCACGAACCCGAGAGGCCATCAGCCGACTCAAATTCAGATGAAAGGGCTCTAGCCGGCCGCGGCGATGCGCTCCATCTCGTCGTCGGAGATTTCATAGCCGCCATAGACGTTTTGGACGTCGTCCAACTCGTCGAGCACGTCGAACAATTTGAGAAGAGACTCCGCCTGGTCGCCAGAGACTTCGATCGGGGTCTGAGGCTTCCAGATGAGTTTTGTCGACTTCGCTTCATGGGCGGCGAAACGCTGCTGAAGGCCGCCCGCCACCTCCATTAGGTCCTCACGAGCCGTATAGATGATGTGGACCTCGTCATCGGATTCCACATCCTGCGCACCGGCCTCGATAGCGGCCTCCATGACCGTCTCTTCATCGCCAATGTCATTCGGATAGACGATTTCGCCGACCTGATCGAAACCGAACGACACAGACCCGGTCTCGCCGAGGTTTCCGCCATTCTTTGAGAAGGCCGACCGGATCTCGCTCGCCGCACGGTTTCGATTGTCCGTAGACGCTTCGACGATGATGCCCACGCCGCCGGGACCGAAGCCCTCGTAGCGGACCTCTTCGTAATCGTCGCCGCCGCCGCCCTGGCCCTTGTCGATGGCGCGTTGAATATTGTCTTTGGGGACCGATTGGGCGCGCGCATTGGCGACCGCCAGGCGCAGCCGCGGGTTCGCGTCAGGATCGGGACCGCCAAGCTTGGATGCGATCGTGATCTCTTTCGAGAGTCGCGCGAACAAGACTGCGCGCTTCTTGTCCTGAGCGCCTTTGCGGTGCTGGATGTTGGCCCATTTGGAATGGCCCGCCATGGCCACCTCCATCTTTTGATTCTGCTGGTGACCGCATGCATCTATCGGACGCGCGCAGTTCTGGGAAGACGTCAGCTTAGCCGCGCCTCGATCAGACGTCCGCCCAAACGGACCGGCGAGATCGATGTCGCAAGCCCCGTTGCATCGTCCGTGTCGACGATGACGCCGCTGAGCGTCCCCTCACCTTCGGCGGGACGATTGCGCGACGCGGGCAGGCGCGTGGTGAAGCGTTGCAACGAAACCTCGCGGTCCATGCCGACGACGCTGAGATAGTCGCCGCACATGCCGGCGTCGGTCTGGTAAGCTGAGCCGTTCGGCAGAATCTGTGCGTCCGCCGTTGGGACATGCGTATGTGTGCCGACGATAAGGCTGGCGCGGCCATCGCAGAAATGTCCCATCGCCATCTTCTCCGACGTCGCTTCACCGTGAACATCGACGATGATTGCGTCGGCCGCCATGCCCAGCGGCATAGCCGACAATTCTCGCTCGACAGCCTGGAACGGGTCGTCGAGCGCATCCATAAAAATGCGTCCCAGAACCGAAATGACCCCGACACGGCGACCATCGGGCAACAGGAACAAGTGCGCGCCCCGTCCAGGCGCGTCGACGCCGACGGGATAGTTGCACATGCGCAAAAGTCGGTCTTCACGGAGAATGTAAGAGAGAGCCTCTCGCTGATCCCAGGCATGGTTGCCCAGCGTCAAGCAATCGGCGCCCGAGGCGAATAATTCGCCCGCAGTGCTTTCAGTGATCCCAAAACCGCCCGCCGCATTTTCCGCGTTGACTGCGACGAAGTCTAGTTTCATCGCAAGCCGCAATTCCGGCAAATGGGCCGAGACCGCGTCCCGTCCTGACTTGCCGACGACGTCTCCAAAAAAACCGAGCCTCATGACAGGCTATATGCGCGGGCCCGGCCGAAATGAAAAGCGCGCCCGGCCAAACGGCCAGACGCGCTGCAAATCCAATTAGATCTCTACCTATTCATTCTTCGCCGAGAAGCCGAGCGAATCTTTCGTGATCTGCGACGGATCAACGAAGCTCGCGGCTGACACGGGCTCCGATGGGTCGAGCTTGATCGTCAACTCGCCAGGCTCCGAGATGAAACCGGACAGGGCTTGGGCGAGCTCTGTCAGGATTGCAGGATCAACACCCGATTCGCCGGCGGCGAGCGGAAGGAACGCCATGACGCCCTGGGCCTGGGCGCGGAGCGCTTCAACATCTTGCCCCGTTTGCGCAGCCGCCAGATTGAACCCGCGATCCATGATCGAATTATCAACCAAAGTCAGCTCGAAATCGTGGAAGATGAGATCCGAGATCGCCTCTTGCAGGAGATCAAGATCGGGTTCGTCCTCGAAGCTCAGCGACGCCGCGGACCGGGCGTATTCGCTGTAGCCCTCGATTTTTCCGCCGTATTTCATGGTGAAGCCGTCGGCCAGCGTAATGAAATTCGAATCCGCCGCCATCGTCAGAATGTCGGCGTCGGGATCGTAATCCGCCGAACCCCCGCCTGACAATTCAAGCCGCTCATATCCAAGCATGCCGAGACCCGCCGCGGCTTGCGCGCCAAACTTGCCGTCTTGGTCGATGTCCAAGGTCATCGTGTAAGGCGGATTGACGTACTTCACGGGATCGCCGTCGCCGTTACGTTCAATGAAGTACTCGATCGAAGGGGCGGCAAAGCTCACGCCTTCCACGTCGACTGCAAAGTCCGACATGGTCAGACTGTCGAACCCGGGATCGAGCGGATTGTCATAGACTTGAGCGAAGATGGCGGCCGCCATTTCATCCTCGTCCAAACCGATATTGTCTTGGATTGCGCGCACGAGGCTCAGATCGCCGCCGGAGAGGGACATCGAGCCCAGCCTGGCGTCGACATTCAGATCCTCATCTGGATCGAACACATTGACGCTGAAACCCTCCACACTCATGGAACCGACGGAATCGGCGGTCACCCCGAGCATGGTGATGGATCCGAGGTCCAGATTCACATCGCCGTCGCCCTCGGCGACATCAAGAGCCAGATTAGACAGGCTCCAGCGATCGAACGCGATATCGTCGGCGGCCGGAAACGGCGCCGGTTCGCCGTCGCCGAACAGACTGGCGACCCAGGCTGCGAGCTCCGGAGACGGATTGACAAGCGAAACGTCGCCCAAGCGCAATTCGCCCTCTTCGTCAGGCGGAGAGATTGAAACGTCGGCGAACTTGAGCTCAGAGAACGTCGCTCCCGCCGGCGTCATGTCGAGGCCCTTCAAAGACAACGTCCCGACATTGATCAGGCCGTCTTCGTCGTCGTCGACGCCGATCGAAACATTGGAAAAAGTCGCGTCAGCGCCGTCGACGGAGCTGCCGTCGAAATCAACGCGGCCGACGCCAGTCGCATTCAGCGACATCGCGGTCAGCGCAGCGTCGGCCTGGGCCGGATCGCCGGCCCGCAAAACGACGTCCTTAATCTGGTTCGCGGTCGTGCGCGCCGCCGTGTCGGCGTCTGCGCCAGAGCTCTCGCCACCGCCGCAACCGGCCAATAGGAAGGCCGACGCAGCGGCCGCGGACATCAAATTCTTCATTGGAAGCTTCCCCTCGGTGTTTCGCATTCCCAGCGGTATCTTGGCCGCCCAACACGATTCGGTATATCATGTTTATCGATAAACACCAGTCGATCTTGCTGCAGGCGCCCGGCAATCGGACAGCGCGCTTGCGGATCGAAATCAACACCCGCGCGAGTCGACTGATACTGCGGATCGACGACAAAGCTCGCGAAGCCGTCGCAGTCGCGCCGCACCCGAACCTCGCCGACGAAGCAGTGCGGTTCGCCACCGAACGAAGCGAGTGGATTGCCGACCAGCTGGATTCACTGCCCCAACCGCAACCGTTTCGGCCAGAAACGACCATACCCTTTCGCGGCGAGGCGACACGCTTGACGCTTGACGGGTTTGGACGTCAGGCCCGCCTGGAGCCTGGACCGCCGGCCGCACTGGTTGCGCCTGGCGCGTCAGAGACCTTTCACATGCGGATCGCGCGGTTTCTGAAGGCTCAGGCCAAGAAAGAGCTCAACGCTGCGGTCGATCGATATTGTCAGACGCTCAACGTCGACGCGCGGCGGATCAGCGTGAAAGACACGCGTTCACGATGGGGGTCCTGTACATCGGACGGCCGATTGTCATTCAGCTGGCGGCTGATCTGCGCGCCGCCCTTCGTTTTGGACTATGTCGCCGCCCACGAATGCGCACACTTGTTGGAGATGAACCATTCCGACAGGTTTTGGCGTCATGTCGCGCGTTGCGTCGGAGACCCAAAAGCGGGCCGCCGCTGGCTGCGCGCCAACGGGCAAGCGCTTCATGCGCTGGGCGTCGGTTCCGCCTGACCTTCAGCTTCGGCCACGCGTTGACCGGCTTCCGTCGTTTCGATCGGTCCGAAGCTGATGAGTGTGACGCCCTCGCCTCCGCGCGTTTCCCGCAAGGGCCCGACGAACGCGATCGCACCGTCTGGTCTGATCTCGGCGATGACGTCCGAATTGGGGCGATCTGCGCGGAATTCCTTGAGACCGTACTTTTCCGTCAGCGGTGTCTTCGCAAACGCCCAGCCCCGGTAATGATCTCGAATGAGGCCGTCATAGCTTCGGCCCCGTCGGATAAGCGTTCGCCCTCGCGCGCCGATCGAAATGCCTCTGGGATCATCCTCTTCGGCGTCCTGGGACGACAATTGGAAAACCTTGTGCCGTCCCAGCTCGGGGGCGAAATGACCCGATACAAGGGCGTTGTAGGGATCATTGGCCGACAAAGCGAGCGTCGTATCGAAGCGCGAATGGTCGAGATGAACCTCGGCTTCCTCGGATAACACCTCCCCAAAAAACGTCTCCATGCCGGCTTCTCGAGCCGGGCGCAGGCGACGCCAATTGCTGTCAGCGAGAATGGCTTCAATTCCGGTGTCTTGAAGCGTCTTTGCAAACTCGACGCTCCACGGGTTCACCCCGACAATGAGCACGCCAGGCCGGCCCCGCCGCGCCAATCCCAAACGCCGCGCGAGCGGGCCGATGGTGAAGCCGTGCAGCACCACCGTTGCAAAAACCATGGCGAAGGCGAGCGGGGTGATCTGCTCAGCGCCGCTGATGTTAAACGCGCTTTCGGCGTCTAATTCGCGCAACAGGTCCGCAAACAGGCCGGAAATAGCCACAGCGACGATGCCGCGCGGGGCGATCCAGCCAAGCAGCAAGGCCTCATTCCGCTTGAGCGTTCCTAGCGTCGTCAACCACACGGAAACCGGCCTCACCGCCAATAGCATGACGGCTAGAAAAGCCAGCGTTCTCCAATTCAGCGCCGCGGATATGATCTGCGGGGTGAGATTTGCCGTGAGCAAGATGAACACGCCAGAGATCAAGAGAACAGCGATATTCTCCTTAAAGCGCCGCATTTCAGCCAAGCCAGCGAGCCGCGAATTGGCTAACGTCATTCCGTACGCGGTGACGGCGACCAGGCCCGTCTCCGATTCAATTGAATCGGCGATCGCGTAACACAGGATGACGCTGGCGAAGATCAGGGGCGCTTTGAGATACTCAGGCGCCCAGCCCGCCCTAAAGGCGCGGGCGATCGACCAACCGAATACGATCCCTAAGCCAGCGCCCAACGCCCCAGCCCCGACGACCCACGCCTGACGCCGGTCGGCGGCCTGATGCGGCGGACCC
>CAZQZC010000058.1:0-15848 GCA_964597685.1 uncultured Hyphomonadaceae bacterium | reverse complement strand
AGCCAATCGAAACATGTCTTTGCGCGTCAGGGCCGCGACCGCCTGAGCACTGGCCCTTTGCGCCAGGGCGGCGTCGCAATCCTCCCGGCATGCGCGCATGCCGGTCCGGTCTGCTCCTGTCCCTGACCCAAAACTCCCGCGCTCAGGCGGCTCAAATTCGGATGAAAGGGCTCTAGCGCCGCTCCGCAACAGACTTGCCGCCTTCCGAAGGTCCACGGGTAACCGTGGAGTGACCGGCGGCGCGTGCGCGGAGCGGCGCCTGCAGCTGGGCTGGGGCTGATCAGCCCACCCGCCAACCCGCCGCTTCGTCGAAGTGCGCCGTAATTGCGGCGGCTGAGAAGGGCGGATTGATTCGAAACGCTTCGTCGACGGCGCGGATCCGATCCTGGTAGGCGAGGAAGGCCCGTTCGTCGGCGGAGAGGCGGCGTCTGCGACGGATCAGGTGGCATCCAACTTCGACGATTAAGTCGCGGGGACTTCGAACCAGTAGGCGATCACGCCCGTCTGGGCCGCAAACGCGTTCAAAACCGTTTGATAATTGGATGTCCAGCATGAGCGGCATCCCTTCGCAAGACGCCTCCCAGCAAATTCTAAAGTGAGCGATTCTCGTGACATGTGCAAGCCGCCCATTGCACACGAGTTTAACCCATAAGAAACGAATATTACTCGATACCGGCAATGGTCCGTGCGCCGTGACTTTTCGGCGCGCTGGCGATTATTCGCACGGCCGGTTCGGCCAGTCACATCGACGTCCCGTCCCGTTGATGCGACGTGATTGGACGACAGAATGTCGCACCCCCAGATCGGTTCCACCGATAATCCAAGGGAGTGAGTTTATGTCGACCAGAACCGTCGTAGTCCGTCTTGGGGCCGCCGCAGCCGCTTACGCCGCCGCCATCGGGGGCTTAGTCGCCATTTGCGCAATCCTTCTCAATTAGGGGACGTGGAAGGCGAGGCCTGCTTCCGGCGTGGGCACGGCGAGCGCGTCTTGCAGGGCGTGGTCCAGCGGCGTTGACTTAAGTTCCGGCAAAAGAGTGCGCAGCCTTTGGCCGTCGATGCGATGCGGCGCACGCCAGAGATAGGCCATTTCAGCGACTTCGCGCATCATCGGCGATACAACCCCTAAGGCGCGCACGATTCCCCAGGGCATCGCGTCGACCCGAAGCTCCCGACCGATCGCCCGCTCGATCCCGTCGATCAAGTCCCGCCCCGTCAGCGAGAAGCCTTCGAAACCGATCGCCTCAAAGTTGGAGAGCTCCGACCTTCGCCTCGCGAGGGCCGCCATGGCCCGAGCCATGTCTGGCAAATAGGCCCAGGCGTGAACGCGGTCGAGCGGGCCTGGGTACATGACCCGTCCCCGGTCCAGCTTCGCAGTGATGTATGTGTCGAACCAATTGCCGGTCTTCTCACGTTCGATGAAATCGCCGGCGCGCAGGACGATTGTTTTGATCCCGTTACGCGCCGCGGCCGCGTAGGCGTCTTCCATGGCCAGCCGCAGACGACCCTTTCGCGTCGTGGGCTCATGTGGCGTCGCCTCAGTGAGGACTTCGGGCATGCCTGCGCCATAGGAATAGATGTTGCCTGGGATCATGACCGTCGCGCCACTGTCGCCGGCCGCGGCCAAGACGGCGGCCGTCAGCCGGGGCGTGTCGCGCCGCCACGTCGGATAGGGCGTATTCAGCGCGTTGACGATAACGTCGCTCCCACGGGCCGCCGCGCTTAGCGCATCCGCATCGAAGGCGTCCACCGCGACCCGGTCGACGCCCTGCTTGTCATCACCGGCTCCGGTTCGCGTTAGCGCTCTCACATGCCAGTTTGCATCGCTGAATGCTTCAACGGCGGCGCGGCCAAAGCGGCCATTGGCGCCAAGAATAAGAACGGTTTCGGGCATAGCGACCTCCTGAGCGATGGACGAGCTAGAGGATTGCCCATTCAATTGCGAAGTGACACTCGATAAGTATGATCCACAGTTATTCAAAATTGGATGGCGCTGATGGTCCCCACGTTTGACTGGTCCCGGCTTCAAGCCTTTCTCGCCGTCGCAGAGCACGGATCCCTCTCGGCCGCTGCGCGAGCTGTTAGAGCGAGCCAGCCCACGATGGGGCGGCATATTGTCGAATTGGAGCGCGATCTGGGCGTTACGCTGTTCGACCGGACCCCGGGAGGGCTCCAGCTGACCGAGACGGGTTTCGACCTGTTACCCCACGCGAGGACGATGGCCGACGCCGCAGGCCAGCTGTCGCTCGCGGCTGAAGGGAGGTCCGAAGCGTTGGCTGGAACGGTGCGGATTACGGCGAGCCAGGTTGTGGCGACCTTCGTGTTGCCCGACATCTTGACCGAGTTGCATGCAGCCGAGCCGGAGATCCAGATCGAGTTGGTCGCGTCCGATCGGACCGAAAACCTGATCCAGCGCGAAGCTGATATCGCGGTGCGAATGTATCGCCCGACGCAATCCGACGTCATCGCACGAAAGGTCGGCGAGATGCAGCTCGGCCTCTTCGCTGCAGATACTTACTTGGCGGCGCGGGGGGAGCCGACGTCTATCGACGCGTTCCTGACGCACGACTATATTGGCTTCGATCGCGATGAGCAGATCATTCAGGCTTTCAAGGCTTCAGGGCTTGAAGTGGGCCGCGATTTTTTCCCATTCCGCTGCGATGATCAGGTCGTGTGCTGGCGCATGGTGGTTGCGGGCTTCGGGATCGGAACCAATCAGATCGCGATCGGCGAGGCCGAACCGAGGGTGCGGCGCATCTTGCACGACGCCGTCCTTCCGAGCCTGCCGGTCTGGTTGACAGCCCACGCCGAGCTGAAGACCAGCCGCCGTGTTCGTAGGGTGTACGACTTTCTGGCTAACGCCCTCGCGCAGGCCGCCGGCTGAGTTCTATTCGGCGGCTTTGAGCGCGTCAGGCGCGTCGCTTAGCGCGCGAGCGATCGCCTCGGCGAGCTTCGCTGCGGCCCGCGACTTGTGCATCCGCGGCCAATGTTCGGATCCAGTCGGCGTGAACAGGATCATCTCATTCTCAGCCCCGCCCATGACGTCGCCTGACACGTCGTTGGCCACGATCCAATCGCAGCCCTTGCGCTTCAACTTCGCTTGCGCGTGCGCCTCGACATCGTTCGTCTCCGCTGCAAAGCCGACGACCAAGGTCGGACGTTTTTTTCGCTTGCGGGAGATCGTGGCCAGAATGTCCGGGTTCTCCGCCAGATGGATCGCCGCCAGTCCATCGCCGCCCTTAAGTTTGAGCTTCGTGTCCGACGGTTCCGCCGGCCTCCAGTCAGCGACGGCGGCCACGGAGATGAACGCGTCCGCTGGCAGCGCCGCCTCACAGGCCGCCAGCATGTCGCGCGCTGTTTCGACATTCACCCTGTCGACGCCCGCCGGCGTTGGGAGCGAGACGGGTCCGGAGACGAGCGTCACGCGTGCGCCGAGGCGTGCGCAGGCCGCCGCGATGGCGAAGCCCTGCCGGCCGCTGGACTGGTTCGACAGGAAACGGACAGGATCCAGTGGCTCCCGCGTCGGGCCAGCGGTCAGCAGGACGTGCCGCTCGGCCAGCGTCTGAGGCGCTGCGAACAGGTGCGTCTCGATCTCATCGGCGATCCGGTCGACCTCCGCCAAGCGGCCGGGGCCGAACTCGCCACAGGCCATCGCGCCTTCGTCAGGCTCCATCACGACGACCCCGTCGCCCCGCAAAGTCTCGACATTTCGCTGAACCGCAGCGTGCATCCACATGCGCACATTCATCGCCGGCGCCATGAGGACCGGTTTATCCGTGGCCAGCAACGCTGTGGACGCCAGGTCGTCGGCGTGTCCATTGGCGGCCTTAGCGATGAGGTCCGCCGTTGCGGGACACACAACGACGAGATCGGCCGACCGGGAGAGCTCTATATGGCCCATTTCCGCCTCGCTGGTCAGGTCGAAGAGATCGGTGAAGACCTTGTCGCCCGACAGCGCGCCGACCGAGAGCGGCGTCACGAATTCCTGACCGCCCTTCGTGACGATGCAGCGCGAGGCCACGCCGCGCTTCGACAGGGTGCGGATCAGTTCAAGGCTCTTGTAAGCCGCGATTCCGCCGCCAATGATGAGGAGGATGCGTTTCGCCGACATCAGAAAATTCCGTTCGCTTGTCGGCTATATGGCATGGAAATCTGAAGAAAACGATGTCCGCCGCCTTCACGCTCCGGTCAGGGAAAGCGCAGCGGCTTATAGGTGATGGTGAACGGCTCCAGCGATCCTAGACGCGGGTCGAGCCGCGCGACGAGGGCTGGCACGCCGGAGAGCTGGAACGCTTCGGCCGTCGCCGCCTCTCGACAGATGACCCGGTTTGAGCCGGTTCGAAACCGGCCCACAAACGTCTTGCGCGCGGCCGGCGAGCGGCATGCGCCATTGGCGCCGCGGGCGATCCGATCGGCGAGGCGTTCGACGTCGCGCTCACGCGTCAAGTCCAAATCGCCCGTACACACTCGGAAGCTGGGCCGGCCGCCGACGGCGCGCAGGGTTCGCACCGACCGTCTGCACGACGCGTCGAACTTGATCGGTCCGTTGACGATGTTGAGGCGCTCAATGTCGGGCGCCGGAAGGGGCGTATAGGGCGGATTGGCGAAGGGATATGTGGGGGAGCCCGCATCGATCGGTTCGCCTGGCCTCAGGCGCTGCGGCGCTTGGCCCGGCGCGCCTGGTCCCCGAATGACGCGCACAGTCCCCGTCGGCGTCTCCACGCAAGAGACGCGGACCTGGTCCGGCCCGCCGCGCAATTCGCCCGTGTCGCAGGGCTCGACCCGTACGATGTCCCCCTGCGCCGAAGCTGCGGCCGCCAACGCCATCGCCGCCAATACCGCTATCCGCCATGCCATCGCCGCCTCCGTTTCGGATCGTTAATGAGATGTTAACGCCCCAGCGCGCGAAAGCGAGCGAGTTCCCGGTGCAGGGGAGTGCGGTTCGCGTTCTGAGAGTCTTTGGTCGAGCGATGGCCAATTGCCCCCAATCAACCTGTCCAGCCCCCTCGTTATGGGCCGCTTTCTGACAGGGTTTCAGGGATTGGAGGACGCATGCCGAGCGCCTGATGTGGCCTTATTCGATTGTACTGTCTGAGCCAGGTATTGATGACGGTCTGGGCTTGATCGATTGAGCGGAACCACTCTGCATTCAGGACCTCCCGGCGCTGGGTTTGCGGTCCAATATAACTAAGAAAGACTCCAAGATTTTATTGGTAAAAAAGGCGGACGCGGCCAATTTGTCCTTGGTGAACTTGAAAGCAGTAATAGCCTTGACCGACCCAGGCGAGAATAAGTTCGGCGATGACTCAGCCCACCAAGTCTACCCCGTGCGCCTCAACACCCTGGCAAGCCCCGCGCCGCCCGATGTCTTCAAGACGACGTACCGACCGTCCAAACCCGTCGCCGTCGATGGTAAGGGAAACGTCGATCTCGTCATTGAACCGGAAACCCTCCCGTCGGGCGCCACACCGATTGCGGTCGCGGATTACCAAGTAACGGTGGACAGCTCGGCGACAATCGAAAGCCTGAAGACCGATACGAACGCGACGGCTCCGGGATTGGACAAGTTGAAAGGACGGTTCACCGTCGCCGCCAATCAGTTCCGGCGCATAGAATTGGGCGGCGTCAAAAAGGACACTGACGTAACGCTGACCATCGTTGCGCGGGACAGTGATGGCGACGCCATTCCGGGGCAATCCCAAACCCTGAGAGTGAAGTTCGAAGAAAAATAGATTGGGTTACGCGGCAAGCCGCTACCCCACCGCCAAGATCGTGAGATACCCGATCGCCGCCCAGATCGTCGCGAAGCCGAACCAGCCCCACCAGGGGGCGAAGCGGGCGCGGGGCGCGGCGGCGGCGGGCGGGGCGTCAAGGGCGGCTTCCAGCTTGTCCATGACGTCCGGCAGGCGCTTCAGACGGTCGGCCACCAGGCGGACATTCTTCGCCGCCAGCTTCGCCGCGCCCTGGGGGCCGAATTCCGTGCGCACCCATTCGCCCACGATCGGCTCCGCAGCGGTCCAGATGTCGTGGGTGGGGTCGATGTTCCGGGCCACGCCCTCGACCTGGACCATCGTCTTCTGGAGCAAGACGAGCTCTGGCCGCAGATGCATGCCGAAGGTGTGGGTGAAGTCGAAGAGCTGCAGCAGCAATTTGCCCATCGACACTTCCGACGCGTCCTTGCCGTGGATCGGTTCGCCAACGGAGCGCAGCGCCTGGGCGAAGTCTGCGACCGATTGGTGCGCCGGCACATAGCCGGCTTCGAAGTGAACCTCGGCGATGCGGGCGTAGTCGCGCCGGATGAAGCCCCACAGGATCTCCGCCAGGAAACGACGCTCGTTCCAGCCGATGCGGCCCATGATCCCGAAATCGACGAGCGCCAAGCGCCCTTCCGGCGTGATGATCATGTTGCCTTCGTGCATGTCGGCGTGGAAGACGCCGTGCTTGATGGCGTGGGAGAGGAAGCCGCGGGTCACCGCATTGGCGATCTCGATCCGGTCGACGTGATCGCCGTCGAGCGCGCCCTGAGCCGTGAGCGGCGCGCCGTCGACCCAATCCGTTGTTAACACGCGCTTGCCAGATCGCGTCCAGTCGACGGCGGGGATCGCATAAAAGCCGTCGGCCTCGCTGATCGCGCGCATCTCGTCTTGGCCGCCGGCTTCAAGGCGCAGGTCAAGCTCGCGCTCCATGCTGGCCGCGATGGTCTCGACGAAGGCGACGGGCTCTAGCCGCTTGCTGTCAGCGGACGCGCGCTCGATTGTTTGGGCGGCGCGCTTCATCGCCCGCAATTCGCGCGCGAGGCCTGCCTCGACCTTTGGGCGCAGGATTTTGACGGCGCGCACGCCGTCGGCCGTCTCAACCTTGTGAACCTGGGCGAGGGACGCCGCCGCAATCGCCGAATCGAGGCCCGGGAACAAGTCTGACGCGTTCTCGAACTCGTCTTGCAGAGCCTTCGTCGCCAAATCGGGGCTAAACGGCGGCAGCTTGTCCTTTAACCGCGATAGGTCGGTCGTCACCTCGACGCCGAACAGATCCGGCCGCGTCGCGAGGAACTGGCCCATCTTGATGTAGGCGGGGCCGAGCTTCTCAAGCGCGCGCGCGAGCCGTTCGCCGGGACGGCCGGTTGCGCCGCCGCCGAACAGGCGCAGCGCGCGGCCCGCCAGTCGTGCAGGCGGCGGCAGCCGCTTCTGATACTCGCCCGGCAATACAACGTCGTGGCGCGCCAGCGATGCCCCGGCGCGCAGGAGCCGTCCATAATCTGCAAGCATTGCAAACACTTAGGTCGCCCACCCGAAATGCAATGCGGCGACGCCGCCGGAGAAGTTCGACACCGAGACGCGGGAAAATCCCGCAGACTCGACTTCTGCCTTGAAGTCATCCTGTTTCGGGAACCGTCGAATACTCTCGACGAGATATTGGTAGGATTCCCTGTCGCCCGCGACCATCGCGCCAAGCGGCGGAATGACGTTGAAGGAATATGCGTCATAGGCGCGTTGCAACAGCGGGGCCGTCATATGCGAGAATTCCAGCACGGCGAGCCGCCCTCCCGGGCGCAGGATGCGACGAAACTCGTTCAGCGCGGCCGAACGGTCGGCGACATTTCGAATACCGAACGCGATCGTAACGCTATCGGCGAATCCATCGGGAAACGGCAGCGCCTGGGCGTCGCCGCACACCCAGTCCAAACGGTCGCCAAACGCTTCGAGATCCTGACGGCTTCGCCCGGCCGCCAGCATGGAATCGTTGATGTCGCAGACGATTGCGGCGGCTGAAGCGGCAGATTTTCGCCGTCGGTTGGCGGCGTCGGCGCGCTGCAGGAAGAGCTTGGCGAGGTCGCCGGTGCCGCCTGCAACGTCGATAAGCCGTTCTCCCGGCTGCGGGTTGACGCGCGCCATCGTGTCCGACTTCCACAGCCTATGAACGCCGGCGGACATGAGGTCGTTCATAAGGTCGTAGCGTGACGCGACCGACCGGAAGACCCCTTTGACGCGCGCGACCTTTTCATCCGGCGCGACGTCTTCGAATCCGAAACTGACTGAATCTTCTGGCTTGGACGAGACGGACATGGATCGGGGTGATACTCGCACGCGACGCAAAGCGCTACATCGCTCCGCCAACGCAATAGTGATCGCAAATGCCTGAATTGCCAGAAGTTGAGACGGTTCGCCGCGGATTGGCGCCGGTCATGGAAGGGCGGCGTATCTTATCCGTTGATGTACGCCGGCCGGATTTAAGGTTCCCATTTCCCGAACGGTTTGCAGAGCGTGTGACGGGAACACGGCTTCTGCGCTTGGGCCGGCGAGCGAAGTTTCTCGTCGCCGAGCTGGGATCAGCCGAGGCCTTGATTATGCATCTTGGCATGTCGGGACGGTTCACGATAAGTGGCGAAGCCTTCGACGTCTTCGTTCATGACACCGGCGCCAACCCCAAGCATGATCACGTCATTTTCCATATGGAAGGCGGGGCTGTCGTCACGTTCAACGATCCACGGCGGTTCGGCTTTATGGAGCTTTGGCCGGCCGACGATCTTGAGTCCTATCCACGTACAAGAACGCTTGGGCCCGAACCTCGATCGAACGCGTTTTCAGCTGCGTATCTCGACACCGCGCTCGCCGGGCGGCGGACGCCAATCAAGGCCGCTCTCCTGGACCAGTCCGTGGTCGCCGGGCTGGGCAACATCTACGTCTGCGAGGCGCTTTATCGGTCCGGTATTTCTCCGCTTCGCTCGTCGTCGACGATTCCTGGCCGACGCGCCGCACGCCTGGCGCCCGCCATAGACGACGTCATCGGCGAAGCCATCGAGGCCGGCGGATCAACTCTGCGCGATTTTTCGGCCGCCGACGGCGCGCTCGGCTATTTTCAGCATGCGTTCCGCGTCTATGACCGCGAAGGCGAACCCTGCCAAGGGTGCAACGGTGTTGTGAAACGGATCGTTCAATCTGGGCGATCGACATTCTATTGTCCGAAATGCCAACGCTGAACGCGGCGTCGAAGCGTGTCGCCGGACCAACGCTCGGCGGTCTTCTTAGAAGCGGGTGACGCCTCGGTGCGATTCACGTATACGCGATCGCGAAACGGCGCAGTTCGTTGTAAAATCAAGTGTGGCAAGCGGTTGTCTTGAGAGAAAGCCGTTTGCCGCTCGCGCAGCAAGAAGACGGCGCCGAATGGCGCTCGGAGACGGCACCCATGGCTTACGAGACCCTATTGACCGAGGTCGACGAGGCGGTCGCGATCATCACCCTTAATCGACCTGACGCGATGAACGCGTTCAACAACAAACTTATGGACGAGCTGACTGCGGCGCTGGACGAGTTCGAGCGCGACGACGAGATCGGTTGTATCGTTATCACCGGCTCCAAGAAGGCGTTCGCGGCGGGGGCCGACATCAAGGAAATGCGCGAGCTGTCCTACATGGACGCGTATTACGCCGACTTCATTACGCGAAACTGGGAACGTGCGGCGCGGACGCGCAAGCCCTTGATCGCGGCCGTCGCAGGCTACGCGCTCGGCGGCGGCTGCGAATTGGCCATGATGTGCGATTTCATCCTCGCGGCCGAGAACGCGAAGTTCGGCCAGCCCGAGATCACCATAGGCGTTTCCCCGGGCGCCGGAGGCACGCAGCGTCTGACGCGCTTTGCCGGTAAGTCGAAGTCCATGGAGATGTGCCTCACGGGCCGCATGATGGATGCGGTGGAGGCCGAACGCTGCGGATTGGTGTCGCGGATCATCGCAACCGACGAGCTTCTGGACGAAGCCAGGAGCGTTGCGAAGAAGATTGCAGCGATGCCGCGGGCCGCCGCCATGATGACGAAAGAGATGGTCAACGCCGCATACGAGACGACGTTGGCGCAAGGCGTGATGTTTGAGCGCAGGCTCTTCCATTCACTGTTCGCAACGGACGATCAGACGGAAGGCATGGAGGCCTTCGTGGAAAAGCGGTCGCCGCACTTTCGCGGACGCTAACCTTCGAAGGCGATCTGGCGCGGACGCCAGTTGACGGGGCTCTGACACGGATGTATGTCCCCCCGCTCGCGCCCAAGAGGCGCAGGTGGAGAGATCAATGGCGAACACACGCTCTGCGAAGAAAATGGTGCGAAAGATCGCACGGCGCACGGCTGTGAATCAGGCTCGGCGTTCACGCATGCGAACCTATGTACGCAAGGTGGAGGAGGCGATCGCTTCGGGCGATAAGGCCGCCGCCGCCGACGCGTTCGAGTCAGCCCAGCCTGAGATTATGCGCGCAGCCACCAAGGGCGTGTTGCACAAAAACACGTCGTCACGAAAAGTGTCGCGATTGGCGAAGCGCATCAAGGCGATGGCTTGACCGTTCTTGGCTCGCAACTAGGTCTCGTTTTAATGCCCGTCGCCAGAAGTGCGAATTCTTAAAATCGTTAGTTTTATTTATATGGGGTTCCATGACCGATGGAGCCTCTTTGGTGTTTCTTGCTAAGGAACATTACAAGAACCAGAAATATGACAGTTTTTCTTTTATCTTCCGGGGTCAAAATTTACCTTTAATATTCAGGATGTTGAGGTGAATGGGGCTTGGTGAAGCCCTTTCGTCAAGCCCCAAATAAGCGCCGAACCAGTTATTTCGCATCTTGCGATTTTAGTATCTGAATGGTTAATTCCAATCACCGACGAATTGTTCCCATACAGAGTGTGTTTGGCGCCTACGTCAGTGTGGGCGGGTGGGAAAAGCGTGCGTGTCGGTAGGGCTAGACAGATTAGATAATGAGAAACGGGGGCAGTTTTTATGGACCTGTCGGAACACAATCATGTCCGTTCAGAATTCAATTCCGATGGCGCTCAAGGACCGGAGATCTGGGCGCTTGTGCAATCTCATTTGCGCGGCCGTATCGACCGCGACGAATACACCAAGTGGATACACGGCCTGAAGTTCGTGGCGGATGTCGACGGGCAGATGGTGGTCGCCGCTCGGGACCGCGTCGAGTTCGACCGGGTGGTGTCGAATTACCAGCGTCGCATCGTGCAGGCGTGGCGTCGTCACGACCCTAAGGGTCGCACGTTGCGTCTGGAGTGCTGGACCTCGGCGCCGACTGATCTGAAGGCGCGCGTCGGCGATCCGTGGTCCGCACCGGAGGCCCTCCCACGCGCTGATGAGGTTCACGCCGAAGACAAGTCGTCGTCCATGCGGTTTGGCACCCTCGTCGAAGGCGAGTCTAACCGGACTGCGGCCAGGCTCATACGCCGCATCGCGGACGGCGAGACTGTCCCGGCGTCCGTTATTGTCGTTCACGGCCCGCAAGGAGTTGGGAAAACCCACTTGCTGCGCGCGCTCCAGGGCGCTGCGCCCTCAGGAGGGCGGCGCGTGGTTTACATGAGCGCCGAGGAATTCATGTCTGCCTACGTCGAAGGCGCGAAACAAGGCGATACGAGCGGTTTGAAACGCGCCGTCCGCGACTGCGACATTCTTGCGATCGACGATGTGCAGCTGATCGCCGGAAAGACAGGCACGGATCGCGAATTGTTGGCGGCCATCCGCGCGGTGGTCGGTGAGAACGGCTTGGTCATCCTAACGGCCGATGAGGCGCCAGGCGACTTGGTCGGATTTTCCGAACGCATGCGCAGCGAGCTTCGCGGCGCGGCGTCGGTTGAAATCACCATGCCTGACGAGGAGATGCGCGCGAAGATCGTCGATCTCCACGCCGATCTGGTGATGGAAGCCGAACCGCGCTTCGTCCTCAGCGCGGCGCTTCGGGAGCGCATTGTCAGGCGCGTGCGCGGCCCCGGACGCGCGCTCTGCGGTGTGATCTGGAGCCTTTATACGGAGACGGGCTGCGGCGAGTGCGCACCGAACTTTGATATGCTCGAAGCGGTCATCCGCCGCCAAGAGGGAGAAGTCCGTGCGCCGACGATCGAAGTGGTTAAACGGGCCGCTATGCGTGTCTTCAGCGTTTCGAAAACTGAACTGGAGAGCCCGAGCAAAAAGCGAAACGTCGTCTATCCACGTCAGATTGCGATGTATGTCTGTCGCACCAAAACCGCGAAGTCGCTGCCGCAGATTGGCCGTGCGTTCGGGCGGAAAGACCATACAACGGTCCTGCATGCGTTCCGTAAGATCTCCGGCCAGCTCGCCGAGGACGCCGATTTGGCGGCGGATGTTGACCGTGTCGAGGCTGCAATCTTGGACATTCAGGCGGAAGGACGCGCCTAGGGACTTGCATTTTCGGTGTGTTGCTTGAGTTTGTCGGCCCGCCTCGCCTGAGGCGGGCCGATTCGTTTGGCCCCTTTTCGGACTGAGCGAGATCCGCGAGCTTCAACGAGGGCAAAGACCATGAAACTGACCATTGAGCGCGCCGACCTGCTTAAGGCGCTGTCGCATGTTCAGAACGTCGTTGAACGCCGCAATACGATTCCGATCCTGTCCAACGTCCTTATGGCGGCCGACGATGGCGCGTTGACATTCACCGCGACCGATCTCGACATCGAAGCCGTCGACACGTCGCATGCGAAGGTCGCTCAACCCGGCGCGATAACCGCTCCCGCCCAAACCTTGTTCGATGTGATCCGCAAACTTCCCGATGGCGCGGATGTGGCGCTGGATTTCGATCCTGAGAAAAGCGTTCTCAATATCTTGGCCGGTCGATCGAAATTCGGTTTGCCGACGCTTCCGGCGTCGGATTTCCAAACCATGACGGGCGACGCTCCGGCGACGGGGTTCGAGATCGACGCCGCCGATCTCCGCCGGCTGATCGACAAGACGCGCTTCGCCATCTCCACTGAGGAGACGCGCTATTATCTGAACGGCGTATACCTCCACGCCGCCGACGGCCCGGACGGTAGGCTTCTGCGAGCGGTCGCCACCGATGGGCACCGGCTAGCCCTTGCAGAAACACCTGCGCCTGCCGGCGCCGAAACGCTTTCGGGCGTCATCGTGCCGCGCAAAGCCGTCGCCGAAATCCGCCGCCTCATCGACGGCGCCCAAGGACCGGTGACGGTCGAGGTTTCGGACATCAAGATCGTTGTGCGCTCCGGCGCCGCGATTTTGACGTCGAAGCTGATCGATGGCGCATTCCCGGATTATGCGCGCGTCATTCCGAAGGGAAACGACAAGCGGATGAAGGTCGACAACAAGGCGTTCGAGGCCGCGGTCGATCGCGTGTCGACGGTTTCAGCGGAGCGGTCGCGATCGGTGAAGCTGAGTTTGGACGACGGTCGTTTGACCTTGGCCGTCAACCATGCGGAAACCGGCCAAGGCTCCGAGGAGATCGAAGCCGATTATGCTGCGGATTCCATCGAGATCGGATTCAATGCGCGGTATCTGCTGGATATTGCGGGTCAGATCGAAGGCGGTGAGGCCGAGTTTCATTTCAATGATCCCGCCTCGCCGGCGCTTGTGACGGACCCTGAGGATGCGGCGGCGCAATATGTGCTGATGCCGCTACGGGTGTAAGACTGCGGTGTGATTGCAATCGCCGCCGGATGACGCCGCCATGAGCGCGCTGACACGATTGCGGCTGACGGACTTCCGAAACTACCACGCTCTCGATCTGAAAATCGACGAAAGACCTGTATGTCTGGTCGGCGACAACGGCGCAGGAAAGACAAACATTCTCGAAGCGGTCTCTCAGCTCGGCCCGGGGCGCGGATTGCGGTCGGCCGCCATCGCCGACATGGCCCGCACCGGCGTCGATGGCGGATGGACCGTCGCAGGTGATCTGGATGGGCGCCGGATCGGCGTTGCGGCTGAGATATCGGGCGGCTCAGCCAAGCGCGTGGTCCGGATCGACGGCGCGCCCGCTTCGCCTGGCGACCTCGCTGAACTCGTCCGCGTTGTGTGGCTTGTCCCCGCAATGGATCGGATCTTCGCAGGCGGCGCAGGTGATCGCCGCCGCTTTCTTGATCGCATTGTCTTCGCGCATATTCCCTCGCACGGGCGGGCCTCGTCCCGTTACGAAGCCGCCATGCGCGAGCGCAACGCGTTGATCGATCAGGGGCGGCTGGACCCGGCGTGGATGGACGCCGTCGAAGGGCGCATGGCCGAGGCCGCAGCGACGATAGTGGCCAATCGCTTGCGGATGATCGAGGCTCTGCAAACAGCAATAGACGAAAGGCCGGAAGGCTTGTTTCCCAAGGGCGATCTATCGCTCGAGGGTGAGGCCGAGCGGATGGCAGGCGCACGTGACGATCTATCTGCGCTCGAGGCGGCGTTCGGCGACGCTTGGCGATCTGGACGTCGCCGCGACGTGGCCATGGGGCGGACGGGATTCGGACCCCATCGATCGGATTTACGCGTTGTGCACCGCCCAACCGGCGCGCCCGCTGCACAATGCTCAACGGGACAACAGAAAGCCTTGTTAATAGGACTAATTTTAGCGAGCGCACAGGCGCAATCGGAGGGCGACAAGGGCCCCCCGCCCCTGCTATTATTAGACGAAGCCGCCGCGCACCTTGATTCGGACCGACGCGTGGCGCTGTTCGACGAGCTTTCAACGCTCGCGGGACAGGCTTGGCTAACCGGCACTGAGGCGTTTCTGTTCGAAGCCTTCGGCGACCGCGCCCAGCGCATTTCAGTAAAAGCGGGAGCCGCGCAACCGGTCTAAGCGCGGTGGACGAGGGCCATACATGGCGGATGATGCAGCGCCCGAATACGGCGCAGACTCCATCATGGTTCTGAAGGGCCTGGAGGCCGTGCGCAAACGGCCGGGCTTGTATATCGGCGACACCGACGACGGCTCCGGACTTCACCATATGATTTATGAGGTGGTGGACAACGCCATCGATGAAACGCTGGCTGGCCACGCCACCCAAGTGACGGTGACGCTCTATCCCGACGGGTCGGCCGAGATTACAGATAATGGCCGCGGCATCCCGGTGGACATCCACCCGACCGAAGGCGTCTCCGCGGCGGAGGTCATCATGACCCAGCTCCACGCCGGCGGGAAATTCGACCAGAACTCCTACAAAGTCTCCGGCGGTCTCCACGGTGTCGGCGTCTCTGTTGTCAACGCGCTGTCGGATTGGCTGGATCTCACCGTCCACCGCGACGGCAAAGAACATTATGTGCGGTTTGAAGACGGCGGCTTCACGAAGGAGCCGCTGACCGTGAAGGGCGACAGCCCGATGACGCCCGAAGGCGAGCCCTATACCGGCACCGCGGTCCGCTTCCTCGCTGCGCCGTCGACGTTTACGATGACGGAATACGATCGCCACACGCTGGAGCATCGGCTGCGTGAGCTGGCGTTTCTGAACTCGGGCGTGAAGATCCTCTTTCGCGATGAACGCGACGTGGAGCCGTGGGAGGTCGTCCTGCAGTACGAAGGCGGCGTGACGGCCTTCGTCAAACACCTCGATCGTCAGCGCAACGCCCTGATCCCCGATCCAATCGCAGCCCGCGCCGAGCGGGACGGCATTACTGTTGAAGCCGCGCTCGAATGGTCCGACAGCTACCATGAGACGGTGCTCTGCTTCACGAACAACATCCCCCAACGCGACGGCGGCACGCACCTCGCCGGCTTCCGCGGGGCGTTGACACGCACGATCACCAAGTACGCTGCAGAAAGCGGCGCTGCGAAGAAGGAAAAGGTCAGCTTGACCGGCGACGATGCGCGCGAAGGATTGACGTGCGTCCTGTCGGTGAAGGTTCCGGACCCGAAATTCTCGTCTCAGACAAAGGACAAGCTCGTCTCGTCCGAGGTTCGCCCCGTCGTTGAGAGCCTGATGAGCGAGGCCTTGGCCAATTGGTTCGAGGAGAACCCGAAACCCGCCCAGGCCATCATTTCCAAGATCGTAGAGGCCGCGGCCGCGCGCGAAGCCGCTCGCAAAGCGCGAGAGCTGACGCGTCGGAAAACGGCGCTCGACATTACATCCCTGCCCGGCAAGCTCGCCGA
>CAZQZC010000057.1:0-16212 GCA_964597685.1 uncultured Hyphomonadaceae bacterium | reverse complement strand
GATGCGGCGGCTATGTCGTCGGTCAGACCGTGAAGCTGCTGAAGGAGCATCACCTGCTGGAGGACACCGATGTGGTGATCTTCGCCGTGCTGGGCGACGTCGTTTGCGGCGGGTTCGCCTCACCCCTCCAGCACGCCGAACGCGGCCTCATCGTTACGGCGAACGATTTCGACTCGATCTTCGCCATGAACCGGATCGTATCGGCGATCCAGGCCAAGGCGAAGAATTACGAGGTGCGCCTCGGCGGCGTCATCGCCAATCGCAGCGCGGCGACGGATGAGATCGACCGCTTCAATGCGGCCACGGGCCTCGAGCGTCTCGCCCATTTCCCGGACCTCGACGTAATCCGCCGGTCGCGGCTGAAGAAGTCGACCCTGTTCGAAATGGACGGGTCGCCTGAGCTGGAGGCGGTCCAGGCGGAATACATCCGCCTCGCCGAGACCTTGTGGGAGGGCGTGGAGCCCTTGAAGGCGCAACCCATGAAAGATCGCGAGATCTTCGACTTTCTGGGGTTCGACTGACATGACGTCTGCGACCTATCTCCGCCGCCGCTCCGAATTGGAGACCTATTTCGACCGTACTGCGGCTGATGCGTGGGCGAGGCTGACCTCAGACGCGCCCGTCAGCGGCGTGCGCGCCACGGTGCGGGCGGGCCGGGATGCGATGCGGGAGATATTGCTCTCCTGGCTGCCGAACGACCTGACGGGACGTCGGGTCCTGGACGCGGGTTGCGGCGCAGGCCAGTTCTCCGTTGAGGCCGCGCGGCGCGGGGCGGATGTTGTCGCCGTGGACCTGTCGCAGACGCTGGTGGGGCTGGCCAAGGACCGGTTCGACCCGGAATCCGTGTCCGGGACGATCAATTTCCATGTCGGCGATATGTTCGACCCCGCCTTCGGAACGTTCGACCACGTCGTTGCGATGGATTCTCTGATCCATTACGGCCCCGCCGATATCGTTCAAACGTTAGAGGGCTTCGCCGGCTGCGCGCGCGGCTCGGTCGTCTTCACGCATGCGCCGCGCACGCCGGCGCTTACACTCATGCACGCGGCAGGGAAACTGTTTCCCAAGGGCGACCGGTCGCCGGCGATCCAACCGATCGCCGAGCGTGACTTGCGCGAGCGTGTTGCGGCGTCGCCCGACCTTCATACCTGGCGCGCTGGGCAATCGCAGCGCGTCCAATCGGGCTTTTACATTTCGAACGCGATGGAGCTGGTCCCAGCATGACGACGCCTCGGCGAGATCTGGCGACGCTTTGGACGCAGGTGGGGACGCGCTTTCTGCCGTTCGCCGACGCGGCGAGCGACACGCTGCCGCTCGGCCGTTTATTGCGCCTGTCGCTGTTCCAGGTCTCCGTCGGCATGGCGCTCGCCTTGCTCACCGGCACGATCAACCGCGTGATGATCGTCGAGCTCGCCGTGCCCACCTGGCTCGTCGCGCTCATGGTCTCACTTCCCTTGGTGTTCGCGCCCTTCCGGGCGCTGATCGGGCACAAATCGGACACCCACAGATCCGTGCTCGGCTGGCGGCGCAGCCCCTACATATGGTTCGGCTCGATGCTGCAATTCGGCGGGCTGTCGATCATGCCCTTCGCGTTGATCTATTTGTCGGGCGACGCGGCGGGCCCGGAATGGATCGGGCACGCCGGCGCGGCGCTCGCCTTCCTCCTGGTCGGCGCCGGCCTGCACACCACGCAGACGGCGGGGCTGGCGCTGGCGACCGATATTGCGCCGGAAGAGGCCCGGCCCCGCGTCGTCGCGCTGCTCTACGTCATGCTGCTCGCCGGCATGGCCGTGAGCGGGATTGTCATCGGTGCGCTATTGGCGGATTTCGCGCACATCAAGCTTATCCAGGTGATCCAGGGGGCGGCCGCGCTCACCATGGTCCTCAACGTGATCGCGCTGTGGAAACAGGAGGCGCGAGACCCACGCCGGGCGACGCTTGACGCGCCTCGTCCGCACTTCCGCGACGCTTGGCGCAAGCTGATGGAGGATCCGCGCGCGAAACGCCTATTGATCGCCGTGGCGCTGGGGTCTGCAGGCTTCAGCATGCAGGACATCCTATTGGAGCCCTATGGCGGCGAGATTCTGGGGCTCGAGGTCGCTGCGACAACGCAGCTCACGGCCATCTTCGCCCTTGGCGCTCTGGCCGGGTTCGCGCTCGCCAGCCGGCGTCTCAGCCGCGGGGCGGAGCCGCACCGGCTCGGCGGATGGGGCGCGCTTATCGGCGTCCTCGCCTTTTCGGCGGTTGTGTTTGCGGAGCCGGTCGGCTCGCCTCTTCTGTTTCGGATCGGCGTCGTCATGATCGGCGTTGGCGGGGGCTTGTTCTCGGTCGCCACGTTAACGGCGGCCATGGCGCTCGCCCGCGACGCCGACAGCGGCATCGCGCTCGGCGCTTGGGGCGCGGTGCAGGCCACCGCCGCTGGGTTGGCCATCGCCGCCGGGGGCGCTTTGCGCGACGTGATATCCACGCTGGCGGCCAGCGGAGCGTTAGGGCCCGCTTTGTCGACGCCGGCGGCGGGCTACAGCGCCGTCTATCACTTCGAGATCTTCTTACTGTTCGCAGCCATCGCCACGATCGGCCCGCTCGCGCGTTACCGCGGCGGCGTCGACGATCCGTCCAAACGAGAGAAATTCGGTCTGGCCGCCTTTCCGGGGTGACCGCCAAAAGAAGGAGCTGATGTCATGTTATTCAACGGCGAATTCGTAGCAGGGGTCGACCTGGTCGATGTCATGCTATGGTTGTTCACCCTCTTTTTTCTGGGCCTGGTTTTGTACCTCCAGCGCGAGGGGATGCGGGAAGGCTACCCGCTTGAAGACGATTCCGGCCGGGTTGACCGGTCGGCGCCCTTTGTCGGGCCGTCGCGGAAAATCTTCCGGCTTCCGCACGATCGGGGCGATATCGACGCCACAGAGGGCCGGCGCGACACGCGTGACCTCGCGTTGAAGCAGATTGGCCGCGGGCACGGCTTGCCCTTTGCGCCAACTGGCGATCCGATGGCCGACGGCGTCGGCGCAGCGTCCTATGCCGAGCGCCATGACGTGCCGGATCTCACCGACGACGGCCGCGACCGGATCGTCCCGTTCCGGCTTGGCGACGGCTTCTATGTGCCTAAGGAAGACCCCAACCCCGTCGGTATGACGGTCTATGGCGCGGACAACAAGCCAGGCGGCGAAGTCGTCGATATCTGGGTCGACCGGTCCGAGGCGATTATCCGTTACCTGGAAGTGAGAACCGGCGAGGGCGAGACGGCCAGGAACGTTCTCCTGCCCATGCCGTTCGCCAAAGTCAGCCGTGGCCGCAAGCGCCGCGTCGACGTTGAAGCCCTACTCTCGGGACAATTCGCAGGCGTTCCAGGGACCAAGTCTCCTGACAGCGTCACCCGGCTCGAGGAAGACAAGATCTCCGGCTATTATGGCGGCGGAAAGTTCTATGCGACGCGTCAGCGCTCGGAGCCGTGGCTATGAGCGTGTTCCACGACGAGGAAGACGGCGTCCAGGAGCCGATCGAGGGCCTGCCGGAGGCGTTGCCGGAGGGCGAGGACGTTCTGTGGCGGGGAAAGCCTGGCGCGCTCACGTTTGCGATCCACGCGCTGCATATACGGCTGGTGGCGGCCTATTTCGCTGTCATGGCCGGATGGCGGATGGCGGCGCATGCGGCCCAGGGCGGCGACGCCACCGCCATTATGGGCGTCGCGCTGTCGTCGCTGACCGCGCTTGCCTTGGCGATGGGGCTCTTGTGTCTGTTGGCGTGGCTGATGAGCCGGGCGACCGTTTACACGATCACCAATCGCAGGGTGGTTCTGCGCTACGGCGTTGCGATCCGGAAGTATGTGAACCTGCCCTTCCCCAAATTGGCGGCCGTGTCGTTAAAGCGGCATGGGCAGGGCGCGGGCGACATCGCCCTCGAGATCGAGGCGCCGGGGCGGGTCGGATATCTGCACCTCTGGCCCCATGTGCGCCCGTTCCGCTTCTCAAACGCGCAGCCAATGCTTCGCGCGATTCCCGATGTCGACGCGGCTGCGGACACATTGTGCAAGGCGATGACGGCCCACGCGCCGACCCAGTTCGCGGCGCAGTCCGCCGCGCCGGAAAAACGGCTCGACGCGCCCGGCGCCGCCGAGGCGATGAGCCCGGCTTGAGGGAGGCCTGAACGATGTCAGCCCATCATCCGCCTGAGAACGTCCCGACGCCGATGCTGTGGGCCTGTGGGGCGTTGATCGCCGCCGCCCTCGCCGGGGCTGGCCTGGCAGGCGCGACGGGAGTCGGCGCAGCTGCGACGCAGGAGATGGCGCTCACCGAGTATCGGGACGTCCTTCTGCGCGACGAGGCTGACGGCGGCATTGGCGTCTATGACTTCGAAACCGGCCAGGTGATCTCTCAGTACCCGCCGCATTCGGGCGGATTCATCCGCGTTGCTGCGCGCAGTTTGACGCTTGAGCGGCGGCTGAGCGGGGTCGGACCTGAGGCGCCTTTCCGCGTGCTGCGCGGCGCCGACGGGGCCCTCGCGCTGCATGATCCCACGACCGACCGACGCGTCGTCCTGTCCGCCTTTGGCGGCGCGAACGCCCGTGAGTTCGACGTTTGGTTCAATCAGGAAGGAGGCGCTTGATGACCGCCAGCCTAAACCCTCGCAGATTTACAGTGCCGTGCACGATCACCGTCGAGCACTCGAACGAAACGCTCGAGGCGCATGTGGAATTGGACAACGGCGTTCTGCCCACGATCGGCGACAGGATCCGCGTGCATGGGGACCCCGTCGCCGTGGCCTTCGGGGAAACGATCGTGCTGCGCCGCAACGCGACCGTGGTGCGCGCGACTGCCTTGGAAAAGGCGTGGGTGCGGTTCCGGTCGATGTTCGAGATGACCGAACTCTATGAAGTCAGTTTTTCGCCAGGGAGAGTGTAATGGGCGCAGTCGCTTTAACGCAAAATGTCGGCGGCGTCCGACATGCGGAGATCCAGGACACGAATGAAGCCGCGGTTGAGAGCACGATTCTCAGCCCCCGTTTCTACACGACCGATTTCGACGCAATGGACCGCATCGACGTGAGCTCCGTGCGGCCGGAATGGGACGCGCTGATTGCGGAGCTGGAGGACGATCCGAACAAAGGACACTTCAAGCGCACCGATGAATTCGACAACATTCTCGACACGCTGCCGAGCGACCTGAGGGCTGAATTCGTCGACTTTCTCGTCAGTTCGCTGACGGCCGAGTTTTCGGGCTGTGTCTTGTACAAGGAGATCGTGAAGCACGTCTACAACCCTGATGTGAAAGCGTTGTTCAAGTATATGAGCCGCGACGAGGCGCGCCACGCCGGGTTTATCAATCACGTGCTGAAGGACTTTGGGATAGGTGTAGATCTAGGCTTTCTTACCAAAACCAAGAAGTATACTTTCTTCAAGCCGAAGTATATTTTCTACAGTGTCTATCTCTCTGAAAAGATCGGCTATGCGCGTTACATAACGATTTTCCGCCAATTGGAAAAACACCCTGAAAAGCGGTTCCATCCAATTTTCAAGTGGTTCGAAGAATGGTGCAATGACGAGTTCCGTCATGGTGAAGCGTTCGCACTTTTGATGCGGGCCGATCCGAAGCTTCTGCGCGGCGGCAACAAGCTCTGGATCCGTTTTTTCCTCCTCGCAGTCTATGCGACGATGTATATTCGCGATCATCGTCGTCCGGCCTTCCACGAGGCGTTGGGGCTCGATCCGACCGCGTATGATTACCAAGTCTTCCAGACCACAAATCAGATCGCACGCCAGGTCTTCCCAGTGGAGATTGATCTCGATCACCCGAAGTTCCGTGAAACGCTAGAGCGCCTGCGCAAGACGGCGGACGCGATGGAGACGGCGAAAGCGCGCGGCGGCGTCAGGGGGCGGGTTGCCTATGCCGCGCTTGGCCTGAAGGCGGCGACATCCTTCGCTCGGCTGTTTTTCCTGCGTCCGAAGAAGAACGCGCCACCGCGCGATGTGCGCTTGTCGCCGGTTTGGTGACCGGGGAAGGGCGAGGCTGACGTGCTGGGCGATCTGCTGTTTCCTCTGATTTACGCCGCGCTTGTCTGGTGGGCGAGCACGGGCGTGATCCTGTGGCTTATCGGCCGGCCGCGTGGAACGTTTCTGGGCACGGCGCTGGGCGCGACCCTGGTGCTCGGCGCGTCGACCTTCGCGCTCTTGGAGCTACGCGATGAAACGGGCCTCTTGGGCGCCTATGCCGGCTTCGCGGCGGGCGTGCTTCTGTGGGCGTGGCACGAGACGATGTTTCTCTTAGGCTATATCTCGGGCCCGCGGCGGGCGCCGTGCCCGCGCGGCCTGGCGGCTTGGCCCCGTTTTGTCGCCTCGGCCCAGACCGTCATCCATCACGAGTTGGCCATCGCGACCCATGCGGTTTTGATCGCGTGGATGAGCTGGGGCGCAGCGAACCAATTCGCGGCGCTGACCTTTTTCCTGTTGTGGGGCATGCGTCTCAGCGCGAAGCTGATCGTGTTCCTCGGCGCGCCGAATGTCGCTGAAGACTTTTTGCCGGGTCATCTTCGGTATCTGGCGAGCTATTTCGGAAAGAAGGCGGTCACGCCGGTCTTTCCGATCGTGATCACCATCGTTACGACGGTCGCCGCGGCGATCGCCTACGAAGCCACTCTGTTCTCGCCGGGCTCCTTCGCTGCGGCGGGCTTCACAATGCTGGCGGGGCTTGCGGCCCTGGCGGTTTTCGAACATTGGGCCCTCGTCCTTCCGACGCCGGAGGCGACTTTGTGGAATTGGGCCCTGCGCAACAATCGGGGGAGCGCCCCGAATGCGCGTCAAGGCATAGGAGGACGCCATGGATTATGAGGCTTTTTTCGAACGCGAATTGGTCGGGTTGCGCGACGAGGGGAATTACCGCGTCTTCGCCGATATTGAGCGGAAAGCCGGCGCGTTCCCCAGGGCCGAGTTCCATGGCGAAGGCCCGACCGACGTCACAGTTTGGTGCTCTAACGATTATCTCGGCATGGGCCAGAATCCCAAGGTTCTGGCGGCGATGCACGAGGCGCTCGACAAATGCGGCGCCGGCGCGGGCGGGACGCGCAACATCTCCGGCACCAACCACTATCACGTCCTTCTCGAGCAGGAGCTTGCGGATCTCCATGGCAAGGAGGCGGCGCTCCTCTTTACGTCTGGCTATGTGTCGAATTGGGCGGGCATCGGCACGCTGGCGGCGCTCATTCCTTGCTGCATTGTCCTCTCCTACGAGCTTAACCACGCCTCGATGATCGAGGGGGTCCGCCACAGCCGCGCGGAAAAACACATTTTCCGCCACAACGATCCCGAGGATCTAGAGCGCCGCCTGGCGCAGCTTGACCCCGACGCGCCGAAGCTGATCGCGTTCGAGAGCGTTTACTCCATGGACGGCGACATCGCCCCGATTGCGGAATTCTGCGATATCGCCGAGCGCTATGGCGCCATGACCTATCTCGACGAGGTCCATGCCGTCGGCCTTTATGGTCCTCGCGGCGGCGGCATCGCCGAGCGCGAAGGCCTGATGGACCGGCTCACGGTGATCGAGGGCACCCTCGGCAAGGCGTTCGGCGTCGTTGGCGGGTATATCGCCGCCTCGACGGCCCTCTGCGATTTCGTGCGCAGCTTCGCCTCCGGCTTCATCTTCACCACGGCGCTGCCGCCGGCCGTGGCCGCCGGCGCCCGCGCCAGCATTCAGCATCTCAAGACGAGCCAGCTTGAGCGCGCGCGCCACCGCGATCGGGTCGCGAAAGTCCGCTCAAAACTCGGTTCGATTGGCATTCCTACGCTCGACAATCCCAGCCACATAGTGCCCGTCATGGTGTGCGACCCCGTGAAGTGCAAATGGATCAGCGACTGGCTGATGACCAATCACGGAATTTACGTTCAACCCATCAATTATCCGACGGTGCCGAAGGGCGCGGAGCGGCTGCGCATCACGCCGTCGCCGGTCCACTCGAATGCGGATATCGATCGTTTGGTCTCGGCTTTGTCGGAAGTCTGGTCGCAATGCGCGTTGGCACGGGCGGTGGCCTAGGCGCTGCAGGTTCGGCGACGGCCGGACCCGCACAGACAATGACGCAGACGGTCCCGCAGGCCCGACCGAAGACTGTGCTGCTCACGCTAGGCCGCCTGCCGAAGGGCTTGGACATCGCCCGCGCGCTGCACAGCGCAGGCTGTCGCGTCATCGTCGCCGAGCCGTTCGGCTGGCACCTCTGCCGACCGTCGAGCGCTGTGGACAAATCCTATCGCGTCGTCGCGCCTGTCGATGACGAGCAGCGCTATCTGGAGGATTTGCTGCAGATCGTGGAGCGTGAGCGGGTTGGGCTCATCGTTCCGGTGTCTGAGGAGGCGATGTATGCGGCGGCCATTCAGCCTCGATTGCCGGACAATGTGCAGTTCTTTGGCCCCGATCTCGCGACGCTTCGGTCGCTGCACAATAAACACGCCTTCGTCGAGCAGGCGTCGCGCTACGGGCTTGCGGTCCCGGAGACCCATCCCCTGGGCTCTGAGGCCGGCGCGACACTGGCGGCGTCGCAGGACGTCATTGTAAAACCTGTGTTTTCGAGCGCTGGGATGGGCATATCGCGGATCGCGAAGGGGCAGCCTTTGCCCGCCGTCGGGCCGGCGCCGGCTATTGTGCAAGCGGCGTTGCCGGGTCAGGCGCGGTCGTCGTTTTCGATCGCCCGGGACGGTCGCGTGCTTGCCAGCGTTCTCTACGAAGGCACGGTCATGTCGGGCACCGTCGCTGTGGGGTTTCGGCGGATCGAGGCGCCCGATCTCGACGCCTGGATCGAGAGTTTCGTCGCCCAATCAGGGCATACCGGCTTCATTTCATTCGACTTTATCGATGATGCTGAAGGCCGCGCCGCGGCGATCGAGTGCAATCCGAGGGCGAATAGCGGCATTCACTATTTGACGCCGGAGGCGATCGCCGCAGCCCTGCTTAACGGCGAGACCGTGGCGGACACTCTGCGTCCAACCAGCCTCATGCAGCAATTCTATCCTTGCCTAACTGAGGTGCAGGGGCGCCTATTTCAGACCGAAGCGCGCCGAAAAAACGCACCTTACCTCTTTAAGTCAAAGGACGTGACGTGGGATCGGCGCGATCCTTGGCCCTTCCTCTTAATGACGCCCATGTCGGGCGAAATCCTGCGCCGCGCCCTGTTCAAGGGGATGAGCTTTGGAGAGGCCGCCGTCGCCGATATCGAATGGCGCGGCGATTAATGTGCGGAGCCTATGGCGGTGCGCGACCGATTGGACTCACCGCACCGCTATAAGTCTTTGTTTGTACACATTTCCGGACGGCGAACCGGCATCCACTTCCCCTGGAAATGCTTTAGCGCAGGGCTTCCGGCGGTTTTGGCAAGGCGTCGATGTCGGCGGGCTCGTGCTGGATCACAACCTTCGCGCCGAGGCGTTCGGCGCGGGCCTCGAACTCATCCATCGCAGCCAGGCTTAGCGATCCGGGAGCCACGTCTTCGGGCGGCGTGGCGACATCCCAATTGAAGCGCGGCACGCGGCGGAGCCGCCGGCTTTCGGCCCGGTGATACAAGTCTCCCGTCAACAAGACCGGTCCCGTTTCCGGCAAGGTGACCTGGAGATACGCGTGGCCTGGCGTGTGACCCGGCGCCGGCACGATCACAACGCTGCCGTCTCCAAAAACGTCATGCTCGCCGGAAATGATCTCTCGGTTCAGCGACGCGTACACGCCGAAGCCGCCTGCGCCGTCGGCCACCGCCTCCTCGTCGCCTTCGGCAGGCGGGAACATCGCGTCGTACTCAGCCTGGTAAACGAGCCAGGTCGCGTCCAGAAACTGATCCGCCTGGCCGGTATGGTCGAAATGGCTGTGAGAGATTGAGACGAGGTCGACATCTCGCGGGGTGAGGCCGATCTCGTCGAGTTGTTCCGTCAGCGTCCGGTCCAGAGACACAGTGAAGGGGTCGCTTTCCTGCGGCTCGCTCTCTGTCAACAGGCTCGGCAGGCCGAGATCCCACATCAAGTCCCCGCCGGGATGACGGATCAGAAAACACGTATCGACGAACGTGTCGGACACCCCGGCGTAGTCGCCTTCGGTCGAGAAGATGTCGAGGTCGGAAACTTCGATGGCGCCGCAATCGAAGACGAACATGTGCACGGTGTCGACGGGTGTGGGGCGGGACGGCGACGCCGCTTCAGCTTCCGCCGGGGTCGAGCGCAGATCGGAGGAGCCTGCGCCGGACTCGGTCGCCTGCTCGCCAGAACAGGCCGCTAATCCCGCCATCGCGACGACCAAGGAAATGCGCATCGCTTTATCCCCTTCACTGTGTTTGATGTTTAGCGAGATTCTTCAGCGCTCAAAAGCTGGGCGTCTGACCCCGCGACCCGGTAAAAACACGACCTTCGGCCCGTGTGACAGGCTCCGCCCGTCTGGCGCACCTTCAGCAGCACCGCATCCTGGTCGCAATCGATACGCACTTCGACAACCTCTTGGACATGTCCCGAGGTTTCCCCTTTGACCCAAAGCGCGCTGCGTGACCGCGACCAATAGGTTCCCCGACCTGTCTCAAGCGTCGCCTTTAGCGCGTCCGCATTCATCCAGGCGAGCATCAGCACCTCGCCGGTTTCCGCGTCCTGGGCGACGGCCGCCACCAGGCCGTCGGCGTTGAAGCGGGGGCGCAGCTCCAGCGTTTCGTCCTGCGCTGCGCCGCTCAATGGGAGGGGGAATGTCGCCATTGGAGCTTCCATCGGTTTCGCTGCGAAGGCTTGCGCCAGAACGTTAAGAGGCGTCAATGGCTGTCACGCAAAACCAAGTATTCGGAGGTCCCCATGTCCCGCCGCATCGATATCGTCGAGGTCGGGCCCCGCGACGGCTTGCAGAACGATCCGGCGGATTTGTCGGTGGGTCAGAAGCTCGAATTCATAAACCGCCTGATCGATTGCGGTGTTCGGCGCATGGAGGCTGGAAGCTTCGTGTCGCCGCGCGCGGTGCCCAAAATGGCCGATAGCGCGGCGGTCTTTCAAGGACTTAAGCGCGGCTCCACCCGCTACATCGCGTTGGCGTTAAACGAAAAAGGCATGCGCCGCGCGATCGATGCGAAGGCTGACGAGATCAACTTTGTGCTGGTGGCGGGCGACGGGTTCGGCCGGCGCAATCAGGGCATGAGCCCGCAAGAGAGCGCCGATGCGCTGGCGGCTTGCGCGCCGCTGGCCCACGAGGCGGAAATCCCATTGTCTGCGACGATCTCCGTGGCCTTTGGCGATCCTTACGATGGCGAGGTGGACCCGCGTGTCGTCGCCAATCTAGCGGCCCAGGCCCAGCGCGCAGGCGTCGGCGAATTGGCGCTGGGCGACACGATCGGCGTCGCCACGCCGTGGCAGACCCGAGAGTTGATCGAGCGCGTGCGCACCGAAGCGCCCGACGTCTTTCTGCGCGTCCACTTCCACGACACCCGTGGCGCCGCCCTGGCGAACCTCTTTGCGGCTGTTGAAGCCGGTGTCGACGTCGTCGACGCCTCCTGCGGCGGCATCGGGGGATGCCCGTTCGCGCCTGCGGCGACGGGCAACGTCGCCACAGAAGACGTTGTCTACATGCTTGAACGGGCTGGGTTTGAGACGGGGTTGGACCTGTCGAAGCTTATCGAAACCGCAAAATGGCTCGAGGCCGAACTCGGCCATCCCGTGAGTTCCAGCCTGTCGCGCGCGGGCGGATTTCCGTCGTGAGTCGGCGCGCCATCTCGCGCCGACCGACACCCTAAAAAGCGGTTCAAGGGCACAGTTCCGATGGGCCGAATCGGGGCCCGAAAACACTGGACTTCGAGTGTCGTTAGGGCGTGTTGGAGTGTCAGTGCGACGCCCGGCGCAGACGGGCGCGGCCGACCAGCATGGCGTGAAACAGCGACGACGCGACCGCGGCGACGATTCGTTCGGCTGGATTGCGTGCGAATTTGCGGAAGTAACGCCCGAGCCCCCGAGCCTTGTGGCGTTCGACGAAAACGCTGGACACCTCAGACGTCGATCCATAATGCAACGCGCCTGCCTGGGGCTGGTAGGCGACCGCGCCGCCCGCCTCCCAGGCGCGCCGGCAGAGGTCAATGTCCTCGACGTGCAGGAAATACCCCTCGTCGAACCTTCCGAGCGCCGCGAACCCGGCGCGGTCAGCCAGGAACAAGGCGCCGGAGATCACGTCCATTGGCGTTGGGGCGGCCGGCGGTGGTTCGTCTGTGCGATTGAAGTCCGCGACGCCAGGCAACCTCGACAAGCCGGTGAATGTCGCGAGGGCTATGGGCAGGGTGAGTTTGCGACGCCGCGCGCCGCGCTGCTCCCGACCGTCCAGACCGTACAATCGGCCGCCGACGATCCAGGGCGATGGCAAATCCGCCGCCGCGGCTTGGAGCGCCTGGACGGAGCCGCGTCTGAGGACGGCGTCAGGATTGATGAACAGAAGGTGGTCGGCCGTGATCTTCCGCGCGCCGAGATTGCACGCCCGCGCGAAGCCGAGATTCTCGCCTGGCCTCAAGACCGCGACCCCGGCCCGTGTGGATGCGAAATCATCGAGCCAGGCCTCGTCGGCCGCCGCGTTGCCATTGTCGACGACAACGACCTCCCCAACCGCCGGATCGCTAGCGAGCGCATACAGGCATTCCCGCAAGCGCGGCCCGGTGCGATACGTCACGACAATGGCGGCGACCGACGGGGTCACGCGGACTCTCGACGTTTTGCGATCAAGATCGCGCCTGTGGCGGCGATCGCGACCGCGCCCCAGAAGGCCTCGTCCCAAGCGCCGTAGGACACGAGGAATTGGGCGCCGACGGCGCCGAACAGGCCCGCCGCAGCGATCTGGCCGGCCGGCGTCATGTCGCTTGGTCGGGGAATGGCCCAACCCGCCGCCAGCAGGGTCGTCGCAGCGAGCGCGGCGCCGATCAAACCGGTCTCCGCCCAAATCTGCAGCGCCATACTGTGGGGATGATTGGGGATAAGGCGCGCTGTCCCAAATTCCGGCGGCATCTGTGCCAACCAGTCTGGCCGGTGCATATAGCGCTCGCCCCAGGTGGCGCTGGCGTCGACGCCGTGACCCGCGATCGGCGCCTCGGCCACTTTCTCTACGGAGGCCCGCCAGGCGAACAGGCGGGCGCGGAACGACAGCGGAAGCGCCGTCGTCGGCGCGTGGGCGGCGATCAGCCCCAACACGCCCGGCGCGGCAAGGACCCATGCCGCCGCTGCGCTGAACAGGGCGCGGAACCCGTTTCGAGACATCAGCGCGGCGACGGCGCCAGCAATCGCCGCCAACCCGAGCGATAAGAGCGCGGCCATGCCGTCCAGCCGGACGAACACGAAACCGGCGATTGAGATCGTTATGACCAGCGCCGTCACGCGCGCGAACCCGCCTGCGCGCAGTGTCCAGACGCTGGCCGCCGCCAGGGGCGTGGCGAGGGCGAGCAGATTGGCGGCCCTGCCCAAATTTTGCGGCATGGAATCCACGGGGTCGCTGATTGGCGCCAGGAGAGACAATACCGTGTCGTAAAACAACGCGGTGACGACGAGGGCGACGCCGAGGACGCCGATGGACACAATCATAACGCGCCTCGGCGCTTTCGTTTTCGTGCTCGAGAGCGCGAGCGCGGCATTCGCCAAGCCCATCGCGGCGAACCCGGTTCCTGCAATCCGCAATGGCGCGGCGGCGATCTTGAAGTCGCCCGCCGCCAAGCTTCCGGACATCAGCGATCCGCCCATCGGCGACCAAACCGTCGACACGCAAACCCAGACGAGAAACGCAGCCAATGCCGCTGCGACCCAATTGAAACGCTTCGGCGGCGACATCAGAAACCCGGCCGCGCCGACGAGGAACGCAAGCGGCGCGAACACCTGTCCGCCCGCAAAGGCCCCCGGCGCCCAAAGCGCCCAGGCGAAGATCAGCATGACGGCGAAAGACATCCACCCACCTCCTGGGGCGGCCTGCTATAGTCTGGGACCGATCGTGCGGCAAACGTGGATGGCGCCCTTTCGCTGTCTCGCCTAATCAGGCGGGATGATCGCACGCCTCCATTTGCTTATCCGCGCGTATCGCAAGCGCTGGAAGGCCGACCGGCGCGGCGAAACGGAATTGCGGCTGCTGCCCTTGCTTGTCCGTGGCGGGACGGCCGTCGACATCGGCGCGAACAAGGGCGTTTACGCCTATTTCCTTTCACGCCTGTGCGATCGGGTCATCGCTTACGAGCCTAATCCGGGTCTGGCCGAGACGATTCGCAGCTACAATCTTCCGAAGGTCGAGATTCGCGCCTGCGCGGCCTCGGATGAAGCCGGTGAAGCGGTCTTGAACATTCCTCTGTCTGCGCGTGGCCGACGCCGCAACAATGTGGCGAGCCTGGATCCCGTTGAGGGGGCCGTCGACCCGATACGTGTTCCGACGGTGAGGCTGGACGATGAATCCTTGCAGACTGTCACCTTCCTCAAGATCGACGTCGAAGGGCACGAATTGGCGGTGCTGCAGGGGGCGGAGGCTCTGATCGCCCGCGATCGGCCCGTGATCCTGGTTGAGATCAATGGCGGGCCTGAAACGTCCCACGCGCGCAAAGTCTTCGACCTGCTTGATGCGTGGGCGTATGTTCCGCTGCAGCACCACCGGGGGGTTCTGAAGCACGCCTCAACGCTCGATCCCGCCGATATGGCTCGGCGGGATCGGAATTATATCTGCTTGCCGCAGGCGCGGACCTGATCAGAGCGGTTTGACGCTGAAGGTCTGACCGCCGACGCTCGCTTCGACCAACGCGCCCGTCTTATCAAGAATGAAGATCGCCACGCCGCTGCTATAGCTTGCGGTTTCGCCAGCGCCGTCTGAAGCGATCACAGCGCCGGCTTGGGCGCTGATCTCGAATTCGCCGTCGATATAGGCGTTGTAGGCGTCCTGATCGCGGAAGAACAAGATCTCACGATAGGTTTTGCCGCCGATCTGGATGCCCAGGGTGAACTGGCTGACATAGGTTTTGTAGGCTGGCGTTCCCTGGCGATAGACAACGCCCTTGCCGCGGGCGCCGCCAATGCCGAGCGCGCCCTTCTTGATGCTCGGAAACACAGCGTAGCCGTAGGCGCGGTCAAAGAAGATCTGCAGCGACGGATCGGCGGTGCGAAACGCCTCAATGGCGTCGTTTGAACGACGCACCAGTTTTGACCGGTTTTGATCCTCCGCCGACGGATCCCATCCCTGGGCGCCGGCAGTGGGCGAGACAACGGCCAGGATCGCCGTGAGGCCGATCAAAACGGCGATGGACTTCAGAAAACGCATCAGGCAACTCCGTTCGTTCAGGGCGGCGACCGCCCCGCGCCGCGACGCGGCGGGTCGCGGCCCATATAGCGGGTTTCGAGCCCAGCGGAAGGCGTGGGGCTCAGCCCCCCGCCTTCCTGCGCCGCAAATCAGGCGCCAGGGCCTCATCCGCAAATTGCGACGCCGCCTCGGCGAGCGAGACCACGTCCTGAGCTTTTGATCCAAACCGTCGGATCGCCAGCGTTCGGTCTTCCGCCTCCTTGCGTCCGATCACTGCGATGATCGGGACCTTGGCGACGGAATGTTCGCGGACCTTGTAATTGATCTTCTCGTTCCGCAGGTCCGTCTCCACACGCAAGCCCGCCCGCCGCAGGGCGTCGACGGCTTCGTGCGCATAATCGTCGGCGTCGGACGTGATCGTGGCGATCACGATCTGCGTCGGCGCGAGCCAAAGCGGGAAGGCGCCAGCGTAATTCTCAATCAGAATGCCGAGAAACCGCTCGAACGAGCCAAGGATCGCCCGGTGGAGCATGACGGGCCGGTGCTTCTCGCCGTCCTCGCCAACATAGGTCGCGTCCAGGCGTTCGGGCAGCACGAAGTCGGCTTGGATCGTGCCGGCTTGCCAATCTCGGCCGATGGCGTCCTTCAGGACAAAGTCGAGCTTCGGGCCGTAGAACGCCCCGTCGCCCGGATTGTGAATGACTTCGAGCCCGGTGGCGTCGGCCGCCGTCTTGAGCGCTTTCTCCGCGCGATCCCAAACCGCGTCCGAGCCGGCGCGGACCTCGGGCCGGTCGGAGAATTTCACGACCACGTCGTCAAAGCCGAGATCGGCATAGACGCTCTGCAAGAGCGCGCAGAATGCGCCGACTTCTTCGGTGATCTGGTCTTCACGGCAGAAGATATGGGCGTCGTCCTGCTGGAAGGCGCGCACGCGCATCAGGCCGTGCAGGGCGCCGGAGGCCTCGTAGCGGTGGCAGGAGCC
>CAZQZC010000056.1:0-16228 GCA_964597685.1 uncultured Hyphomonadaceae bacterium | reverse complement strand
GTGCCCGAAGAAAACGTCATGGGCCCGCTCTATGGCGGGGTCGAAGTCCTTATGTCGGGCCTCGACTATGAGCGCGCCGATCTGGCGGCGGGGCCGACAGGGATCATGCAGGCCTGCATGGACGTGGTCGTGCCATACATCCACGACCGCAAACAATTTGGAAAATCGATCGGCGAGTTCCAGCTCATCCAAGGCAAGGTCGCCGACATGTATGTTCAGATGAACGCGGCGAAGGCTTACGTTTACACTGTCGCCAAGTCCTGCGACCGGGGCGAGACGACCCGCAAGGATGCCGCCGGCGCGATCCTCTATTCCGCCGAACTCGCCACCAAGCTCGCCCTGGATGCGATCCAGATCCTGGGGGGCAACGGCTATATTAACGAATACTCGACGGGCCGGCTCCTGCGCGACGCCAAGCTCTACGAGATCGGCGCTGGCACAAGCGAGATACGCCGCTTCCTGATCGGGCGGGAGCTGTTCGAGGAGACGGCGTGAGTTTGGAGACGCCGGTCGCGGCCGTTGACCGCCTATTTTCCGAGTTCGGACAGTCGCTTGAGGGCGATTTCCCCGCTTTCACGCCGGTCGACGGCTCCGAGGTCGCGCGCATCCGGGCCGCAAACCCTGCCGACGTCGACGCCGCGGCATCCCGCGCGCAAGCGGCGTTCCGCCTCTGGCGTGAAACGCCGGCCCCAAAGCGGGGGGAATTCGTCCGCCGTCTCGGCGAGGTGCTGCGCGAACGGAAGGCGGATCTTGGTCTCCTGGTGACGCTCGATTGCGGCAAGACGCTCAGCGAAGGGCTCGGCGAGGTCCAGGAGATGATCGACATTTGCGACTTCGCCGTCGGTCTATCGCGCCAGCTCCACGGCCTCACCATCGCATCCGAACGGCCCGGCCACCACATGCGCGAGACCTGGCATCCGCTGGGGCCCGTCGGCGTCATCTCGGCATTCAACTTTCCAGTGGCTGTGTGGTCGTGGAACGCCGCGCTCGCCTTCGTCTGCGGTGATCCCGTAATCTGGAAGCCGTCCGAAAAGGCGCCGCTAACCGCCCTTGCGGTCCAGGCTTGCGTGGAGGAGGCGGCCCGGCGCTTCGGCGCAGCGCCCGAGGGCTTGAGCCAAGTTCTGATCGGGGGTGCGGAGATTGGCGCCGCCCTCGTCGACCATCCATCGGTTCCTCTAATTTCCGCGACCGGCTCGACAGCCATGGGCCGCAAGGTCGGCGAACGGGCCGCGCGTCGGTTCGCCCGTACGATCCTGGAGCTTGGCGGCAACAACGCCGGTATCGTCGCGCCGTCGGCGGATCTCGACCTCGCGCTCCGTGCGGCGGCCTTCAGCGCAATCGGCACGGCCGGGCAAAGGTGTACAACGCTCCGCCGGCTTTTTGTTCATGCCTCGGTCTATGACGCGCTCATCCCACGCCTGGCGGCGGCGTTCGCGTCGGCGCCGATCGGCGACCCGCGCGATTCGGACACGCTGGTTGGCCCTTTGATCGACGAAGCAGCCGCCACGGGCATGGCGGCGGCGCTAGAGCAAGCGCGCGCCGCCGGCGGAGAGGTTCACGGCGGGGAGCGGCTCGACCGGCCGGGCGTTTATGTCCGTCCGGCGCTCGTCGAGATGCCTGAACAGCGCGGCCCCATGCTTGAGGAGACGTTCGCACCAATCCTCTACGTCCTGCGCTATGAGACGCTCGACGAGGCGATCGCGTATCAGAATGCGGCGTCCCAAGGATTGTCGTCTTCGATTTTCACCACCGACCTGCGCGAGGCGGAGTGTTTTCTCTCGGCGAGCGGCAGCGATTGCGGCATCGCCAACGTCAATATCGGCACGTCCGGGGCGGAGATCGGCGGCGCCTTCGGGGGCGAGAAAGAGACTGGCGGCGGACGCGAAAGCGGTTCCGACGCCTGGAAAGCCTATATGCGCCGCGCCACCAACACCGTGAATTATTCGTCCGATCTACCGCTGGCCCAGGGCGTCCGTTTTGAACTTTAGCGCGGGTCAGCCCAAGGCCGCGTCGATCAACAGATAAGCCGACAGTCGCGGCGACGCGGCGCGGCCGGATCGCTGGGTCTGTTCAAGTGCGCGCAGGGCGTCGGCGGCCTCCATGGATACGAAGTCCTGGGCCAGTTCTCGAAGCTGCGTGTCCTTTTCCAATCGGATCGACACCCGCTCCACTTCCCGTTTCGCGACATTGCGCGTCGTAATGCGGCGCTCCAATTCGCCCTTTTTCGCAGCTTCGGCGATTTTCTTCTTGTCGCGGCCGCGAAAGGCGTCTGGCAGCTTGATGCCTGACGCCTGTAGCCGTGAGATCAGCGTCTCAGCCGTGGTTTCGCGTGCCGGGCCCGATTGAGCTTCGGTGTCGCTTTTGTCGATGTCGGCCAAGATTTCACGCCAGGCGGCGGAACTTCCAGATACGCCATTAACGGGGGCCTCTCGTGCTTCGGATTTCGGCGCGAGACCTGAGTCCGAACCCCAAAGGCCATTGGGGGCTTTTCGCAGCGCCTCGCGAGGGAATGCAATTTCCGATTGCGGCCCGCTGATCGTCACGGGCGCCAACGGTTCGGCGCGCGGCCTCAATGCCGGCGCTGCCTCGGGTCCGTGATCATTGGTTCCGTTCACGCCGATCGCGACGTCGTCGTCCTCGAAGATGTCGTCGTCGGACGGTTCGAACAAATCATCGTCTGAAATCGAATCTGGTTTGACAACACTCGGAGCCGGGGCCGTTTCGGCGGTGGCGGCCGACGGTGTGGCGGGCTCTTCGGAGGGAGCCTCGCCATTCGCCCGCGCCTCGCGCGACAAGCGTGAGAACGCCGCCGCCATACGCTCGAGTTGGCGCTCGACAAGATCGTTCTCGGTCCGCGCGGCGTCGCCCGCCGCTTTCACCGCCGCGGCGCTCTGAACGCTCGAATGATGTAGGTTGACCAAGGCGTCCGCAGCTTCCGACGACGCCTTCCGCGTCGATTCCGTAATTTCCTTGTTCGCGATGCGAGCCGTGTCGAGTGCGGCCGATACAGCGTCCTTGAGCTTGTCTCCGGCCGTCCCGGCCGCCGAGACCGCCATCTCGCTGGCTTTGACGGCCGTATCCACGGTCTTCGTCGATTGGTCGAGTTTTTCTTCAAGCCGCGCGATTGCGAAGCTCAAATCCTGGGACCGTTTGATGGCGTCCTCGGCGAATTGGTCGAGCTCGGTAATCTTCGCGGTCGCCGAAATCGTCGACGCTTCAAGCGATTTCAGACGCGCGTCCAGCGCGTCGTCGGCGGCGGCGACTTCGGCGCTCGCCTTGGATGCGGCCTCAACCATGGCTTCGGCCTGGCGCGGGATCGCTTGGCTCATCTCTTCGGTTTGGACGCGCAGTTCACGCGCGAGCGCTTCCAGGCTGCGGCGTTCGTCGCCAAGGCGCTCCGCCAGATCGCGGCTGTTGTCGGCGCATGTGTATGCAACGGATTCGAGCCTGAGCCGTTCGTCGCCGAGGTCGGCGCCCATCTTCTGCAAGCCCTCAAGCGCGCCGTTCATCGCCCGATCCACATCTTGGACGCTGCGCGACATGGCGTCAGCGAAAACACTGGCCTCGCGGCTTGTTTCCCGCGCCGGTTCAAGCAGCCTGACGGCGGCCTCCATGACGATGGCGTTGGTCGCGGCAGAACGCCTGCTCTCGCGGGCCATGTAGCCTGCGGTGATCATCAAGAGCCCTGGAACGAATGCGCCCAAGACGCCTCCGAACAGCAGCATCGGCTGCAAATCAGCCAAGCCTGCGGGGCCGATCGCTGCGATCGCCGTTCCCGTCGCCGCGCCCCACCAAGCCACGGCCGTCGCCGTTCCGACCCAAGGCATCCACCCGCCGACGGAGCGTGCGCCATCAAGTGCGGATTGCACGGTTTCACCGGACTGGCTTGCGCCCGACCCGTTTTCTCGTTTCGCCATTACGCCACTCTCCCAACGCGATCATAGCGCGCAAGACCCGGCGTGAATACGTCGTATGTGTTAGCCGTAGCAGGTGGTGTGCGTCGCAGAGCGATTATCGGCGTCATCTGACGGGGCGTCGGCCGGCGCAGAGTCGAAGCCGATCCAGCCGAGCAGAACGGCGAGGAGCAGGTTGCGAAAGGCAATGAGAAGTCCCAGCATTGGCCAGCCACCATATAACCAAGACTTGGAACTAGCATCGGTTACGTTAATTTTCAATATCAATTGAGGTTGCAGCCGTTTTTCGAGGGACTGGAAATGGATGAAGACGCGTCTCCGGCGGTTTTCGACAAATCCCATCTAATGGCGATGACAGGAGGCGATCGCGATCTCGCCTTGGAGATTATCGATATTTTCCGGGAGCAGGCCGCGGTTTGGGCGCGTATGCTCGATCCAGGGTCGCCTCCGACGCAATGGGCGAACGCCGCGCACTCGATCAAGGGCGCAGCAGCGGGCGCTGGGGCGTTGAGATTGGCGGAGACGTGCGGTCGAGCCGAGACGCTTGGAAGGTCAGACCGCGCCGTGGAGCGGGTGGAGGCCGCCGTCGCGCTATCCGACGTGAAGGACGAATTGGCGCAAGCTCTGGAGGCGCTTGCCATCGCGTCTCACGACATTGCGGGCTCTGTTTCCTCAAGCGCGTCGAAAGATCTGAACTCGTAAGCGATGCACCGATCGATCATGGTCCGCCACACGGGCTCGGCGATGGCGGGCGACAGGCCGGCGCGCGCGCACTCCGCCAGGACCTTGGAGACAACGTCTTCAATTCGTGCGCGATCGTGCACGACGTTCCGGTCGCCCTTAATGCGCGCCGCGGCGTCCATGAAGCTTTGGCGTTCGGTGATGAGTTCGACCAGCAGCCGATCGAGACGGTCGATCTCGTAGCGCACGTCGGCCATGGTCTCCGCTGTGACGGCCGTATGGCGGCGGGGATCGGAAGTGTAAGTGGTCATGGCGGCCTCGCTCGACGTTCGAACGCATATAGGGCTGAGCGAACTGAAAAAAGGGCGTGTTGCGTCGATCGGGCGCGGGGTCGTTAGCCCGCGAAGGCCTTCTCAATCACGAATTCAGCCGGCGCGGCGTTCGACCCCTCTGTCAGGCCGGCGTCGATCATCAGCTGCTTGGTGTCCTGAATCATTTCCATGGAGCCGCAGATCATCCCTCGGTCCGTCTCAGGGTTCAGCGGCGGAACGCCCAGCCGATCGAACAATTCGCCCGACTTGATCAGATCTGTGATGCGCCCGGTCTCGGTGTAGTCCTCGCGCGTGCAGGAGGCGAAATGCACCAATTGCGCGCTCGCCTCTTCACCGACAAGCGGATCGTCCTTGGCCGCCTGGACGGTGTCGAAGCCGTATTGCAGCTCCGCCACTTCGCGGCACGTATGGGTGACGATCACCTGTTCGAAACGGGAATACGTATCCGGATCGCGGATCAAGCTGGCGAACGGCGCGAAACCGGTGCCGGTGGAGAACATGTAAAGCCGCTTGCCGCCCAAAAGCGCGTCATTGACGAGCGTTCCGGTCGGCTTCTTTCCGAGCAATACGTGGTCGCCCGGCTGAATGGCTTGCAGGCGCGAGGTCAGCGGACCGTCGGGCACTTTGATCGAGAAAAATTCAAGCTCCTCGTCCCAGGCGGGAGACGCGACTGAATAGGCGCGCAGAAGCGGCCGTCCGTCTTCTTTCGGCAACCCGATCATAACGAATTCGCCGGAGCGGAACCGGAAGCTCTGCGGACGTTCGATGCGGAACGCGAAGAGACGGTCGGTGTAATGCTTGACCGACAGCACTTTCTGCGCGGTCGGCGCGTTCGGGTTCGCGGGCTTTTCTTGGGCCACGGCGGCGGTCGCGGTCATGGTTTATCCTGTTCTTTACACCAGAGGCGCACATAAATGACCGGACGGGTGAAGCAAAGCCTCATCACACGCCTTTTAGATTTTCTGATGCGATATTCGCGCGTCGACGGCGTTCCATCATACGCCGACGACCTCCGAGCTCGCCGCTTCGGCCTTCAGCCATTTCAAGAATGCGCGCACCTCCTGCGACAAATGACGGCCATTGGGCCAAACAATCCAATAGCCGAAGTCGATTGGCGTGGATCCGTCTGCGAAGGGAGCGACGAGCCGTCCGGCGGCGAGGTCGGAGGCGGCGACGGCCCGTTTGGCCAGCGCGACGCCTTGGCCGGAGACCGCGGCCTCAATCACCAAAACCGCCTGGTTGAAACGCGGCCCGCGGCCTGCGTCGACGCCCTCGACGTGGCGCGCGCGCAGCCAGCTCGCCCAATCCGGGCAGGAGGGGTCGTTTTCCGGGCTTTCGTCATGCAGCAAAGTGTGGCGGGCGAGATCCGCCGGCCGGTTGATGGCGTTGGCGCCTGTCAGGAGCGCCGGAGCGCAGACCGGCAGCACCGTCTCGTCCATCAAGAGTTCGGATTTCAGGCCTTCATAATCCCCCCGGCCATAGCGGATCGCGACATCGGCGTCGGCGACCGCGAAGTCCGTGAGGGACATATCCGCCGATATCCAGGCCTCGATCCCGTCATGGGAATTGTGAAACGCCTCGAGGCGCGGCGCTAGCCATTTCGCCGCGAAGGAGGGCGCGCAAGAGACCATGACCCGACCCTTGCGCGCCGGCGATTGCATCACCCGTCCGGCCTCGGCGATGCGCTCGAAGGCGTCGCGAACGAGGGGCAGGGCGGCTTGGGCGGAATCCGTCAATAGCACCGAACGCCCCGTGCGCTTGAACAGGGGCGCGCCGGCGTAATCCTCAAGCTGACGGATCTGCTGGCTGATGGCGCCGGGCGTGACGTTTAGGTCTTCTGCAGCCTTTGTGAAGGAGAGGCGCCGGGCGGCGACCTCAAAGGCCCGTAGCGCGTTCAGGGGCGGCAGGCGGTCGGTCGGGTCGGACATCGTTTCAGTATCTCTAAAGGGTGACCTAAGGCTTCGCCGCTTGCCGCAGCGAGGTCAACAGCCACCTATGGCCCCAATGCAACCGGCTTCGAGGGATATCGGTGCGCCTGTTTCCTACCTTTTTTCGCATGGACCACGCCCATGTCGTGGTGTTCGGCGGCGGTGAGAACGCCCGCCGGAAAGTACGGCTTCTGGCCAAGACGCCGGCGCAAATCCGCGTCGTCGCCGACGCTCTGGAGCCGGAATTCGACCGTGAATTCGGCGCTCACGTCGAAGTGATCGATCCAGTGCACGCGGGTCAGGCGCTTGACGGCGCCGCCTTCGCCATTGTCGCGCTCGAGGACGACGCCGAAGCGGAAGCGGCCGTGTCGCTGGCCAAATCGGCCGGCGCGCCTGTCAACGCCGTCGACCGGCCGGAGCTCTGCGACTTCACGGTGCCGTCGATCCTGGACCGCGGCGAGCTTGTCGCGGCTGTCGCGACGGGCGGCGCAGCGCCCGTTCTTGCGAAATCCGTCCGCGCCAAGCTCGAGGCGCTGCTGCCCCAGCGGATCGGCGATCTCGCCGCGCTGTCGAAGCGGATGCGGTCCGCGGTGAAATCCGCCATTCCGACCGAGGACGGCCGTCGGCGGTTCTGGGAGCGCGTGTTGAACGGAGCCGCGGCGGAGCGGGCGTATGCTGGCGATCTCGACGGCGCAGAAGCCGCCATGCGCGAGGCGTTGCGTGAGCCGGCCGATATGGGCGTCGTCCATATCGTTGGAGCCGGGCCCGGCGATCCAGAGCTTCTGACTTTGAAGGCTCTGCGATTGATTCAGGACGCCGACACCGTCTTCTACGACCGCCTTGTCTCCGAGGAGATCCTCGACCTTGTCCGCCGCGACGCGGAGCGCGTGCCCGTGGGCAAGTCCAAAGGCGACCATTCTGTCCCGCAAGACGAGATCCATGATCTGCTCGTCAAGGCGGCGCGCGAGGGCAAGCGCGTCGTGCGGTTGAAGGGCGGGGATCCCTTTGTGTTCGGCCGGGGCGGCGAAGAGCTGCAGGCGCTGCAGGCCGCAGGGGTGGAGGCCCATGTGACGCCGGGCGTGTCCTCGGCGCTTGGCTGCGCGGCGTCCGCCGGCTTGCCGCTGACCCACCGCGACCACGCCCAATCGGTCACCTTTGTCACCGGTCACGCCAAGGCGGGCGGGACGCCCGATCTGGACTGGGCCGCCCTGGCGCGCGCGAACCAGACGGTGATTGTGTTCATGGGCGTTGGAACAGCGCCCGCCATCGCCGAGAATCTTCTGCGCCAGGGGCGCGCGCCGTCGACGCCTGTCGCCGTGATTGAGAACGGGACGCGGCCGAACGAAATCCGCGCGTATGGCGCGCTGTCCGAACTCCCGAGCCTGATCGCCCGGCGGGGCATAAAAGGCCCGGCTCTCCTCGTCATCGGGGAGGTGGCCGGCCTGCCGCTGGAGGCGCTTAGTCTGCAACTTGAAGAGGCCGCCGCATGACGTCCGTCCGTCCGAAGATTAAACATGACGCGCCCAAAGCGGTGACCGCCTGGAACACGCAGACCGGCGCGGTGGTCTGGATGACGTCAACCGGCGGCTGGTCGGAATCCCAGGCCGAGATTGGCGTGTTCACGGGCGACGAGGCTGAGGCTCGCTTGGCTGAAGCCTTGGCCGCCGAGACAATCGTCAACGATCCGTATTTCATGGAAGTCACGCCCGAGGGCGCGATCACCGGGCGCGAAACGATCCGCGAGCGCATCCGCGCCGAGGGGCCGACAACCCACCCGGAATTCGCCAAAGCGCGTCCGAAGCGCGAGATGACGGAGGCTGTTTGATGATCGTTCGCGAGATAGAGAAACTGACCCTCTACGGCAATTGCGAAAGCGGGAATTGCCTGAAGCCGCGCTGGGTCGCCGACGTTCTGGGCGTCGAGTACGATTGGGTCGAGGTCGATATCTTCGCCGGCGAAGCCGGGACGGAGGAATTCTTGGCGGTCAATCCGGCGGGCCAGGTGCCCCTGGCGCGTTGGCCGGATGGGCGGGTTCTGCCGCAATCCAATGCGATTATGCTGCATCTCGCCGAAGCGGCGGGATCTGCGCTGATCCCCACCGACCCGTTTCAGCGCGCCCAGATGATGAGTTGGCTGTTCTGGGAGCAATATTCCCACGAGCCCTATATCGCGGTGCGCCGGTCGAAGCTGAAATTCCAGAACATCGCCGAGGGCGATCTCGATCCCAATTTGCTGGCGAGGGGCCGCCGGGCGCTGGGCGTCATGGAGCTGCAGCTGCAATTCTCCGATTGGTTGGTCGGGCAATCCATGACGCTCGCCGACATCGCGCTCGTCGCCTATACGCGCGTCGCCCATGAAGGCGGCTTCGACCTCGACGAGTTTCCCGCTGTGCAAAGATGGGTTGCGCGCGTCGAGCGCGAGCTTGGCATCGGCCACGCCCAGGAGGCCGCATAGATGACCAGTGCGCTCGTTCCTCCATTCACTGAGGAGACCGCCCGCGCGAAGGTGCAGGCGGCGGAAGATCTTTGGAACACCCGCGATCCCGACAAGGTCGTCCTCGCCTATACCGAAGACACGGTCTGGCGAAACCGAAACGAGTTCCTGGAGGGGCGCGAAGCCGTGCGGGCCTTTCTCCAGCGCAAATGGGGGCGGGAGCTCGACTATCGGCTCAAGAAAGAGCTGTTCACGTTCGCCGGCAATCGTATCGCCGTTCAGTTCCACTACGAATACCGCACGGACAGCGGCGGAACCTACCGCGCCTATGGTCTTGAGCATTGGGTCTTTGCTGAAGACGGCCGGATGCAGACCCGAACCGCAAGCATCAACGACGTTCCGATCCGCCCCGATTCCCGGATCCTGCCCGTCGCGCCGGAATAGGAGCGCCGAAAGCTCATGTATCAGTACGACGACATCGACACCCAGATTATCCGCGAACGCACGCGGCAATTCCGCGGCCAGGTGACCCGCCGTCTCGCCGGTGAGTTGCGCGAGGACGAGTTCAAGCCGCTGCGCCTGATGAACGGCGTCTATCTGCAGCTTCACGCCTATATGTTGCGCGTCGCCATCCCCTACGGCCAGCTCAACGCGACCCAGATGCGCCGGCTTGCGGCCGTCGCGCGCGATTATGACCGCGGCTATGGTCATTTCACGACGCGTCAGAACATTCAGTTCAACTGGGTCGGCCTGAAGGACGTTCCCGATATCCTCGACAGCCTCGCCGAGGTCGAGATGCACGCCAACCAAACGTCTGGAAACTGCATCCGAAACACAACAACCGATCAATTCGCCGGAGCGGCGGCCGACGAGGTCGTCGATCCGCGGCCGTGGTGCGAGATCATCCGGCAATGGTCGACCTTCCATCCGGAATTCTCGTTTCTCCCGCGGAAGTTCAAGATCGCGGTCACCGCAGCCGCAACCGACCGGGCGGCCGTTCGCGTCCATGATATCGGCCTGCACATGAAGCGCCGCGGCGGGGAGATCGGTTTTGAGGTTCTCGTCGGCGGCGGGCAGGGGCGCACGCCGCATGTGGCCGTGACGATCCGCGATTGGGTCTCCGAAGCCGATCTGCTCGATTATCTCGAGGCGATCATGCGCGTCTACAACCGCCACGGACGGCGTGACAACAAATACAAGGCGCGGATCAAGATCCTGGTGAACGAGCTTGGCCCGGACGAGTTCCAAAGCCAGGTGGACGCCGAATTCGCCGCCCAAGCCGAAGACGAGAAGGTCGTGCTGCCGGACGCCGAGATCGCGCGGATCCACAGCTTCTTTGAGGCGCCGGATTTTGAGACGCTGCCTGAAACGTCCGAAGCGTTCGAGCGGGCGAAAATCGCCGATCCCGCCTTCGCGCGGTGGGCGGAGGCCAATCTCAACCCCCACAAAACGCCAGGCTACGCCTCGGTCACCATTTCGCTGAAACCCATCGGCAAGCCGCCGGGCGACGCCACCGACACACAGATGATGGTCGTCGCACACCTTGGCGAGACCTATTCGTTCGACGACATCCGCGTGACGCACGAGCAGAATTTGGTGCTTCCGCACGTGAAGCTCGATGAGCTTTATAACGTCTACCGCGAACTTGACGCAGCCGGCCTGGCGACGCCGAATGTCGGGTTGGTGTCCGACATCATCGCGTGTCCCGGCCTCGATTTCTGCAATCTGGCCAACGCCCGCGCCATCCCGGTCGCCCAGGATATCCAGCGCGCATTCGCCGATCTGGAGCGCCAGGCGGATATCGGCGAGCTGAAAATCAAGATCTCCGGATGCATCAACGCCTGCGGCCACCACCATGTCGGCCATATCGGGATTTTGGGCGTCGATAAGAAAGGCGAGGAATTCTACCAGATCACCTTTGGCGGCCGCTCCGACGAGCACGCCGCCATCGGCGAGATCGCCGGCCCGGGCTTGCGCGCCGAGGAGGTGCCGGACGCCATCCAGCGCGTCGTGGACCGCTATCGCGATCTGCGCACCGATCCATCCGAACGATTTATCGACACGCTCGCGCGTCTCGGAACTGATCCGTTCAAGGAGGCTCTCTATGCCGCTGCTTAAGAACGGCGCGCTTGTCGAACATGACGAATGGACGTTCGTCGGCGAGGACGAGGACATTGGGCCGACGGGCTGCGTGAGCGTCGGTTTGGAGCGCTTCAAGGCTGAACGCGACGCGTTGTTAGCGCGCAACACCCGCATCGGGGTGCGCCTGCAGCCGGACGACGATCCCCACGAGCTGGCCGAGGATCTGGATCGGATCGGCCTCATTGAGGTGACGTTCCCAAAATACACCGATGGGCGGGGCTACTCCCAGGCGCAGCTCTTGCGCCGGCGGTTGGGCTATAAGGCCGAGCTGCGGGCTGTGGGCGACGTCTTGCGCGACCAATTGCTGTTCCTCGCCCGGTCCGGGTTCGACGCTGTTGTGACCAAACGGTCGGACGCCGGCGATTACGAGGCGGCTGTGTCTGAATTTTCTCACTATTATCAAGACGCTGCAGACGGATCGCGATCTGCGTTTGCGGCGCGTCATGCGAAAGGCTGAACCCATGGCGTATGCGGACGCGGCCACACAGGCCTTGGAAAAACCGGACGCGCGGTTGGAACGCTTGAACGACGCGTTTCGCGGGGCGTCGGCGCACGACATCCTTGAGGTCGCCATAAAGCGCGAATGGCGCGACGGGATCACCTATGTGTCCAGCTTTGGAGCCGAGAGCGCGACGATGCTCGGCTTGATCGCAGACGTCGATCCATCCTTGCCGGTCATCTTTCTGGAAACCGGCATGCACTTTCCCCAGACGCTGGAATACCGCGACGAGCTGATCGATCGCCTCGGTTTGACTGATGTGCGCAATATCCGACCCGATGAGGCCGAACGGCTTCGCGACGACCCGAAAAACATGCTTTGGAAGACCGACGCCGACGCCTGCTGCGCCCTGCGCAAGGTGCGCCCATTGGAGCCGGCGCTGGAGGGGTTCGAGGCGTGGATCACCGGACGCAAGAGGTTCCATGGCGGGGCGCGCATGTCGCTTCCGGTGTTCGAGCACGCGGGCGGACGGTTCAAGGTGAACCCGCTCGCATCCTGGACCCAGGACGACGTGAATCGCTTCTTCCAAGAGCGCAACCTGCCTCGGCACCCGCTGGTCGACCAGGGCTATCCTTCCATCGGCTGTTGGCCGTGCACGAAGCCGGCGGCGGACTCGGGCGATGTGCGGTCTGGCCGTTGGGCGGGCGCCGACAAGTCCGAATGCGGCTTGCACGTCGATAAGCAGGAACGTCCCGCGGTCTTCTGGGGCGACAATATCTAAGGCGCGCCCGCCTGTCCGGCGCCGGCGCTGATGCGTTAAACTGCGGCGTTTGCCCGGTCGCCCAAGCCGACAGACATCCCCGCTCCCAATCGTGTCCGGCTTTGTTATAAGGTGTCCGGGCAGACGGGCAGAGAGCGACGCAGAGGAGCGGGGCCGATGGGGTTGATGTGGTGGATCTTGCCGGCGATCGCCGGCGTGATCGGGTTGATGCTGACCTTCGCAGGTCTCGGAAAACTGTTCCGGCTCAAGCCGTTTTCGGGCGGTTCGCGTCTCGTGTTCGGGACGGGGTTCATGGGGCTTGGCGCCGTGGTCGCCTTCACGGGCCTCAATCTCCAGACCTATAAACGCCTGACCTTCGAACGTCCCGTCGCAACCATATCTTTCGCCGCCGTTCAGGACCAAACGGACCAGTACGTCGCCACCCTCCTCCTGCCGGAGGGGCAGCGAATGGAGCATGTCGTCACAGGCGACGAGTTCATCCTTGGCGCTCGGGTCATCACCTTCAAAGCTCTGTCGAACCTTTTGGGATACGACAGCGTGTATCGTCTCGATCGGCTCGACGGACGGTATATGGACGTCGAAAGAGCCAATGAAACCAACGCGGTGCGACTGACGGAAAACCCCGGCCTCGATGTTCATGCGCTTGCGAAAGAGCATGGTGGACGGTTTGGAGTTCGGGACGCGAATTTCGGCTCGGCGGTGTACAATCCCATGTCAGACGGCCTCGCCTACGAAGTCTCAATCACCCGGACGGGCTTGATTGCGCGCGCCGCCAATGAAGCGACCCGCCGCGCCTTGGGCGTAGAGCCCGCAGCCGCGGTTCGAGCGGAGTAGGCGACGATGAACGTTTGGGAGCGATACGCCCTGCCCGCCATCGTTTCGACGGCGTGCGCTACGAAGCCGATCATGCGCCAACGCGAGAAGGTCGTCCCCGAGGCCGAGGGCCGCGTTCTGGAGATCGGCTGCGGGTCGGGTACGAATTTCGGCTTGTACGATCCAGCCAAGGTCGATCGCTTGTTCGCGCTTGAGCCCGCGCCCGGCATGGTCGCGCGCGCCAGAAGAACGCTCGCCGGCGGCCCACTGGAGGCGAGGACCGATATTCTTGAAACCGGCGCCGAGGACACCGGGTTGGACGCGAAGTCGATCGATACGGCGGTTGTGACTTTCGTTCTCTGCACCATCCCGGATTGGCGCGCCGCACTTGCCGAATTGCACCGCGTCTTGAAGCCGGGCGGGCGGATCTTGTTCTCCGAGCACGGCCTCGCCCCCGACGAGGGCGTCGCCAAATGGCAGCGGCGCATCGAGCCCGTCTGGAAACGGCTCGCCGGCGGCTGCCATCTGACCCGCGATACGGGCGCGCTGCTTCGCGAAGGCGGGTTCCGGCTTGACCGCGCCGAGACCCGATACCTTCCCCGGGCGCCGAAAGTCGCTGGTTTCGTCAGCTGGGGCGCTGCGCGTGCGGCGTAGACGGCTGAACGCGCCACACGCAGCGAAAACTCGACGACCCCGCCACAGACCACGCACCCTTTGCGGCCGCTCGAATCCGGACTAGCTCTTCGCCGTCGCCAGACGAGGGAGCGCCGCCCATGGCTTATTGGTTGTTCAAATCCGAACCGTTCAAATGGTCTTGGGAGGACCAGAAGAAGGTCGGCGACACCGGCGCGGAATGGGACGGCATCCGCAATTACCAGGCCCGCAATAATATGCGGGCGATGAAGGTGGGGGATAAGGGCTTTTTCTACCATTCCAACGAGGGGCTTGAAGTCGTCGGGATCGTTGAGATCTGCGCTGAGAGCCACCCCGATTCTACGACCGACGATGAGCGCTGGGATTGTGTCGACGTGCGCGCGCTGCGGGACATGCCCAATCCCGTCACCCTGAAGGCGGTCAAGGCCAATCCAAAGCTCGCCGAGATGAGCCTTGTAACCTCCATGCGGCTTTCCGTTCAGCCGGTGACAGAGGCGGAATGGGAGGAGGTCTGCCGGATGGGGGGATTGGAGCCGGAGGCCTGATCCTCGTCCAGCCCATGGCGAAACTCCTCATCTTCAACAAGCCCTACGGCGTGCTCTCGCAATTCACCTTAGACGGGGCGCCGGGGGAGGGGCATAAGCCGCTATCCGATTTCATCACGGTCCCGGGCGTCTACCCTGCGGGACGGCTGGACAAGGACAGCGAAGGCTTGCTCGTCCTCACCGACGACGGGCGCTTGCAAGCCCGCATCACCGACCCGAAGCGCAAGACGCCGAAGACCTATTGGGCCCAAGTCGAGGGCGCGCCGGATGAAGCCGCGCTTTATGCGCTACGCCAGGGCGTGCGCCTCAAGGACGGCCTGACCGCGCCGGCGACAGCGCGTCTGATCGCCGAGCCGCCGGGCCTGTGGCCGCGCGATCCGCCCGTGCGGTATCGAAAATCCGTGCCGGACGCCTGGATCGAACTCACGATTACCGAGGGCCGTAACCGCCAAGTCCGGCGCATGACGGCGGCGGTTGGGCATCCGACGTTGCGGCTCGTGCGCGCGCGGGTGGGCGATTGGAATTTGGACGGCCTCCCGCCCGGCGCCTGGCGCGAGGTCTGAGCTTTCACCGCCGAAGCGACCGCCAAGCTAACGCGCCCAGCACCGACAGCGCGGCCGCGCCCCGCTGTAGCGGTGTCGTCGGAAGTCCGTGGGAGTCGCGGGCGAAATGGCCGCAATTGGCCTGGAACAGATCATAAGGCGCGTGCTTGCGCCGGCGGGCGCGGGCTTCGACCTCAAGCGGGTGCAGCCCGCTCCAGGCGCCATGCCGGCGGACGGATTTGCCGTCTCCGAAATCCTCGAATTCCTGTTCAACCACGCCGCCATGCCGGCGCGAGTTTGAGATCACCGTGCCGCGATGGGTGACCACCCCGTAATGGCGCAGAACGCCGCCAAACCGGATGGAGACGACCTCGCCGGCGGCGACGTCCAGACCACGAAGACCGCGTCTCATGCCGCGCGCTCCGCGCTCACCATTCCATACCCATCGTCTTCTTCATCCAATCGGCGAAGGTGGCGGGCTTCTCATGTGTTTTCGGATCCAATGTGCCATGGGCGAGCAGGGGGCCGTCGGCCGTTTCGAGCCGCACGCCGGAAACCTCCTCATGCGCGTCCCAGCTCCATCGCGTGCGCGTGCGCGGATCCAGCAGAAGCATCACCCGTTGACCGCCGCGTCCCTCCTCGTCGCGTCCGAAGACGAGGCCGTAGACCTTCTCCCGCCCCCAGAGGCCATGGCTGGCGGCCTGACGCGTCCCATCGAGCAGAACCTCGTCCCAAAACATCGTCCGCCGCCACTGAAGGACATGCATCTGGTCGCCGTTCAGGATCTTGATGTCGACCTGGTGCAGGGTGATGCGGACGAGCTCGGCGTGCATGTGTGATCTCCATTTTTATTGAAAAACAATAAGATCTGTCTGAGCTTGGGTCAAGGTGTGTTGTTTCGTTTTGCTCGCTTCTGTTCGGGAAGAGTCGTTTCTCTGCTCGGGCGTTGTTGTTTTAGCTTGCTCGCGGCTGTTCGGGGCTTGCGCCCCGGCCGCTGCGCCTGCGGAGTTCTTTGTTTTGCTCG
>CAZQZC010000055.1:0-16287 GCA_964597685.1 uncultured Hyphomonadaceae bacterium | reverse complement strand
GCATCGCCCTGCGGGATGCTCCTTGCCAGCACGAACGCGAGAGGCCATCAGCCGACTCAAATTCGGATGAAAGGGCTCTAGCGCGTGAGCGCCGCCGAGCCCAATTCCCAGAAGATCGCCAAAAGCCCCCCTGCGCCAACGCCCCAGGCGACAGAGCGGAGCACCGGCACCCCAGCAATGTAGAAAGCCGCGAACGCAATCCGTGCCGCGAAGTAGAGAATCGCGCCCCAGGCCGTAAGCGGCGTCGACACCCCGGCGATGGCGGCAACGACAACCAACGGCGCAAACATCACCAATCCTTCAATATGATTGGCGACGGCGCGATCGACCCGCGCCGCAAACACCGACCGGGGTTTCGGTTCGTCGCGTGCGCCGAGCCCGTAGCCGAAGCCATAGGTAAATGGCGTCCATAGGCCTTGCACAGCCAAGAGAGCCATCAACACGGCGCAGACCCCGACCAACGCCAGCAATTCAATCGTCATTCATACCTCCATCTATATATGGTAGTGACTGTGTTTTTCAGAGTGTATAGTCAATACCAAGTGAATGCGATATGCGCTTGACGGTGAGCGACAAAAACCTGCCTCTCTGTCCAATCACGCGGACCGCAGCGATCATCGGTTCGCGCTGGACTGCGCAGATTTTACGCGAATTGCTGGACCATAGCGCCCGACGCTTCCAGGACCTTCAAGATGCGATCGACGGCATCACGCCGACTGTTCTATCGAACCGCTTGAAGATGCTTGAGGATTCAGGAATTGTAGCGCGGCGCCTTTACGAAACGCATCCGCCGCGGGCCGAATACCTGCTGACCGACAAGGGGCGCGAAATGAGAGGTGTCATCGGCGCCATGCGCGACTGGGGCGCGAAGCACGGCTGAGGGAAATCATGGAGAAGTTTGCTCGCAGCCTGACAGCGCTTGCCTTCCTCGCAGCCGGCTGCAGCGAGCCGGAACGGCGCGAGACGTCCAATTCCAGCTTAGCCGACCTTGGGTTTGTCGCATCGGACCATGTCGCCCCGCGCCGCGTGGCGGTTTGGACGCCGCCCGGCTATGCCGAGGGAGACGCGGCCTATCCGGTGATCTACGCCCATGACGGCCAGAACCTGTTTGATCCCGCGACATCCTATGGCGGCGTGTCCTGGGAAATGGACGAGGCCATGGAGCGACTGGTCGCCGACGGAAAGACTGACGGCGCGATCATTGTCGGCGTTTGGAATACGGAGCTCCGGTTTCGCGAATATGCGCCCGCTGCTGTCTTGGATGCGTTACCGGACACCCTCCGTCCCGACCGAGAGCAGACTTATGGCGGGAAGCCGTTGTCCGACGCGTATCTGAAATTCCTCGTGGAGGAATTGAAGCCGCGCATCGACAATGAATTCCGGACTTTGCCGGATCGCGACAACACATTTGTCGCCGGCTCCTCCATGGGCGGGCTGATCTCGCTTTACGCGCTGACGCAGTATCCCGACGTATTCGGCGGGGCAGGGTGCCTGTCGACGCATTGGCCGCTGACATTATCGGACGACAAGCTGGCGGACTACGACACGTTCGGCGCGCCGATCGCAGCGGCTTTCGTCGAGTATCTGAGCGCTCATCCACCCTCTCCTCAGGATCACCGGATCTGGTTCGATTCCGGCACGGAGACGCTCGACGCCCATTATGCGCCTTTTCAAGTGAGCGTGGACGAGGCCATCGAGGCGCTCGGCTTTGCGCAAGGGGTCAATTGGGTCACCAAGACCTATCGGGGCGCGGCGCACAATGAAGCCGCATGGCAGGCCCGAATCGACGAGGTTTTTTTGTTTCTGTTGGACGGCGACGCTTAAAGCGCCTCAACCCGCATCCAAATTCCTTCCCGGCTTCCCACGCGGCGTTCAACCAAAAGGCGGGCGACCTGGTGGTCGTCTTCAAAGGCGTTCGTCGAGACGCTGTCCAAAAGCGCCTTGGCGAGATTGTCGAGATCCATCCAGGGCGGGTCGCCCGTGTATTCCATGACGATGTGCACGGCATAATCGCCATAGCCGGGCCGTAGGCGTTGGAAATCCTTGCGGAAGAAATCCTTGAGCAACGGCTTGTAGTACTTGGCCTGGGTTGTGAGCCCAGCGACCCGCACTTCCAGCGCGCCGTCGTCGGTAATGCGACCTTTAACTTTGCCTGCAGACGTCCAGCCGTCCATTAGGCCTGGCGGTCCCGAACCTGCTGCGCAGCGTCGCTCGGGAGCTCCCCGCCATAGATCGCAACGCCCGTCCCCAATTCGCGAACATGATCGAGAATGACTTGGAAATCGGTGTCCAAAAGACTTTCAGCGAACACAAAGTCCCGTGCTGCGCGCCCGCCGCGCTCTGACTTGGGGCCGATGCGCAGGCGAAACCTGCCACGACCAGCCTTTTCAATGACGAAACGCGCCACCTGGTCCCATCTCAGCGACTTGGTCTCAGCCGCGTCGCGCAGATCCACGCCGTCGGACCGAATTCTGAGCGCGGGCGCGCTGCCAAGCGTGAAGCCGGTAAACCTATAGAGCGGTCTCACGAAACCCAGCACAGCAAGACCGGCCAACAGCCTCAAACCCCAAGGCGGACCCTCGCTAATCCACCGGTATCTTGGAAGACTGCTTCCTCCGGATGCGAGAATGCTCTCGGCAAAGAACATGGTCGCGATGCAGACGGCGAAGACGGCCCACAAACAGAACAAGGCGAAGATCGACCAACCCTTCTTCGCCTCAACAACCAAGACGTCCTCAGACGACACGATTTAGATTCCCGTCCAGCCGGCGAGCTCACGGCGTACGATCGCCTCGATCACGTCTATCGCACCTTCGCTGTCATTAAGACACGGGATTGCGGCGAAGTCCGTTCCACCGGCGTCCAGAAAGACCTCGGCCCCCTCAATGGCGATTTCCTCCAGCGTCTCAACGCAATCGGAGATAAACGCTGGCGCAGCAACAGCCACGCGCCGCACGCCGGAATGCGCAAGCTCTTCCAATGTTTCATCCGTATAGGGCCGCAGCCATTCCGTGGGTCCGAACCGCGACTGGAAGGTCACACGAAGATAATCCTCGCTCCAGCCGAGCCGCTCGCGCACCAATCGCGTCGTTTTCTGGCAATGGCAGTGATACGGATCGCCCTTCAGGAAGTAACTCTTTGGAATGCCGTGATAGGACATGAGCACCACTTCAGGCTCGAATTCGAGATCGCTGAGGTGACGTTCCATCGAAACCGCAAGCGCGTCGATATAGGCGGGATGGTCGTGGAAGGCGGGCGTCGTCCGCATCGCCGGCTGCCAGCGCATTTTCTTCAATGCGTCGAACGTCTTATCGTAGACGCTCGCCGTTGTGGCGGCGGAATATTGTGGGTAGAGCGCAACCGTCACGATGCGATCACAGCCCTGGTCCTGAAGCGCGTGAATGCGGCTCTCGATCGACGGATTTCCATAACGCATGGCCCAATCGACGACGAGCTCTCCACCCGCTCCGATCCGGTCGGCCAACAGCTCCGCTTGCCGACGCGTGTAAAAACGCAAAGGAGACTCGTCGATGTCCTTCATCCAGATCTTGCGATAGGCGCGCGCCGATTTGGCTGGTCGAGTCTGTAGGATGACGCCCTGCAGAATAGGCTGCCAGATCCAACGCGGCGCTTCGATAATCCGACGGTCGGAGAGAAACTCTGACAAATACCGCCGCATGGAGCGGTAATCCGTCGCGTCCGGAGTGCCGAGATTGACGAGGAGAACGCCCATACGCCCGAACTTTACCTCGGGATGATCCGCGGGCAGATGCCTCAATCCGTCGAATGTGAGTGAATCGGGCATTGGGAGATCCTCGTGACTTTGGACGCGTCGCGGTCCTATACATAGACCGAAAGGCCTGTGAACAAGCCGCTGTGAGGTCGCGCCCGGCCCGATTGCATTCACGTCCCCCCATGCTACAGCGCCGAGCATCAGGACAGGAGGAGCGCTCCGATGAAACTCTTCGGCGGCAAGGGCGAAACGCGGACCGAGACCGATACGTTCGGCGAGATCCAGGTGCCGGCGGACAAGTATTGGGGCGCCCAGGCGCAGCGCAGTCTCGGCAACTTCGAGATCGGCTGGGAGACTCAGCCGGCGCCCATCGTTCGCGCCTTAGGGATCGTCAAGCGGGCGGCCGCCGAAACGAACATGGCGCTCGGCAAGCTCGACGGGACGATTGGCAAAGCCATCGTCGAGGCCGCCCAGGAAGTGGTCGAGGGCAAGCTGGACGATCACTTCCCGCTCGTGGTCTGGCAGACCGGATCCGGCACGCAGTCGAATATGAACTCCAACGAAGTGATCGCAAACCGCGCCATCGAGATTCTCGGCGGGAAGATCGGCTCGAAGTCGCCGGTCCACCCCAACGACCATTGCAATATGAGCCAATCGTCGAACGACACGTTCCCGACCGCCATGCACGTCGCCTGCGCGGAGGAGGTGACGCACCGTCTGCTGCCGGCGCTGCAGAAGCTTCGTAACGCACTGAACGACAAGGCCAAGGCGTGGACGGAGATCATCAAGATCGGCCGGACCCACACCCAAGACGCGACGCCGCTGACCCTCGGCCAGGAATTCTCCGGCTACACCCAACAGGTTTCGCTGGGCGTAGAACGTATCGAGGCGACGCTGCCCCGGCTCATGGAGCTTGCCCAGGGCGGCACGGCGGTCGGCACCGGCCTCAACGCCCCGGTCGGCTTCGACCAGATGGTGGCCGACAAGATCGCACAGATCACCAGCCTGCCATTCAAGACCGCACCGAACAAATTCGAGGCGCTCGCCGCCCATGACGCCATGGTTTTCACCCACGGCGCCATCGCGACAGCCGCTGCGTCGCTCTTCTAGATTGCGAACGATATCCGGTTCTTGGGGGCAGGCCCGCGCGCTGGTCTCGGCGAACTCGCCCTGCAGGAGAACGAACCCGGCTCGTCGATCATGCCGGGCAAGGTGAACCCCACCCAGTGCGAAGCAATGACCCAGGTCTGCGCCCACATCATGGGCAACAACGCCGCCATCGGTTTCGCCGGCAGCCAGGGTCATTTCGAGATCAATGTCTACAACCCGATGATGGCGTACAATTTCCTGCAATCGGTCCGGTTGATGGCGGATGCAGCGGTGAGCTTCACCGACAAATGCGTGGTCGGCATTGAGCCTCGCCTGGAGAATATCGAAGCGGGGGTCCAACGCTCGCTGATGCTCGTCACCGCGCTCGCGCCGAAATACGGCTATGACCGCGCAGCCAAGATCGCGAAGACAGCCCACAAAAACGGCACCACACTCAGAGACGAGGCCATCGCCGACGGCATCCCGGCTGAGGATTACGACATCATCGTCCGGCCAGAGGGGATGATTGGGCCGGCGTAAGCTAACAGTTTAAACCGGCTTGACGCTGTGTCGCGGTCGGAACCATTTTGAAGCGATGCCTCTCGCGGACTGGTTCTCCTCTCCCGACGACGCGCTCCGCGTCGCCCGCGCCGTCGCGGAGATCATCGTCGCCGATCCGGGTTATATCTGCCTGGACGAATACGAAGACGGCTTAAGCGTCGAAGGAGCCTGGCGCCATGACGCCGTCGAGCGCCTAACCCGCTACTTCAGCAGCGAAGCGGTCAAGCCCAATCATCCCCGCCGCCTCGCGGGCATGTTCGCGGACGATGGCCGGATCCTGGGCGGCGCGGTCGTCTATTTCGGGGACGCCGGATTTGAGCGGTACATGAAGATCGAAGACGTCGCCATCTCACCTGAAGCGCGCGGCGAAGGCCTCGGCCGCGCGCTTATGGATTTTCTGACGGATGAAGCCCGAAAAGCCGGGTGCGCGCGTCTCCTGCTTGAGGCCGGCGCACACAATCCAAGGGCGCAAGCTTGGTTTGAGGCGCTGGGCTTTCGACCGCTGTCCACCGTGATGACATGCTCGCTGAAGTCCGAATAAACCGCGTCGACGGCCGTTTGCCCGACGACCTGAGCACGCTCGAGGACGCGGCGCGGGCGGAAAACGTGCGCAATATGACGCTTCTTCGAGATCTTTGGACCAGAGGTGTAGAGCGCTTTGAGGCCAATGGAGCCGCCCTATTCGCCGCTTGGACCGACGGACGGCTGGCCGGCGTCGGCGGGACGACGCGTCAAACGGACTTCCCAGAACCGGCCATGCGCATGCGGCGATTTTACATCCATCCAGCTCTCCGCGGCCGCGGCATTGGCCGATCCCTCGGCGAGCAAGTCGTCGCGCATGCGCTAACGCACGCACCCACGCTAACCTGCAACGCCCGCGCCTCAAGGGCCGCTGGTCCGTATTGGGAGGCGCTCGGCTTTAAGCCGGTGACGGATGACAGTATCACGCATATTCTTCGCGTTCGGGAGACGTGATGGGCGACGTCGTCAACTTCAATAAAGCGCGCAAAACGAAACTTCGCTCCGAACGGGAGGCCCGCGCCGCGGAGAACCGGGCGAAGCACGGACGCCCAAAGTCGGAGAAATCCCTCGACGCCGCTAAACGCGCCAAGTCCGAGACGAGCCTGGACGGCGCCAAGCGCGATTGAACCGGCCTTCACCTTGCAACGTCTCTCTCAGCGTGTCTCGCAGAGGGAGAATGAGCCATGGTCAAGCTCTTGATGAAGTTCGTCTTGGTCGCAGCGTTCGGATTTCTGGGCGGCGTTGTCCTGGCGAGTGTTGCGGGATTGGAGGCGCCGATCCCGGCCGCGGTCAGCCCACGCTGAGGGCCAGTAAGCGGGAGACAACGGCGCGCGCCTGGCCGCTTTGGTCATGCAGCGTATTGATCGCCGCGCCAATTTTCGCCAGGGCGGTTTTGGATGTCGCCTCGGGCTTATCGAGCACGCCCTCGCGGTTAAGCGCCGCACACACATCAGGTGACGCAATCCACGCATCCCATCCGCCGAACCTCAGAAAGTATTGCGCCGTCGCACCACCGAGCCGCGCGCCACGCTTGCCGAGACAAGTCAGAAGGCCCGCCTGATCGTCCGCCGGCCAATCCGCCAGGAACGCCGCGAAGGAGCCATGCTCTTTCGCCGTCTCCACGACGAAGCGCGCATTCTCAACCGCCGCCTTGATCTTCTGCCCGTTGCGCACGATCCGCGCGTCGGAAACGAGGCGATCGAGATCCTCGTCGGAATAGAACGCCACCCTGTGCGGGTCGAAAGCGTCGAAGGCGGCTTCGAAGCCGTCCCATTTCGCCTCGATGACTTTCCAATTGAAGCCCGCATTAAAGACGCATTTCGTCATGACGCTGAGCCAACGATCGTCCGGCACGGCCGCGACGTCCGGCGTGGCATGGCTGTTCGTCGCGAAGGCGAGGGCGGCGTCCGGACCGCCATGGTGTCGCCCGGCCAGGTCGAGTATGCCGTCGAAATCACGCATGGGCGTGGACGTGGACCAGCCGGCGCCTCAACGCAAGCCCGCCTCGTTTGCGCCCGTCTTAGACGTCCGGCGACGGATCCGCGTCCAGCAGCCGATCCAGAACGTCACGGTCCTGCCGGCGTTCTGATATCCGGGCCAAGGCGCGCCGCGTGCGTTTGCCAGCATCGGCGCCATAGGGCGCAAGCATCTGCGCCGCCTCGGCGTACAGGGTCTGGGCGCGCGCATAATCGCCGATCGCCTCGGCGCAGGCTGCGAGGTTGTGTTTCGCCTCTCCCGCGGTCGGGTTCTCCGCCTCAAGCTCGGCCCACAGCGCACAGGACGTATGGATGTCGCCGGACTTCGCGGCGTCAATCGCCTGTGGGAAGCGGGCGTCGGCCATCAAGACCGCGTCGCGTGGCTCTGTGACGAATTCGGCCCGCAATATCTGATTATAGGGCGCGATGTCGCGCCGCGCCTGCCAGATCGTGTCGAACAAGGCGTCGCGAAAGAGGCCGTCGACGACGTAATCCGGATCGGGAATGTAGCCCGGATGTTCGAAGCCGGCGTAGCGGAACGGATACTTCGCGCCTGCACGATGCTCCACGCTATGCCGCGCTCTACGGCCTTTGCCGCCCGCGCGCCGCTTCTGATCGCCGGCCGTGTCGCCAGTCTTCTCGACCTTGGAGAAGAACTCGACGAAGCCCGTCTCGGCACAGACCTTGTCGCTTTCCCGAGCGGTGTAGACCGCGTCGTGAACCAATGCGCGGGCCTTTGGATCGAAGAGCTGCGGATTGACGGCGACCTCGACATGAAAATCGGTGCAGAAATGCTCGACTTCCTTCCGGGTCAGACAGTCTTCGGTCTCTTCGTCCTCCTTCACGCAATGACTGGTCGTGTAGAAAGACGTATAAGTTTCAACCGGATAGACTTCTATCGCACCGCCGTAAACGCCGTCGACATTGGACTGCGCCGGAAACAGCGCGACGCGGAACCAGGGGGCGTCTTGGAACAACGCCGCCGCGAGCATGTCTTCGAACCGCTCTTCGTACCAAGCCGAATAGGGGCCGTCGAAATTCTCCACGGCGACGACGCGGTAGCTTCCTGCGCTCGGGTTTCCCGGCGCCATGTCGGCGACGTAGTCAATCCCAGGCGTCGCACAGGCGGCGGCCGACGAGAGCGCGGCGAAGGCGGCGAAAGATCTCATAGGCGGCTCCCGGACTGCTGTAGCCAGGATAAGCCCTTGACTTGAATACGCTCTGAACGAGGCGTTGACGGACGCTAGGGCAAATGGACATGTCTGTTACCGAAACTCGCTCGCCCCAGTAGCGCCCGCAGATCCGGAGCCCTCGATGACCGACACCGCCTCGCTGTTCGAACCCTTCACCTGCCGCGGCATGACCATCCCCAACCGCATCGCCATGGCGCCGATGACGCGCAGCTTTTCGCCGGGCGGCGCACCCGGTGAGAACGTGGCGGAATATTACGCCAGGCGGGCAGCGGCTGATGTCGGCCTTCTGATCACCGAGGGGACCACCGTGAACCGGCCCGGCGCGTCGAACGACCCGAACGTCCCGAACTTCCACACGCCCGAAGCGCTGGCCGGCTGGCGTCGGGTCGTCGACGGCGTGCATGCCGCAAACGGCGTGATCGCGCCGCAGCTCTGGCATGTGGGCATGATGCGCAAACCGGGGACGGGGCCGCATCCGGACGCGGTCTCCGACAGTCCGTCGGGCAAGACCCACAAGGGCAAGCAAGTCCAGCCGGAGCCGACCGACGCCGAAGTGGCCGACATGGCGATGGCCTACGCCGAAGCCGCCGGAGAAGCGAAAGCGCTCGGCTTCGATTGCGTGGAGATCCACGGCGCCCACGGCTATCTGATCGACGAATTCTTCTGGGGCGTGATGAATACGCGCTCCGACAAGTACGGCGGAGATCTCGTCGCCCGCGCCGCCTTCGCCGGCGAGATCATCGCCGAGTGCCGGAAAAAGGTCGGCGAGGACATGCCGATCATCCTGCGCTTTTCCCAATGGAAGCAGCAGGATTACACCGCCCGGCTCGCCGAGACGCCGCAGGAGCTCGAAGCGTTCCTGAAAGTGTTCGTGGATGCGGGCGTCGACATTCTTCATTGCTCTCAACGTCGCTTCTGGGAGCCGGAATTTCCTGAGGTCGACGGCGAGTCTGGCCTAAATCTCGCGGGTTGGACGAAGAAACTGACAGGCCTGCCCACCATCACCGTCGGCTCCGTCGGCCTATCGTCGGATTTCATCGGCGCCTTTCGTGGAGAAGATTCACAAGCCGCCTCGCTCGACGATCTGGTCGAACGCTTGGACCGCGGCGAGTTCGATCTCGTCGCCGTCGGCCGGGCCCTCCTGCAAGATCCGGAATGGGCGGCCAAAGTGAAAGATGGGCGGATGGACGAACTCGCCGATTACAACGCCAAGGCGCTGGCAACGCTCTATTGAGTTTTCTCCCTTATGCGTCCGGGTCGGGTAATTACGACGGACGTATTTCTTGGGACGGTTTCGATTTGCACGCAGACACGCGTTATTAGCGACCTTTGCTGCGCTTTCGCTTGCACTGCTTGTGGGGTTCGCCTGGCTCGGTACGCCGTATGGGCGGTCATATGTCCACAATCTGCCTTGGTATGCAGCCTTTGAAACGGAATTGCTGCGCGGCGCGCTCTATCCACGACACCTCACCGAACTCTGGTTCGGGCTGGGCGGTCTGGATTTCTTCTTCTACGGACCGGCGCCATTTTGGCTGACCGCCGCGCTCGGGCGTCCGCTATGCGTTGGGTGTGAACCCGGAACCGTATTCGCCCTTGGCGGCGCATGGCTCTACATTCTGTCCGGACCGGCGTTCTACGCCTTCGCCAGGCGCTGGTTCGCGCCTTGGCCGGCGGCGGCCGCAGCCCTGGTTTACGCCCTCGCGCCGTATCACTTCGTCTTCGACTGGTTCTACCGCCAAGCCGTGGGCGAGGCGGCGGCCTACATCTTCCTGCCCCTGGCGGCGAAAGGTTTCGTCGATCTCGCCGAGACGCGAACGGGCGGCCGCCTCTTCGCAGGGAGTGTCGCAGGCCTCGCGCTTTGCCATTTGCCGAGCCTACTGTTTGCGATCCACCTATTCGGCATCTTGTTCGTTCTTGAGGCGTGGCGGACGAAATGGGTCTTGGATAAAGCGATCAGCCTGGGCGGGCGCGCGGCAGTCTGGGGCGGGGCCGGCCTGGCGCTGAGCGCGGTCTATTGGCTGCCCGCGATCGGGCTCTTGGACGACGTCGCGCCAGAGGTCCTGTTCAGCGCCTATTCCTCGCCTGAGGCCTGGATATTTCTCGATGGGGCGCCGGAGCCGGCGCCGGAGACAACCGGCCCGGTCAAGATGATGCTCATTTGCGCGATCCTTGTCTGCGCCGCGGCTTTGTTTGGCGGTCGGCGGACGCCCGCCGCGCTTCGGCTCTGGATCGCGGCGCCGCTGGCCTTCGCCGTATTCCTGATGACGCCAGGCTCAATGCTGATCTGGCAGTATTGGATCCTGTCGACCGTTCAGTTTCCCTGGCGGGCGATGATGATCGTCGACCTGTCGACGGCGCTCGCGGCGGGTGTGCTTATCGCCGGGCTCCAGGAGGCGATGCGCGCCCGGATCGCCGCCGCGCTGGGGGCCGCGTGCCTGGTCGTCGCCGTCTTAGCCGCGATCCCGCCGGCCCTTGATGCGATACGCGCGGGCCAAGCGTTGGAGGCTGGATTCGAGCCCGGCGGCGCGGTGGAATACTTCCCAACGGAGTTCGATCGGGCCATGGGCCCCGCTGTCCGCGAGCGCGAAGCGTTCAACTTCGCGGCCCGGCGCGAATTGATCGGAGACATTGCAGAAGCTGGCCGAGCGAAAGCCGGGGGCTACACGATCGTTGAGCGCCGCTCACGCCGGACTCTGGTCGACCTCGACGGCCAGCGCGACACAGTCCTAGTCGTTATGCCGTACTGGCGCCATTGGCGGGCTCGGGACGGCGAGACCGGCGCCGCCCTCCCAACCCGCGCAGATCCGGAGTTGGGTTTGATGGTCGTCGACGTCGATCCATCGACGCGCCAGGTGGACTTGGCGCTGCCTTGGCACTGGACGGAATGGTTGGGGCTGACGCTCAGTCTCTCGACCGCGCTGATCTTGGCCGCAGGACTTGCGAGGCGGGCGCGTCGGTCTTCTCGACACAAAGGCTTCGTCAACGAGTTTGGGCGAGCTTGGCGCATCCGCCGCCGGGAACGCAACACATGCCCATGATTTCGATCGTCGCGCCGATGTTTAACGAGGAGGACGTGCTGGACGTCTTCTTCCGCCGCCTGAAGGCCGTTCTGCTCGACATCACCGAGGATTTCGAGATCGTCTGCGTAAACGACGGCAGCACGGACGCCACCCTGTTCCGGCTGAAGGCCTTCCGCGCCGTCGACAAGCGCATCAAGATCGTCAACCTGTCCCGGAATTTCGGCAAGGAGACCGCATTGTCGGCCGGTCTCGACTATTCGGACGGCGACGCGGTCATCCCCATCGATTGCGACCTTCAGGACCCGCCGGAGGTGATCCGGCTGATGGTGGCGAAGTGGCGGGAGGGCGCCCAGGTTGTGCTGGGTGTGCGCGACGATCGCTCTGGCGACGGTTTCCTCAAGCGTAGGACGGCTGCGGCGTTCTATTGGCTCTCGGCAAGGCTCACCAAGCCGGCGCTGCCGCGGAACGCAGGCGACTTTCGGCTCATGGACAGGGTTGTGGTCGACGCGGTCCGGTCCCTGCCGGAAAGGTCGCGCTTCATGAAGGGCCTGTTCGCCTGGGTTGGGTTTCGCACCGAAGAAATCCGCTACGCGCGCCAACCGCGCATCGCCGGCCGAACCAAGTGGAATTACTGGAAGCTCTGGAACTTCGCCCTCGATGGCTTGTTCTCGTTCTCGTCATTGCCGCTGCGGATCTGGTCCTATCTGGGCTTCATTGTCAGCGGGGGAGCCCTGGCGTTTTTGTTGTTCGTCGTCGGACAGACGCTGATCTTCGGCAATACCGTGCCCGGTTATCCGTCATTGATGAGCGTGATCTTGTTTTTCAACGGCGCCTTGATGATCGGCGTCGGCGTGATCGGCGAATATCTGGCGCGCATCTTTGTCGAGGTGAAAGGGCGGCCGCTTTATGTCGTCGCCGATGCGGACGGTTTCGCCGACGCACAGGCGCCAGTTCAGCTGCGTCAAGCCATGCTTTAAAACGGCCCTTCGAAGCATTCATGAAGGTTAAAGAAATCTAACGACGCGTCGGCTGCGTAAATGTTTGAAAAGACATCGGAGCCCGCCCATGCGTCTGTCACGCCTTTTCGCCCCCGCCGTCGTCGCCACAGCCCCCTTGGGCGCCTGCGTCTCCAACAATTTGGACGATTTCGCCGACGCGCCGCGCGCCTTTACGCTCGAATCCTATTTCGAGGGCAAGACAACCGCCTACGGAATCTTCGAAGACCGGTTCGGGAAACTCCGCCGACAGTTCAAAGTCGATATCACGGGCGCCGTGGACGATGGCGTCCTGACGTTAGACGAGCGTTTCGTATACGACGACGGCGAACGCCAAACGCGCATTTGGTCGATCGAGATCCTGGGCGACGGCAAGTATCGCGGCGCAGCCGACGACGTGGTTGGCGTCGCCGAGGGCGAGACGTCTGGCAACGCCTTCAATTGGAAGTACAAGGTCAATCTGAAAATCGACGACGATACGACCTGGAAGGTCGGCTTCGATGATTGGATGTACCTCCAGGACGACGGCGTCCTGATCAATCGCGCCTACATAACCCGTTTCGGCGTTGAGATCGGCACAGTGACGATCTCATTCCAACAGGCCTAGACGAACAACGCCTCAGCGCGTGCGGACGTTATAGATGCCCATGGCGACTGCGCCGCGGAACTTGATGCAATCAGGCTGCGACGGCGAAGGGCCTAGCAGGCCTGAGGCCGTTGTTCCGTGGGCATCGATGGCAGCGCTGATTGCTTTGAACTGCTCTTCGACTTGCTTCTGATAGGAGCCAGTCATCGCGCCCCAAAGGATTGCGCCGGGATCCGTGGGGAAGTTTGCGGCGAAGGCCGACCCTTGTGCGCGGCGACAAGCGCCCAAAAGCCGACTGAGCCCTTCGTCTTGGTCTGGTTGGCGAACAACGCCTCCCGATCGATCCCGTTCATTAGCCTGACTCCCCGTTTTATTTTCAGGTATCAACGGAGTCTTTCAAAGGGATGAAAACTGCGGCCAATCAGTCGCTCAAACCAATTGGACAAGCGCGACGAGCCCGATGAGCGACGCCACCCAAGCCGCAAGACACAATAGCGCCGCCCCGAATGCTCGAATGAGTGACAATTCTAGCCCGGTTCGAAAGATAGACGTAAAGAAGTAGAGAAAAACGACCAACATCGGAAGGTCGCCACTGAATGTCACATTTGACGCCCGGGGATCTACAAACAATTGCAAGATGGCGAAAATCGTAAAAATCACACTTATCGCAATACCAATAAAATAAAACCAGGCCCTGATACTTACGGTCATCGTCCAGTTCGGGCCCACCATAGGTCGCACAGCCATAGAGACGCAGGCGCCAAACACAGCGAATAAGAAAACCGGCGAGATCACCAAAAGGGCCTTTGAGAACTCGCCCTCAGCGACGGCTCTAGCAAGTTGCAGGCTTTCGGAGAGGCCAAAAAACGTCGCTCTGTCCTCCAGCTCCTGTCCCGGGCTTGACTGCTCATCAGCGGGGCCGTGGGGATAGGTCGCGCCAGCCAAGAACACCGCACCAGTGATCGCGACGACAAAAAACAGGCCGGGGCTGAGGAACGGTCCTCTTCGTCCGCTCGGTTCTTCGCGCCAAACCATGGGAGCCAGTTTCCAAGGAGCAAGCAGACCAATAAGCGCGGTCGGCGCGACCACTGCCAAGATCATGGCGGCCGTGGTCACAAGCCGGTCGAACGCGCCAAACACGTTGCGCTCGGACATTTCGGGCGATTCCGCCTCTGAAACGTCCTGGATCAGTTCGTCTTCCAAGCTTCCCCCCAATTGCAACACCGTTCACCAGAAAGCATGGCTGACATCAATCCAACGGACCGCCTTCAACACAGGCAACGTCAGCACCTTAAGGGCTCTGATTACCCCAGCCGAACGCGACTCTAACGCCCTTTCCCCTTAAACCGCTCGCCCTTTCCCTCCTCCCCGCGCTCCCGTAAAAGACGATATGCTGAAGACGCGGATCATTCCCTGCTTGGACGTCAAAGACGGACGCACCGTCAAGGGCGTGAATTTCGTCGACCTGAAAGACGCCGGCGACCCAGTGGCGCTGGCCAAGGCCTATTCGGACCAGGGCGCTGACGAGCTATGCTTCCTGGATATCACCGCGAGCCACGAAGGACGCGGCGCGTTGCTGGACATCGTTACCCGCACGGCGGAGCAATGCTTCATGCCGTTGACCGTCGGCGGCGGGGTGCGGACGGCCGAAGACATGGTCGCCCTCCTGCGCGCAGGAGCGGACAAGGTGGCTGTGAACACCGCCGCCGCGGCCGAACCGGAAATCATCGCCCGCTGCGCTGACAAGGTCGGCCGTCAATGCGTGGTCGTCGCCATCGACGCCCGCCGCCGCGACGGAGGATTTGAGGTGTTTACCCATGGCGGACGGCGCGAAACAGGGCTCGACGCCGTAGCGCACGCCGCCCGCGCCGCGGACCTCGGCGCCGGCGAAATCCTGCTCACCAGTATGGACCGGGACGGAACAAAAGACGGCTTCGATAACGAGTTGACCCGCGCGGTCGCCGACTCGGTGGAGGTGCCGGTTATCGCCTCAGGCGGAGCCGGGTCGGTTGAGGATTTCGCGCCGGCGGTCATGGCGGGTCGGGCGAGCGCGGTCTTGGCGGCGTCCATTTTCCATTTCGGAGAGGCGACCATCGCGGAAGCCAGGGCTGCGTTGGCAGAGGCTGGGGCGCCGGTCCGGCCGGTCTCAAGCGGATTTGCGGCATGAACGGCGCGGCAGACGAGCTTGCGGCGGAATTGGTCGCGCTTGCGGCAAGATTAGACGCGCGTGCAGACGCGGATCCGGCCGAATCCTACACCGCAAAATTGCTTGCCAAGGGCCCCCGAAAGTGCGCGCAGAAGATCGTTGAAGAAGCGGGCGAGCTTGCAATCGCTCTCGTCGCCGAAGGACCGGACGCCGCCGCCAGCGAAACGGCAGATCTGCTGTACCACATATTGGTCGCACTGCGCGCCCGTGGCGTCGGCCTAGACGCGGTGGCGACGAAGCTAGCCGAGCGGGCAGGCGTCTCGGGCATCACTGAAAAGGCCAATCGAAACAAGGATTAAAGCCGTCTCAGGAAGACGTACCAAGCCCCACCGCCCCCATGTTTCGCATGCGCCGGAGCATAACCGGACGCCAAAGCGCGCGCTTCAGCCGTCTCCAGCCATTGCAGGAATCGCCGCCTCAGAACGCCTTCGCCGTCACGTCCCTTGCCGGTGATGATCAACACGCAGCGCGCCCCTGCGGATCGCTGAGTCTGTAGAAACGACAACAGCGCGCGGGCCGCGCTCTCTTGGGTATGGCCGTGCAGGTCGAGCCTCGCGGCGATAGCAGCCTGCCCTCGCCGGACGCGCCGCTCGCCGCTACGATCGGGAAGCGGGGCCAAGGACTTCGGATAGGCGCGCGTTTGCTCGACGGGGTTCAGCGCCGTCCCGTCCAAATCCTCTGTTGTGTAGTGTTTGTTACGATTCGGCGTGCCAGGCGACATGCCCTTCAATGGGGTTACGCTGCGGACTACACGCGCCCAGGCTCTCTGCTCGTCGGGGCGCAGGCGGCGTTTCGACACGGATCGCTTAGCTCCCGGCGATCAGGCGTTCCGCCAGAGCTCGCGGCAACAGAACCCACATCCGCCCCGGCGCATTCATGGTTCCTGCACGCTGTCCGGCCGCGTCGC
>CAZQZC010000054.1:0-16296 GCA_964597685.1 uncultured Hyphomonadaceae bacterium | reverse complement strand
AGACCCGCCGTCGAGAATGTCGGCGCCGGAGACGCCGAACAGGGCGTCGTTTCCGTCGCCGCCTTCCAGAGTATCAGCGCCGGATCCGCCGTTCAGCGTGTCGGCGCCCGAACCGCCCAGAAGCGTGTCGTCCCCGCCGACACCGACCAGCGTGTCGTCGCCGCCCAACCCTTCAAGCCGGTTCGCCGCCTCGCTGCCAACCAGGCTGTCAGTGGAATTGGAGCCGATGAGATTTTCGATCTCGAAGAATTGGTCGAAGCCTTCGCCCGTATCCTGGACGCCCGTCACCCGCAGCGTGACGTTGACGCCTGCGAGTGCGGCGGAGAAATCCACCGTATCGACGCCCGACCCGCCGTCAAACAGATCATTGCCGAACCCGCCGATGAGGGTGTCGTTCCCGGCGTCGCCAAACAAATCGTCGTCGCCCGATCCCCCGTCTAGAATATCGTCGCCGCCGAGGCCGAAGAGCGTGTCGTCGAAGCGGAGACCCTGAATGATGTCGGCCCCGCTGGTTCCATTAAGAATATCGACCGAGTTCGAACCGCTGATGATGCCGGATGCGATTTGGAGGATGAGCGAGCCCGTCTCTTCGATGTCGAATGCCCCATTCGAGATCAGAATGCGCCCGTCGGCGACGCCGTCGCCATCGGAGTCGACCTGGATCAAAGTCGCGCCGGCCTCGTCGTCCTTCTCAAACCGGATCTGGCCGGACACGTTTGAAAAGGCCGCCGCGCCGATGAATGTAAACTCGAAAATCCCGAAAGCGCGAAGATCGATCACGTCGCCGATTTCGAAGTCTGTGATCTCGTCGCCGTTCACGGAGGAAATGTTCGAAACGTCTTCGAACTCGAAGACGTCCGATCCCGCGCCGCCGGTTAGCGTGTCGACGCCGAAATCTTCGCCAAAGACGAAATCGCCTTGGAGGACATCGTCTCCGGAGCCGCCGATGAGCGTGTCGTCGCCCTCGCCGCCGACAATGTCGCTTGAGATCGTGACAGCTGAAAAATCGAACGTACTGTTCCCGGAGCCGCCGAGAACGCCGATGATTTCAACGTCGAAGAGCGTATGAGTTTCACTGGCGAGAACGATACTCGGTTCGAAACTGTCGACGATCGTCGCAGTCACCAGTGAATTTGTCGCGACGTAGACAGCGTCAGCGTCTTCGAACAGCCCGCTGAAGCCGATGCCGGCGAAGTCCTCGCCAGCGCCGCCGTCGATGAAATTGTCGCCCCCGAAGACGCTTAAAAGGTCATTGCCCGCGCCGCCGAAGAGGACGTCGTCGCCGCCGCCGGCTGCGAATTGCAGGTCGATCGTCGCCGCCGTCCCGTCAAAGACGTCGTCGGTGAAATTATCGGCGTTCAGGTCGAGATCGAGAATTTCGATATTCGCAAACGTCTCGATGATCCCGAGGTTCAGGAAGTTCGCCGAATTGTTCGTGACCACCACATTGATTGGCCCCGTGATGAAATCACCCGAAGTAGAGGCGTTAAAGAAGGAATCCTCGAACTCCAGCTCATCGATCCCCGCGCCGCCGTCGATCGTGTTTCCAAACCCGCTGACTTCGATGAAATCGTCGCCGGCGCCGCCGGTGATGATGTTCGATCCGCCGTCGATATCGATGAAATCGTCGCCTGCGCCGCCTTCGACGTTGTCGGAGCCGTCCTCGCCGTCAATGAAATCGTTCCCGCCGCCGCCGACGGCCGTGTCCACGCCGAGGCCCAGTAAAATCGTGTCGTCGCCATCGCCGCCGTCGACCACGTCGCTCCCGTCCTCGGCGTCGATGAAGTCGTTCCCGCCGAACCCGAAGATAAAGTCGTCGCCGTCGCCGCCGAACAGGCTGTCGTCGCCCTCCGTGCCCTCGATCACAGAAGGGGCGACGATCTGAAGCGTGAATCCTTCATCAAGGAGGCCGACGACGGCGAGATTGAATTCGCCGTTCGTGAGGGTCAGCGTGGCGTCCCCCACGCCGTCGCCGTCCGCGTCACCGATGATCAGGGTTTGGCCGCCGGTCCGTTCAAACCGCACTTCGCCGGCCTGGCCCGTGAACGCCGTCTCGCCAATGAAAATGACGGGGATGCCAAGTTGGATGATCTGAATCGTGTCGTCGTCGGAGAGATCAGTCACGACGACCCCGTCCAAGGAGCCGAAGAGCCCATCGACGATGGCGAAATCGGGGAATACGAGCGTATCGAATCCGTCGCCGGTCGTGATCGTGTCACCGCCGTCGCCGCCTATGAAGGTATCGTCGCCCGCGCCGCCGATGAACGTGTTCGCCTCGAAGATGTCCGAGAAGGACACGTTGATAGTGGCATCTGAGGCGTCGATCGTCGCTGCGCCGACGAGGCCAGCCGCCACACTCACAGTCTCGATCCCGTCAAGCGTCGCGACGTCGCCCGTCGCGACAAAGGTGATTGTCGAGTCGGTCACGACGATGTCGGTCAATGTGTCGGTGAACGTGCTGTTGATCACTGCGAAGTCGTCGCCCGCGCCGCCGACAAAAGTATTTACGCCCTGCGTTTCGACCAATGAGTCGTTGCCGTCTCCGCCGATCAGCGTGTCTGCGCCGGCATTGCCGAAGATGAGATCGTCGAACCCGCTGCCGGTAAGCGTGTCGTCGCCGGCGCCGCCGGTGATTTGAACCGACACGATTTCGTCCGACCCGTCGATCACATCGTCTGCAGCGGTTCCAAGCAGCCCAACCTGCTGCAGGGCGCCGGCGAACGAGTCCACGCGCTCCAGCCGCTCGACGCCGACGACCGACACCGACGAAAAGAAGCCCGTGCTGACAAAGACGCTCGAATTTGTTGGGTCGTCGACATCAAAGAACGGCCCGGCGCCGAAGACGTCCGACACGAATTGAACCGTGTCGAAGCCAGCGCCGCCGTCCACCGTGCCCTCGGACTCCGCGTTGAGGATGATCAGATCGTTCCCCGCGCCGCCTAGGATCGTATTGACGCCCGATCCGCCGAAGATCGTGTCTGCGCTGCCGCCCCCGTCGAGGACATCGTCGCCGTCCCCCCCGTCGAGGAGATCGTTGCCCGAATTGCCGATCAGAACGTCGTCGCCGCCCAAGCCGATCAGGATGTCGGCGCCCTGAAAGCCTTGCAGCGTGTCGTCGCCCTCGCCGCCGATCAGCTCATCGTCGCCGACGGTCCCGTCGAGCTCGACGCCCTCGGGGATCAGCTCCGCCACGAGGAAGAAGCCCGTTTCGCCGAAGGAGGACGCGAATTGGAACTCGCCGCTGGTGATGGTGAGTGTTTCGTCGCCAAATCCGTCGCCGTCCGTGTCGGCGATGATGAGGGTCTGGCCGCCGGACGCCTCGGCGCGAACTTCCCCCGCGAGGCCGGAGAACGCGTCGTCGCCGATGAAATTGGGAAAGAAGAACTCGTTGAGGCCGACATTCGAGAAGTCGAGCGTGTCGCCGACCTGAAGGTCGGTAATGACGTCGCCGCCGATTTCGCCGATCAGCGCGTTGAATGCAAACGTATTGACCCCGCCGCCGCCGGACAGGGTGTCTGCTCCTGTGCTTCCGGTAATGACGTCGTCGCCGGCGCCGCCGAGGATGGTGTCGTCGCCTACGTTCCCGACGAGGATTCCGCCGCCGGAAAAGGCGGATGCATCGATGAAGGCGGCGTTCGTCCCGAACTGGGTCAGGCTTACGTTTTCAATGCTCGTCAGGCTTGTGCTTGTTCCGACGACATTGAACGTCACCGCAGCGTCGGTAATCGTGGCGACCTCAAAGCCGCCCGCCGACCCGCCAAAGCTGATGGTGTCAAAACCGTCGCCGCCGTCCACGATGTTGTTGCCGCTGAGCGCTTCTGTGAAGACATCGTCGCCGAGGCCGCCGGAAAGCGTATCGTCGCCGAGACCGCCGAAAATACTATCACCGAAGTCCGATCCGATGACCGTGTCGTCGCCGGCTCCCGATGTGACGAAGATCGCCATCGTGTCGCCCGACACATCGATCGTGTCGGCCGCCGCCGTCCCAAGCTCGAAAATAGCGACAATGGACGAATCAAAGGACGAGGCGAATTCCAGCCGCTCGATATTCGAAGCATTGAGCACTGAACCGCCGCCCGCAACGCCGGTAAAGGTCGACGGATCATCCTGAAATATAAAGGGGATCGACGTACCGCTGGAAATGGTGAATCGGACCGTGTCGCGACCATCGCCGCCGTCGAACGTGTCGACCGCGCCAACCGTGGTTATGAGCAAATCGTCGCCGTCGCCGCCGGTGATCGTATTCACGCCGAGGCCGGAAATGATCGTGTCGTTCCCGCCCAGGCCGTCGATCGTGTCGTCGCCGTCGCCGCCGGTCAGCGTGTCGTCGCCCTCGGTGCCGGTGAGGTTCAGGTCGCCCGTTATGCCGAGCTGAAAGCCGGCGGGGCCGGACAAGAAAACGTCGAGTTCAAATTCGCCGTTTGCGATCGTAAGGGTCTGGTCGCCTGCGCCGTCGCCATCGGTGTCGACGATGACCTGCGTTTGCCCCCCGGCGCGCTCGAAACGGACCTCGCCCGCGGCGCCGGAAAACGCCGCCTCGCCGATAAATATGGGCGCGACGGCCTCGTTAAAACCGATGTTGAGCAGGTCAATTCGGTCATTGACGTCCAAGTCCGTAATGATGTCGCCGTCCAAGCCCGAAAAGAAGGCATACTGGAACGTGTCTGCGCCGGCTCCTCCAGTGAACGTATCGGCTCCGAGATCACCCTCGAGCCGATCGTCGCCCGATCCGCCTATCAACGTATCGTCTCCATCAAACGCGCGCAGGTCCAGATCTGACGTCGCTGCGGACCCATCCACAATATCGTCGCCGTCATTAACGATCGCGACAAGGATCCGCTCAATGCTCGACAGCGTCGATGTTCCCCCGTCGGCGAACGAAACAAGCGTATCAGAAATCGTTATGGTCGTCCCGACGCCGGACCCAAGACCGAGATCGCCGCTGAAATCGAAGAATGAGACGCTATCGAACCCTTCGCCGCCGTCGATGATATTTTCCGCGTCGCCGCTCTCGCTAATGAAATCATCGCCAAGTCCGCCCGAGATCGTATCGGCTCCGGCGCCGCCTTCGAGGAAGTCGTTGAAATCCGACCCGATCAACGAGTCCGCGCCTGCGCCGCTTCTTATCGAAACGCGAGCCGCCTCGTCCGATCCATCGAAAATGTCGCCCTCGGACGTCCCGAACAAAAGAACTTCGGCGAGAAAAACGAGAGCGGCGTCTTCGAAGCGTTCCAGGCGTTCTACGCCGTCTAGCGTGAACACGCCCCCGCTCGTGGTGAATAGCGTCACGTTGTTGATTGGGTCGGCAGAGAAGAAGGAGAATGACGTGAATATGTCGTTGAATTGAACCGTATCGAACCCAGCGCCGCCATCCACGCTGCCGGACGCGCTGGCGGTGAGAATGATCAGATCGTCGCCTACGCCGCCGATGATGGTGTTGAAGCCAAGGCCGCCGAAGATAGTGTCGTTTCCGCCGCCGCCATTCAGCTCGTCGTCGCCGTCGCCGCCGTCCAGCGTGTCGTCGCCGGCATTGCCGACAATGAGGTCGTCGCCCCCGAAGCCGGAGAGCACATCGTCTCCGCCGGCGCCGCGAATGACGTCGTCGGCCGCCGTCCCGTCGATCACATCGTCAAAATCGGTTCCGTTGAAAATGGCCATAACCCGCCCCTTGTTTAAACCCTCGCGTGAGAGCCTAAGTCGATAACGAGAATTTTAGAACTGTCGATTTCGACCGCTGGGGCTGATTTTTGCAGCTTGATCAACGGCGTCTTCTGTAGCAGCCGCACGCATTTAGCGTCTGTTAACTCCCCCTGCGCCACCCTGGCGCGCGTTTCATTTCAAACAGAGGCTCCCATGCTCCGCTCAGCCGCCATCGCCGCGTCCATCGCTCTCTGCACGCCTGTCGCCTGGGGGCAAGGCCTACAGGCCACGCAGACCGTTTTCCATGTAACCGAAGCCGCCGACGCGTCCGGCGCGCGTCGCCAGATCTTGGAGCCCGCAGCGAAAGTGGCGCCGGGGGACAGGGTCGCCTACGTGCTGGATTACGTGAACACAGGCGATTCCGGCGCCGATAACGTCGTCCTGGTGATGCCTGTCCCGTCGGACGTCGCCCTCGTCGGCGGCTCGACGACCGGCGAAAGCGCCGCGATTGCATTCTCGATCGACGGCGGCGGCGCGTTTGGGGCCATGTCCGACCTCATTGTCGACGAGGACGGCGCCGCGCGCCCCGCGCAGCCTGAAGAAGTCACCCATGTGCGCTGGGTGTTCGAGACGCCGATCGCACCCGGTGGAGAGGGCCGGGTCGGCTTTCAGGCGGTCGTTCGCTAAAGGCGCGATTAACGTTCGATCAACCCTTCGCCGCGACGTTTTGGCAGTGCAATCCACTGTTTGAACATCAAATTTTGACCGGTCGTTTTAGGCTGGCGTTAAGTGCGATCTGGCAAGGTTCGCCCAACAACAATCAAAGTTGCGAGTGAGTCAGATGTACAAGCAGATCATCCCGGGCCTGTCCGGCCTGTCTATCAAAGCGGGCTCCGCGTGCATCGCGGCGCTCGCGTTTGCGGGCGTCGCGAACGCCCAAGCCACGCCGGCCGGTCAGTCGGTCGAAAACACGTTTACACTGGACTACGCCGTTGACGGCGCAGACCAGCCGACCATTACCAACGACACCGACAACGCCGGCGACCCCGATTTTGAAGTCCAGGGCGCTGAGACGCTGTTCACGGTCGACCGCTTGATCGATCTGACGGTGACGGAAACCAATTCGCCCCTGTCTGTGGCGCCTGGCGCCTCGGCGTTGACGACACCGCCTGCGGCGTTGACGTTCTTGGTCCGGAACTTGGGCAACGACAATCAATCGTTCTCATTCCAGCTTGAAGATCCGTCGGCCGGCGACGATTTCGACGCGACGGATCTCGTGATCGAATATGTTCGGGATGTCGACGGCGACGGCGATCTGGACGATGAAACCGCGTTCTCAACCCTGACGGAAACCGCCGTTACGGATGACGAAACCGCCGCGTCGTTCACCGCGGACATCGCGCCCGACGAAGAATTCTTGGTGCGCGTCACGGGAACGATCCCGCTTTTGCTGCCCGATGGCGTGACGCCGCTGCCGGAATTGTCGCTCGACGACATTGCTCTGATCGCCCAGGTGCGTCAGCCGGCTGCGTGGCTGGTTGAGGCCGGCGCGGTGCAGGGCGGAATCGTGTCCAACGACGTTGACGGCAACACGACGACGGGCCTGGCCGAAAACGTCTTCGCCGACGGCGTGGGCCTCGCCGAATTTGAAGACGCCGATCCCGACGCTCTGTTTGGCGATATCGGCACGTTCCAGGTCATCTCGCCTGAGCTGACGGGCGCCAAGACCATCGACGTTGTCGAAACCGAAGGCGAAGCGCCTGGCTTCACATGCGACGGCGCCCCTGTGCCCGCCGACAATTCCGGCGAATACGCTGTCCCCGGCGCGTGCATTCTCTACACGATCACGGTCACGAACAACGGTGAGACGGCCGCCTCTGTCGCGTCCGGGATCACGGTGACCGACGTCCTGCCGACTGGCGTACGCTTCGTGGGAGCCGAAATCGACGGGTTCGACGCGGCGCCGACGCCGACGCTGACAGAGCCGGCCGCAGCGACCGTCTGCGACTTCGACGCGGCGAATTGCTCGGTCCAGGTGACGGACGCCACATTGTCGCCCGTCGTCGGCGCAACGCCGGCAGTCGCGACCCTGCGCATTTGGGCGATCGTCGAATAATACAGTCACGACTTTCGATTAAGAAAAGGCCCGCCGAAATCGGTGGGCCTTTTTTTTGAGTTTTACTTCGGATCCAAGACTCGAGCTTCGCCGCGTGCGGGCCAGGTGCGACGATTTGCACAGTCAGATCACCTGAAATCACTGCGATTTATGCTCTGTTGAGTGAGATTTCTCAATCCGCCCTAACGAACAATTCACCAAGACAAAATAGATTATGATCAAATAAAAGAAGACCGCCCATTGGTCTTCGCAAAACAAAGACCCTCCCAAACAAGGAGGGCTAGAGTCGGTGGTGGACCATGGCGGCTTCCGTTTGGAAGCAAATCGCTGTCCGTGCGACAGCGCTTTTCGCCGTGCTGGGGATGGCCCTCAGCGCGGACGCGCCTGCGCACGCCCAGCTCGGCCGATCGGTAGAAAACACGGCGTCGCTCAGCTTTGAGACGGCGGGGGTTGAGCAGACTCTGGCGACGAACACAGCTGTCTTCGTCGTCGAGGCGCGCCGGACGCCGTCGACAGTCGAATTCTTCCGTTTCGCCCCCCAAGCCGGCGAGCAGATCCAGGTTCTGATCCCGGACTCGCATTTCAGCCCCTCGGGCGCCGCCGCCGGACCGTTCGAGCCGGTGGGCCCGCCCGTCACAGCCGGCGGCGTGGAGCTGGACTTCGCGCAACCGGCGCCTTTGGCCTTGGCGACGACCTATCTGCCTGAGGAATTGATCGTCGTGCGAGTCGAGGACGCGGGCCAGAACGGCCAGCCTGACGTCATCGAAACGGGCGTGGTCACGATCGCTGCAGAAAGCGGCGATCTGATCACGCTCTGCCTGTTCGAGAGCGGCGAGGATACGGGCGAGTTCTTCGGCTATCTGCCCAGCACCCGAAGCCAGACGGCGACGAACGATCCCACGCTTACGGTCCTGGGCTCCGATACGCTGACGGCGACCTATGTCGACGCCTTCGACGCGACCGAGGTCTCGGTCGACACAGCGTTTGTCGACCCCTTCGGACGGGTGTTCAACAGCGTCACGGGAGAATTGCTGAACGGCGTCGCCGTCACGCTGATCGACGAGGCGACCGGCGCGCCCGCCGAAGTGTTCGGCGTTGACGGCGTGTCGGCTTTCCCGTCCACGGTCCTGACCGGGTCAGTCGTCACCGACGACAGCGGACTGATCTACGAATTGGGCCCGGGCGAGTTCCTGTTCCCCCAAATTCCTCAGGGAACCTACCGTTTGGAGATCGCGGAGCCGGACGGCTTTGTGTTTCCCTCGAATCTGTCGCCTGAGGCTTTCGTCAATCTCGAGAACGAGCCCTTCGACATTGTCGACGCGTCATACGGTCAGACGTTCACCCTCGATGCGCTCGGTCCGAAGAACTTCGACGCGCCGCTCGATCCGGCGGGCGATCTGGTTGTCATGAAAGACGCCTCTGTGGACACCGTCTCTCCCGGCGGCTTTGTCGGTTACACGGTGACGATCGAAAATCGCGGCGATACGCCTTTGCCCGTCGCCATCCGCGACGATCTGCCTGCGGGCTTCCGGTTCCAGCCGGGCTCGGCGCGCGTGGACGGCGCTCCGATCGCCGATCCAGACATCAGCCCCGATGGTCAAACGCTCCTGTTGTCCGCCGGCCTCGTGCCCTCGGGGGGCTCCGTGCGTCTCACTTATGCGACCGAGGCCGGTGCGGGGACCCCGCTTGGCGAGGCGGTCAACGCAGCCTTCGCGGTCAACGGCACGGGCGGGGCTGTGTCCAACCGCGCCGAGGCGGCCGTGTTTGTCCGCGAAGACCTGTTGCGGTCGGCCTTCACCATTATTGGCCGCGTCGCCGCCGACGCCTGCGATCCGGACGAGGATTGGGCGCGCGAGATCGGGGACGGGGTCGGCGTGCCGGGCGTTCGTCTCTATCTCGAAACCGGCGACTTTGTGGTCTCCGACGAAGACGGCCTGTTCCATTTCGAAGCCATCGAGCCTGGAACCCACGTCGTTCAGATCGACGAGGCGACCCTTCCCGCAGGCTATGAACCCGTCGCCTGCGGGGAAAACACCCGCTATGCCGGCTCGGCGACCTCGCAATTCGTTGAGGCGATCGGCGGAACGATCTGGCGCGCAGACTTTTTCCTGCGGCGCACCGACGAGGCCGTCGAGACCTATGGCGATACGGACGACGAGGCGATCTTCAACGACGCGACCGAATATCTCCTCTACGATCAAGCCTGGATCGACGCCCAGGCCGGCGCGCCCGCCTGGGCCTATCCCGATGCGTCGCGCACGCCGTCGGCGCGCAGCGTTAATCTTGGCATCGTCCACGCGCGCGGCGACCGGGTCCGCCTGACGCTGAACGGCGAGCCTGTTCCAGGCGTCAATTTCGACGGCCGCGATGAATCGACAGACCGCTTGGTCGAGCTGAGCCGTTGGCGCGGCGTGGATATTCGCGCCGGCGAAAACGTCTTCGAAGCCTACGTCATTGGGGCCGACGGCGAAGAAAAGGCCGTCCTCCAGCGGACGATCTGGTTTGTCGACGAGATTCGTCGGGCCCGCCTCGTTGACGATCAATCGGTCTTGGCCGCGGACGGACGCACCACGCCCGTGGTCGCGGTGCGTCTGACCGACGGCGCGGGTCGACCGGTCCATGGCGGCCGGGCTGTCGAGGTCGACCTCGATCCACCCTATCGGCTCGAAAACGAAGAATTGTTCGAGGGAGAAGCCCCGATCAGTGCGGCGCTGGCGGCTAGAACGGCCGTCAGCGTCGATCCTGACGGCATCGCCCGCATCAGATTGGCGCCGACGCTCGACACCGGCCGGGTGAAGCTTCGCATCCGCCTCGACGACGGCCGTCAAGAAGAGATAGACGTCTTCCTGCGCCCGGAGAAGCGCGACTGGATCTTGGTCGGGCTTGCTGAAGGATCGCTCGGCCAGGACCGCTTCACGACGGAGGCGGGCGTCAATCCCGAGGGCCGCGTGGCCCTGTTCGCCAAGGGTCTGATCAAGGGCGACTGGCTTCTGACGCTTGCAATCGACACGGCCAAAGCCCGCGGCGATGTCGACGACGAGCTGTTTAACGAGATCGACCCCGACGCATTCTACACCTTGTTCGGCGACCGCACGTTCCAGGACCAAGACGCCGCAAGCCAGTTTCCCGTCTACGTCAAGCTGGAGAAGGACACGTTCCAGGCGTTGTTCGGCGACTTCAATACGGGTTTGACCGACAGCGTCCTCGGCCGCCATTCCCGGAATCTGACGGGCTTGCGCACGATTTACGAAGGCGAGCGGTTCTCCTTCAACGGTTTCGCGGCGGAGACCAACCAGAGCTTTGTGCGGGAAGAGCTCGCCGCCGACGGAACGTCGGGGCCCTTCGTCCTGGAATCAGCGCCCCTCGTTCGGAATTCCGAGACGATATTCATCGAAGCGCGAGATCGTTTCCGCGCCGACGAGGTCGTCGGCGTGACGACGCTCAGCCGGTTCCTCGATTACGATATTGACTTCGAGACGGGCGAGATCCTGTTCCGACGCCCCATTGAGACCGTGGACGCGGCCTTCAATCCTAACGTCATCGTGGTGGAATACGAATCCATTTCCGGCGGCGACCGGGACATCACCTTCGGCGGGCGGGCCGCGGCGAGGTTCGCCGACGGCGCGGTCGAGACTGGTGTCACCTATGTCCAGGAATCGTCTGGAACGCCAGGCGGAACGCTTGACGCGGAGCTCGCCGCAATCGACGCCACGGCGCGCATCGCCGACAATACAATTGTCCGCGCGGAGGTCGGCGTCTCGAGCCAAACAAGCGACGGGGAAACCGACGAAGCGACCGCCATCCTCGTCGAGGTCGTGCACCAAACGGAAAAGTTCGAGGCCGCCGCCTTCTTCCGCGAGGACGACGGCGCTTTCGGCCTCGGCCAGCAATCGTCGGCCCAGCCAGATGTGCGTCGCTACGGCGTCTCGGCCCGTCTAAACCTCTCGACCTCCCACGACGTCGACGCTGGCTCGCAAAAGAGCCGCTTCGTGGAATCGGAGATTTTTCAGGAAGACAATCTGGCGACTGGCGCGTCGCGCACGGTGGCCGAAGTTGAAGCGCGCCAGGACGGTCAACGCCTGGGCCTCGCCGCTGGACTGCGCACCGTAACCGAGACGTTCGGCGAGGAGACGCGCAATTCGCTGCTCTTGACCGGGGAGGCGCGGAAATCGATCCCCTCGCTCGGTCTGTCGGTGTCGGCGTCGCGCGAACAGCCGCTGAACGGTCTCGACGAATCGTCGCTGTTTCCGGCGCGCACGATCCTGGGGCTGGACAAGACCCTGACACGTTTTGCGACGTTGAACGTACGTCATGAGTTTCTGAACGGCGCCAACGCCTCCGGACAGAACACCGTTGCAGGCGTTACGGTGACGCCGTGGACCGGCGCGCAAGTGAATGCGACAACGGATCTTCTGACCCAGGACGGCGCCCGCCGTCTCGGGGCGACGATTGGCGTCGATCAGACATTTCGCGTCAGCGAACACTGGAGCGCCGGTCTGGGCGTGTCGCGGCGCGCCAATATCGATGTCGTGGGAGAACCGCTCGACGTGGCGCCGGACGCAGCGCTGTCGCCCCTGGAAACCGCGCCGCCGAGCCCGCTGACCGGCGACGATTCCTTCACGTCGGTCTATGTCGGGGCGGGCTATCGCGGTGAGAAGTCCGCAGGCTCCGGCCGCATCGAAGTGCGCGACACCGCCTTGGGCGCGCGATGGACGGGTCTTCTCGGCGCGGCGCGCGAAGCGACGGACCAATTGTCGTTCGCAGGCGCCCTGCGCGTGCAACAGGAATCGCTCCTGGACACGGACGACAGACGCACGGTCGATGGCCGCTTGGCGCTGTCTTACCGCCCCCGCGGCAAAGGTCCCGTTATCTTCAATCGCCTGGATATCTCCCACGACGAAGTGTTCAGCCAGTCGACCAATTGGAAGATCGTCAACAATTTCGGGATCAACGCGCCGATCGGAAAGCGCGCCCAGGTCGCGGGCTTTTATGGCGTGAAGTACGACGTCAGCTCGTTCGAAGGCGACCAGTTCAGCGGCGTGACGCAGCTTGTGGGCACGGAGGTCCGCTTCGACGTCACCCGACGCATCGATCTCGGTTTCTCCGGGTCGGCCCTCTATGCGGCGAATTCGGGGACCCTGGATTATTCCTACGGGCCGTCGATCGGCGTTTCGCCGGCTGAGAATACGTGGATCAGCTTTGGTTGGAACTTCGCCGGCTTTGAGGACCGCGATTTCGACGCGGCTGAATTCGCCAACGAAGGACCCTTCGTTAAGCTCCGGATAAAATTCGATCAGAATACTGCCGCAGGATTGCTAAACCTGATTTCTCCGCGGGGGCGCTAGGATATGTGGGGGCTGAGCCGGGTTCTACGCCGGAATGTTCGAGCGGTCGTTGTCGCAGCGGCGCTTGCGGCCGCGCCGAGCGCTGCAATGGCCCAAGGCGTGCTCGATTGGAGCGCGCAGGGTCTGCCGAGCGACACGCCGCTGCCGGATCCTTTCATTGTTCAATCCGGCGGCCGGACGTTAACGATCACCCATGACGTTGAAACGGACGGAGGGCTCACGACCGTCCTGTCCGACTTCGTGACGTTCAACGCGGGGACGTTGTCGGATACGGCCGGCATCGGCGTCCTCGCCTTCAACAATGCGTCCATCGATCTGGACGATCGCATCGTCTTCGAAATGGCGTTCGACGAGCCGGTCGCCAATCTCGCCTTCGACATTCAGGACATCGACCAGGGCGGGTCCTGGGATGACGGGCTTGTGGTTCTGTTCGACGACGGAACCGGATTTCAGAACTTGCTGGGGACGCCTTTTGCGACAGAGTCCGGCCCGGCGATCATCCCTGACGACGAGTCTGGGTTTGTCGGCTGGGAGGGAGCCGCCTCCTCTCCCGGAGGCGCTACGCTCGCAAATCTCGAAATCGACTTCGGATCGCAATTGGTCCAGGCTATCAGAATAGAATTTTTCACGGCCGACGACGCGCCCGGCGATCCGGGCAGCCAATTTGCAGGCCTCTCCGACATTACCTGGGTGACCGCCGGCGCGGACCTCTCCCTCTCGTTGTCCGCGGACGATCCGACCGCCGGCTTTGGAGACCCGGCGGCCCTGACGCTATCGGTGACGAATAGCGGCGTGCTCGCAACGAGCGGCGTCGAAATCAGCTATCCGCTCGGCGCCAATCTCCTGCATGTTTCGGATACGGGCGGCGGCGACTACGACCCGGCGACAGGCGTCTGGACGGTTCCTGGAACACTGGCCGTCGGCGAGACGCGCACACTCACGATCAGCGCGACCGTCAACACGAACAATTCCTTCAACAGCCGGGCGGAGGTCGCCGCAAGCGCAATTGTCGATCCGGACTCAACGCCAGGGAATGCGGCGGCGGATCCGTTCGAGGACGACACGGCGACGGTGACGTTCACGCCCGGCTTTTCGGGCGGTCTCGGCGGGACGGCGCCGCCGCTGAGCTGCGGCGCGTCGGCTGAGCAATTGGATTGGGCCGCGAACCCCTATCCGGCGGGGACGTTGAGCCAAAGCTACACCGTCAACGGAACCCCTGTCGCCTTCACGTTTAGTGGCGACACGGCGGCGTTTGTCCCGTTCGGAACCGGAGATTCGCCCGGAACGGGGAGCGGGTTCACAGGCGGCCTCACGACGGAGGATTCGCTCCTGTTCGCCGCCGATTATGTCGACACCAGCCAGTCTATCACGCTGACGATCGACCTCGGCGATCCGGGCATTGGCGTGGACGAGGCTCAGTTTGTCATCTTCGACCTCGACCTGATCGATGGGGTGTTCCAGGACAGGGTGACGTTGTCGGGCCTCCTCAACGGTGTTTCCGTTGGCGCGCCTGTGTTGACTGCAAGCTCGGCCAACCAAGCCGTTGGCGGCGTGGGCCAAGGCCTGGTCAGCTCTGGCGCCGGCAGCGGCGATGGAAACATCACCGCCACATTCTCCCAGCGCGTCGATCAGATTGTGCTTGTCTACGACAATGGTCCTGCGGCGCCGGCCGCACCCGGGCTCCAGGCGATCGCCGTCCACGATGTCGATTTTTGCCCGATCCTGCCAGGCGCCGATCTCGAGGCGGTGAAAACAACCCAAGTATTCGACGAGAACGTCGAGGGGCTCTACGCGATCCCCGGCAACGACGTCACATATACGATCACTGTCACCAATGTCGGCGACGGCGCCTCGGACGAGGACAGTATCGTTCTGATCGATCAGCTGCCGAGCGAGGTGATCTTCTTCAATGGCGACGTCGACGGCGCCAGCGGTTCTGAGACCGCCAACATCGCCTTCGCCGATTTCGGGTCTGGCCTGACCTTCGATCCCGTCTTTGACGCCGGATTTTCGGATGCGGCGACCCGTCCGGCCGATTTTGCAGCTTGCACCTACGCGCCCCAGCCTGGCTACGACCCGGCCGTCACCTTCATCTGCTTCAATCCCAAGGGCGTCATGGCCGCGGGCGCGCCTGATCCGGCGTTTTCGGTCACCTTCAGGGCGCGCATTCGGTGAGCCGCCTTGGCGGCGGCGGCGTCCGCCCCTAAGTGCGGCCCATGGCGAACGTGAAAATTTGCGGGCTGCGCGCACCGGCGGATGTTCGATCGGCGGTCGATGCGGGCGCCGATTGGATTGGCTTCATGCTTGTCGAAGCCAGTCCGCGACACGTGCCAGCGAGCGACCTGAAAGCGCTTGCAAGTATCGTTGCACCGGCGCGTTCTGTCGCCGTGCTGGCAGACCCGGACGATCGCCTGATCAACGCCGCCGTCAATGCAGGCGTCGATGCGCTACAGCTCCATGGCGCGGAAACGCCTGACCGCACCGCTGAGATAAAAGCCCGATCCGGCCTTGAAATCTGGAAAGCGCTCGGCGTTTCCGACGCGCCGGACCTCGACGCCGCATCCCGCTTCGCAGTGGCCGACCGCTTGCTGATCGATGCGAAACCACCCAAGGGCGCCGGCCGGACCGGGGGCCATGGCGCGGCTTTCGACTGGTCGATCCTCGATGGCTGGACCGCGCCCCGGCCTTGGATCCTGGCGGGCGGACTGAAGGTCGAAAACGTTGCGGCGGCGATCGCGCGCACCGGCGCCGGCGCGGTCGACGTCTCCTCTGGCGTTGAACGGGCGAGGGGCGTAAAGGATGCCGCCTTGATCAAGGCCTTTATTGATGCGGCCAAGGCCGCCTGAGGAATTTCCGAATGGATCTGCGCAACACATGGGACCAATGGCCGGACGCTAACGGCCGCTTTGGCGATTTCGGCGGCCGCTATGTCGCTGAGACGCTAATGCCGCTGATCCTCGACTTGCAGCGCGAATACGAAGCGGCGAAGGCGGATGAGGCCTTTCGGTCCGAGTTCGACGACCTGCTGCAGAATTATGTCGGCCGGCCGAGCCCGCTGTATTTCGCAGAACGGCTGACCGAGCACATCGGCGGCGCGAAGATCTACTTCAAACGCGACGAGCTGAACCACACGGGCGCGCACAAGATCAACAATTGCCTGGGCCAGGTCCTGCTTGCGCGCCGCATGGGCAAGAC
>CAZQZC010000053.1:0-16463 GCA_964597685.1 uncultured Hyphomonadaceae bacterium | reverse complement strand
CGCCATTCAATGTATCGTTCGCACCGCCGCCGCGGAAGAAGTCCGCCCCGGCGCCGCCGTCGAGCGTGTCGACGCCGCCGCCTCCGATGAGCTGGTCTGCGCCTGCGCCGCCGGTCAGGATATCGTCGCCGGTGTTGCCCACCAGGCGATCGTCGCCTTCGCCGCCGTCCAGGGTGTCGTTGTCTTCCCCGCCGATCAAGCGGTCGGCGCCGTCGCCGCCCGTCAGAACGTCGTCGCCGCCGAGCCCGACGAGGACGTCATCGCCATCACCGCCTGAAAGGGCGTTGGCGTTGTCCGCGCCGACGACAAGGTCCGCGAACGCCGTGCCGATCAAATTCTCCACGCCAATCAGGAAGTCGCCTTCAGCGTCGCCGCCTTCGGCCGCCCGGCCAGAGGTGAACCTTACCGTCAATCCAGCATCGGACGCGCTGTAGTCGACAAGGTCGACGCCTGCACCCCCGTCCAGGACATCCGCGCCTGCGCCGCCGATGAGGACGTCGTCGCCTTCGCCGCCGCCGATCAAGTCCGAACCGGCGCCGCCAATCAAACGGTCGTTTCCGGCAAGGCCCAGCAGGCCGTCGTCGCCATTGAAGCCGAAAATGACATCGTCGCCCACGGATCCGACGAGGCCGTCGGCTCCGCCGCCGAGATCGAAGGTGAACACAGCGTCGTCCGTCAAGGATCCGACAATCAGCACCGGCGCATCGTCGACAATCTCGACGGCGACCCCGAAGACGCGTGTTGTGCCTGGATCGTCGTCCAAGCCAATCTCGAGCGTTTGGCTGAGCGTGAAATCGTCCGCCACGTGGAGAATGTTGACATTGTTGGCGCCGTCAGTCCCGACAGCGAGAAATGTCTCGCCGCCGATTTCGAATGAGTCGATCCGATTGGCTCCGGCGAGATCCGCCACGCCGCCCAGGCGCGACTCCTCCGTCAGCGTTCCATCGGCGTTTATCGAGAAGACCGTGGCGCCGTTTTCTGAGCCTGAGGTCACGGAAATCAGCGACTGCCCGTTGAGCTCAAAGGCGTGAATGTCCGTCGCTTTGGCCAATAACGTGTCGCTCGTATCCTCTAGAAAGTCGACGAGCGTGAGGTCGCCCGTGTCCGACACTGCGAACGTCGTTACGCCGCCTTCCGCACCAACCGCATAGAGAAAATTCCCGTCGGGGGTTGCGACCGCTTCAACGTCGATCACCCCGTCCAGGCCGACATCAGGCGTCGTGTCGTCGACGCTGTCGACAAAGGCGATCTCGCCAAGCGCGTTAAGCTGGAACACGGACACAGCGTCTGCGAATTGTCCGGCTGCGAACACAAAGGTGGAGCCGTCGATGTCGAGGGTCGACAGCCCGCCCAAGCCTCCGAGGGAAGGAACAGCGCCCGATCCGCCGCCGATATTGTCCGTGTTCGTCAGCGTGCCGTCGGCCGCGATGCTGAATACGCTCAAACCATCGTCGTCTATCCCACCGGCGACCAGAAAGTCCACGCCGCCGACATTGGTTGCGACAAGCCCGAGCGGATTGTTCAGATTAAGGATCGAATCGTCGAGCGTCTGACCGATTGACGTCAACAGCCCGTCCGCGCCGAGTTCGAAGATCTGGACGCCGTCGTCGTTCATACTTGCGACGTAGACAAACGTCCGCCCCCCGATTGTCACCGTCTCGAGCTGCAACACGCCGTCAAGCGCAAGAGTTGCGTCATCTTGCGCGACGCCCGTTACGGTTCCACCGCCCACCAATACCGCCATCTACCACTCCAAAATCGTCAGTAGCCGTTCGTTTCGGCCTTTGACGCGAGGTACGCATCCTTTATGCCGCCGCGCAATAATCGAGGCGCCGTTCAACTGCTGATTCACCAAGCAAGCGAATAGCGAAGCAAAAAGGAGCGGTTAGTTCGCGAGTGAAATGGCTTCTGTGAGGCTCCTAAATACGCTCAGGCCGTCTCGCCCCCCCTCGTGACCGCCAATGGCGCGCTCGGGGTGAGGCATCAGTCCGAGCACGCGGCGGTTGTCTGAGAGAACGCCGGCGATGTCCCGCGCCGAACCGTTAGGGTTGCCGATGTATCGAAACGCAACACGGGCCTCGCCGTCGAGGCGGTCGAGCGTCGTGTCGTCTGCGATGTAGTTTCCGTCGTGGTGAGCGATTGGGATGACGGGGTCGGCGCTGTCGGAATAGGCCGCGGTGAACGCTGTCTCGAATGTCTCGACCCGCAGCGCCTGGGGCCGACACACGAAATTCAGAGACGCGTTGCGGATCAGCGCGCCGGGAAGAAGCCCGGTTTCGCAGAGGATCTGAAACCCGTTGCAAACGCCAAGAACATAGCCGCCGCGCGCCGCATGCGCTTGCAACGCCTCGATGATCGGAGAGTTCGCCGCAATCGCCCCGCACCGGAGGTAATCCCCATAGGAAAAACCGCCGGGCGCCATGACCAGATCCGTTCCGGCCGGGAGTTCACGGTCCTTGTGCCAGACCATCGCCGGTTCCACGCCTGTCGATTGACGCAGTGCAACCTGGGCGTCGCGGTCGCAATTGGAGCCCGGAAAAACAATGATGGCGGTCTTCATAAGCCGCCTGTAGCAGCGACTCGGGGCCGCGGGGAAGCCCGCCCGGCGCGCGGTCCGGACGGGCGGTCATAGTTTAGTTGTCGCGGACGAATTTGGCGCCGCGCCGGTCGCGCCGGTTTTCCAGCCGGTCCAGGCGGTTCTCTGCGCGATCGAGGACGTCTTCAGCGCGATCGCGCGGGCCAAGATCGACGGCGCGGTCGCGACGGTCCTCGCGGCGGTCGACGCGGTCTTCGAAGCGATCGAAACGATCTTCAACACGGTCAGCGCGCGAGCCTTGCTCGATGTCGCCACGGCGTTCGGCCCGATCCAGTTTGCGGTCAATGCGGCCGAGGCGCTCCGGAGGCGCCGCGAACGACGGTGCGGCGAGGGCGGCGGTGGTCGCGGCGAGAACGATGAATTTCAACATGCGAGGTCTCCCTGTCTGGTTCGCATGTTGGATCAACGCGCGACGCGAGAGAGTCCGTCGCAGCTTTTTCAAATAAAAATGAGAAAAATGCCATTTTATACTTAATGAACGACTGTTCAGGATTCCAGTTCGATCGTGTAACGCTCCACGACTGTGTTCGCCAGCAGCGTTTCGCACATGCGGCGCACTTTGGCTTCGGCGTCTTCGCGCGTCAGGCCGTCGTCGAGGTCCAGTTCGATGACCTTGCCCACGCGCGCCGCAGAGACCTCGGCGAATCCCAGCCGACCTAGCGTGTCGGCGACGGCTTTCCCTTGCGGGTCCAAAACACCGGCCTTCAGGCTGACATGAACGATGGCTTTCATGGCTGAGATCTCGTCGCGACTCGCTTTGACGCTCTGCGGTATGCCGTCGGGCGCTGTCCGTCCAGTGGCGGGCGGCCGCTCGACAAGATGTATCTCGTGATCGGATCGCCAGACCCGCAGCCGAGATCCAGCACATGATCATCCGACCGAACACGCGCCAGGAAGCGGTCCAGCCAAGGTTTTTCAAAGAGAGACCGGGCTCTTCGCCTGTCATAAAGAGCCGCCCGGCGGTTATAGACGTCGCGTGTTGCGAGGCGTGCAGCTGCGAGGTCTTCGGGGCGCGCGGTCACGATCCCCTCCGGCGCCTCACTTCCCGCCGTTGAAGCTAACCACTTCCGCCGCGCCTGACGGTTTGATGATGCCGAGGCGGCGGGCGACTTCGGCATAGGCGTCCGTGACGCCGCCGAGGTCGCGGCGGAACCGATCCTTGTCCATTTTCTCGCCGGTCTCGAGATCCCACAGCCGGCAGCTGTCCGGGCTGATCTCGTCGGCGAGGATGGTGCGGACCGTGTCGCCCTCGTAATAGCGGCCGAACTCAAGCTTGAAGTCGACAAGTCGAATGCCGACGCCGGCGAACAGGCCAGACATGAAATCGTTCACCCGCAGGGCCAATGCGATCATGTCGTCGATTTCCTGGGTGTTCGCCCAATTGAACGCCGTGATATGTTCTTCCGTGACGATCGGGTCGCCGAGTTCGTCTTTCTTGTAATAGAATTCAACGATGGATCGGGGCAGGGTGTCGCCCTCGGGAATGCCGAGACGCGTCGACATCGAACCGGCCGCCACATTCCGCACGACCACTTCAAGCGGAATGATCTCGACCTCTTTGATCAATTGTTCCCGCATATTGATTCGGCGGATGAAGTGGTTCGGCACGCCGACCTCGCTGAGCCGCGTCATCATGAACTCAGAGATGCGGTTGTTCAGAACGCCCTTGCCGTCGAGGACTGCGCGTTTCTCGGCGTTGTAGGCGGTGGCGTCGTCTTTGAAGTGCTGAACCAGAGTGCCCGGCTCCGGACCTTCATAGAGTATCTTAGCCTTGCCTTCATAGATCATGCGGCGGCGTGACATGGGCGTCTCCGGATTTCACGCGCTCTAGGGCGGATGCGGCTGGATGTAGCGCGGCCCCGGCGTCGTCTGCGGCGACGTTACATGAGCGCGGCGCAAGTCACAAATACGTTTTCAGCACTTGATCGACCTGGTTGAAACACGTGCGCCCCGCAGCGTATACCAAATCTGCAACGACAGACGAGGAGCCGCGGCAGATGGCGCAATTCGACGATAAAGAGCGCGCTGAAGAGGCTAAGTTCGCGCTCGACCAGGCGACGCAGTTCAAGGTGAACGCACGCCGGAACAAATTGCTTGGGCTCTGGGCGGCCGATTTGTTGGGCTTGGTCGGCGACGACGCCGAAGCCTATTCAAAGACGGTGATGATGGCGGACCTGGAGGAGCCCGGCGACGAGGACGTTTTCCGCAAGGTGCGCGGCGATTTCGACGCCAAGGGCGTTAAGCGCGATGACGGACAAATTCGCGAACAAATGGCGGCGTTGACGCCTGTCGCCCGCGAACAGGTCCTCAAAGAGGCGTCCAGCTAAATACTCAGGCTTCGCCGAGCTTGATGCGGATGATCTCTTCCATCCGGTCTTCAGACATGGACTTGCGCAAGTCGGCGACCGCCAGATGCTCGTTGACGTCGACGAGGATCACCTCGCCGGTGATGATCTCGTCGGCGAATTCGCGGCGCATGGCCTCGCCAACCCCGGCCGCGTCGGCGGCGGCGAAGAAGGCTGCGTCGTCGCGCGTCGTATAATCGAGCGTGATGTGTTGGACGCCGTCAATATCGCCGCGAGCGCGCAGCGCTTCGACTTTGGGTTCGATAACCTTACAGGATGCACACCAATCGGCGCGGATCAGAACCGCTGCGATTTTCGTATCCTCGTCGAGCGTGGAAGCGATATGAGTGTTGGATGTCGGCGTCGCATCTGTCGCTTGTGAACAGGCTGCGGCTAGTCCTGCCAATCCAGCTATGAGCGCGGTGCGCATGCGAATGGTCCTTCCCTTCAAGAACGTTGCTTTTTGACGACATATGTAGACGACAAACATCGTCAAAAGGCCCCAGTGGCCGGCCTCACAGTGAATTGAGCGCTGCGAAGGGCGTTATTCCGGACACCAGGGGCCGTCCGGCATGCGCCGCCCCGGTTCACGGCGCAGGGCGAGAATGTGCGCTTGGTCGAGAAAGTCGGCAATGTCTGCTGCGTCAAAGCCCTTGTGCAAGCAAATCATCAGCTCGCCCGTATCGGCGGCGACGATTCCTGCAAGCCCGGTTACGCCCTCGTAGCGTCGCCAGAAGGCGCCAGCGCGGTGGCGCTCGGCGAGGTCTGCGGCCTTGGCGTACGCCGTCGCCTTGCCGTCGGTCCGCAGGATCGTCAGGTCGAGATTCACCACTTCGACGTCGTCGCTGGAATAGCCGCGTAGGGCGGCGGCCAATTGCGGTTCAAAAAGATGGCAATTGGGACACCATTCGGCGGTGATGTTGATAATTTTCAGGACGGGCTCGCTCGCCGCGGGCGCGGCCGTGGCGATGACAGCCGCCGCTGCTGCAAAGGCGGCGCGTCCAAAGCTCACCATCACGCGTCTCCGAACACCCGGGCGAAAATCGTATCGACCTGCTGAAAATGGTAATCGAGATCGAACAGCGCCTCGAGCTTGTCCGCCGGAATGCGCGCGCTCACCTCGGCGTCGGTCTTCAGAAAGCCCAGAAAGTCGCCTTCGCCGGCCCAGGTTCGCATGGCGTTGCGCTGCACCAGGGCATAGGCGTCTTCGCGCGTCGCGCCGGCTTCGACCAAGGCGAGCAGAACCCGCTGTGAATTGTGCAGTCCGCCCAGACGGTCCAGATTCGCCCGCATCGCGTCTGGATATATGACCAGATTGTCGATCACGCCGGCGAGGCGGTGCAGCGCGAAGTCGAGATGGATTGTCGCGTCGGGGCCGATGCCGCGCTCAACGGAGGAGTGAGAGATGTCCCGCTCGTGCCACAGAGCGACGTTTTCAAGCGCCGGAATTACGGCTGAGCGGACGAGGCGCGCCAAGCCCGTCAATTTCTCCGTCAGGACCGGGTTGCGGTTATGGGGCATGGCGGAGGATCCCTTCTGCCCCTTGGAAAAGTATTCCTCCGCCTCCAGAACTTCCGTGCGCTGCAAATGGCGGATCTCCGTCGCCAGACGTTCGACCGAGGCGGCGATCACGGCGAGCGCCGCAAAAAAGGCGGCATGCCGGTCGCGGGGTATCACCTGGGTGGACACCGGTTCGGGCTGGAGGCCCAATTTGTCCGCGACGTAGGCCTCCACGCGCGGATCAACATTCGCGAACGTGCCCACTGCGCCGGAGATTGCGCAGGTGGCGATTTCCGCTCGCGCGCCCGCCAGGCGCATTTTTGCGCGCTGGAACTCAGCATGGAAGCCTGCGAGCTTCACGCCGAACGTCGTCGGTTCCGCGTGGATGCCGTGGCTGCGTCCGATGGTTGGGGTCAGCTTGTGTTCGAAAGCGCGGGATTTGAGCGCCGCCAATACCCGATCCAGGCCGGCGTCCAGAAGATCGCTCGCGCGGGTCAGCTGAACCGCGAGGCACGTGTCCAAGACGTCCGACGAGGTCAGCCCTTTGTGCAGGAAGCGCGCCTCGTCGCCGGCGTGCTCGGCGACATTGGTGAGGAAAGCGATGACGTCGTGCTTCACTTCGCGTTCGATTTCATCGATGCGCGCGGCGTCGAAACCGCCTTTGGCGCGCACCGTCGCAGGCGCCGACGCCGGGACCTGGCCAAGCTCCGCCATCGCCTCGGCCGCCAAGGTCTCGATCTCCAGCCAAATCGCGTACTTGGACTCAGGGGTCCAGATCTCGGCCATTTCGGGCCTGGCGTAACGAGGTATCATGTCGGTCGACCGTCCGGTGCGGAAAGCGTCCGGGTGTCGGCGCTCGCGCGCGTTGCGTCAAGGCTCGCGCGGCCGCGCCGGCCTCAATCGGCGAACACGCGCGGCAGTTTGAAAACGACGTCCTCGCGCGTCACACGGACTTCTTCGACGGTCAGATCGTAGCGTTCGCCGAGCACGTCGAGAATCTCCTCGACCAAATCCTCTGGCGCGCTGGCGCCGGCGGTCAAGCCCAGCGTCTCGACGCCGTCCAGCCACGCCCAATCCAGATCCTCGACGCTCGCCAGCAAATGCGCGTCGGCGGCGCCCGCGCGCAGGGCCACTTCGACAAGGCGCTTGGAATTGGAGGACGTCTCCGCGCCGACCACGAGAGCGAGATCGGCTGCGGACGCGATCGCCTTCACCGCTTCTTGGCGATTGGTGGTCGCATAGCAGATGTCGTCCTTGTGCGGCGTCTGGATCTCCGGAAAGCGTTTTCGCAGCGCCGCCACAATTTCTGCTGTGTCGTCGACCGACAGGGTCGTCTGGGTGACGTAGGCGAGGTTGTCGGGGTCGACCGGCGTAAACGCCTCGGCGTCGCCGACCGTCTCGACCAAGGTCATGGCGCCGTCGGGCAATTGGCCAAGCGTGCCGATGATCTCGGGATGTCCGGCGTGTCCGATCAGAATAATTTCGCGGCCCTCGCGGTGATGACGCTCGGCCTCCAAATGGACTTTCGACACCAGCGGACAGGTCGCGTCGACATAGATCATCTGACGCGCTTCGGCCGCCTCTGGCACTGATTTCGCGACGCCATGGGCCGAGAATACGACGGGCCGGTCGTCCGGGCAGTCCTCAAGCTCGTCCACGAAAACCGCGCCCATCGCCTCTAACCGCGCGACGACATGGTCGTTGTGAACGATTTCGTGGCGCACATAGACGGGCGGGCCCCATTTGCCGAGCGCTTCCTCGACAATTTGGATCGCCCGGTCGACGCCCGCGCAAAAGCCTCGTGGCGCGGCGAGCACAACGTGCAGGGAAGGGCGGTGAACAGTCATCGTCGCTCCTGCTTGGACAGCGTTGCGTCTATAGCACGCCGCCGGTAAGCAAATTGATGATATATCCCGCTTTCTTCAATGTTTGGGTTCCGGAGGCGTTTCGTCACATGCGCACCATTCTTACTTGCGCCGCTTTGTTCAGCCTCGCCTCATGTGGAGGCTCTGGCGTAACGGGCGCGTTGGACAGCCGCCGCAACGCGGGGCCATGCCCGCCGGTCGGCGCGATCTATGACGCCGCGCGAATCGTAGAATTCGATGGCGAAACATCGACATTTCGCAACATCGCCTATTCCGGCGAGATCGTCGGCGTGGATTTGTTCTGCCGCTATGTCGGCGATGATCCGCTGTTGGCGGAGGTCGAGATCAAATTCGCCTTCGGCAAGGGCGAGAAGGGCGTCGCCAATCGCCATGTCTACCCTTATTTCGTCGCCGTGACGCGGCGCAGCGGGAAGGTGCTCTCGAAACAGGTTTTCGCTGTCGAGGCGCGATTCGACGACGGTTTGGTCGACGCCGCGACCGCCGAGGTGCAGCGCATCATCATTCCGCGCGCCGATGAAACGGTGTCTGGCGCGAATTTCGAGGTGCTGGTCGGGTTCGATCTGACTGAAGACCAAATCGCCTTCAATCGCACTGGTTCGCGCTTTCGCCTCGATGCGGGTCCGACGGCTGACGATTCTTAGTACTGGAGGTCGATATGACCGATCTGGCGGGGCGGCTGGGCGCGGCCGTCGAAGACGCGTTCGACGCCATGGGTTTGGAACGCAAGCACGGCAGGGTCGTGCGTTCGAACAAGCCGGAGCTGGCCGATTTCCAGTGCAACGGCGCCATGGCGGCGGCCAAACAAGCCGGCCGCAATCCGCGCGAGATCGCAGCTGAACTCGTCCAGCGCCTCGATGGCCATGACCTCATCTCGCGGGTGGACGTCGCCGGTCCGGGATTTCTCAACATTCACGTCGCAGACGCTGCTTTGGGCGCGCGGGCTGAAGAGATTCGCACCGATTCGAAGGCCGGCGGCGGAGCGGCCCCCGATCCCCAGAAGATCGTCGTCGATTTCGGCGGCCCGAACGTCGCCAAGCCCATGCATGTCGGCCATTTGCGATCGGCGGTGATCGGCGACACCCTGCAGCGGCTGTTTCGTTTCCTCGGCGACGAGGTGGTCTCCGACGCCCATCTCGGCGATTGGGGGCTTCAGATGGGGCACCTGATCACCGAGCTCGAAGACGAACGTCCCGATCTGCCGTATTTCCAAGAGAGCGGCGGACCGTTTCCCGCTGACAGCCCCGTGACGATCGACGATTTGGCCCGGCTATATCCCCAGGCGACCGCCAAAGCGAAGGCTGATCCCGCCCGCAACGCCCGATCCCAGGCGGCGGTGGCGACGATGCAGGCCGGACACGCGGGCTACCGGGCTCTGCTTCGGCATTTCATCGAGGTGTCGATCGAAGCGCTCAAGCTCGACTATGGCTTTCTCGGTGTCTCCTTCGATCTCTGGAAGGGCGAAAGCGACGTCGATCCGCTGATCCCGGGCATCGCCGAGGATTTCACTGCGCGCGGCGTCGCCGAACGGGACGACGGCGCGTTAATTGTCCGGGTCGACCGCGAAGACGACAAGAAGGAGATGCCGCCGGTCATCTTCACCTCGTCACATGGCGCCAGCGGCTATCACGCGACAGACATCGCAACGATCGTCGATCGCGTCGCTCAAATTGGTCCCGATCGTATGATCTACGTCGTCGACCAGCGCCAAGCGCTGCACTTCGAGCAGGTGTTCCGCGCGGTGGATAAGGCGGGCGTCTACCCTGAGTCCAAACTTGAGCATATCGGCTTTGGCACGGTGAACGGGCCCGACGGCAAACCGTTTAAGACCCGAGAGGGCGGGGTGCTGAGATTGGCGGATCTCAACGCCATGGCCGTCAAAGAAGCGGAGATCAAGATCGACGCCGCCGGCCGGCTGCCCGAGGATATGGGCGCGGACGAACGCGCCGACGTCGCGGCTAAGGTCGCGCGCGCCGCCCTGCGCTTCGCCGACCTCATGAATACGCGCACCACCAATTACGTCTTCGACCTCGACCGCTTCACAAGCTTTGAGGGCAAGACCGGCCCGTACCTCTTGTACGCCGTGGTGCGGATCAAATCGATCTTGCGGCGAGCGGCCGGCGATGGACTTGAAGCGGGCTCGATCAAGATCACAGAACAGCCGGAACGTGACCTTGTTCTGGCCCTCGATGGTTTCGCGAACGCCCTGCTGCAGTCTCGCGAGAAACGCATGCCGCACATACTTTGCGAGCACGTCTATGGCCTCGCCCAGGCGTTTAGCGCCTTCTACACGGAATGCCCCATCGCCACCGCGACCGAGGCGGAAACGCGCGCGTCCCGCTTGGCGCTGGCCGAAGCGACATTGCGCCAGCTGGAGGCGGGATTGGGGATTTTGGGCGTCGACGCGCCGGAGCGGATGTAGGCGTTTCCGCCTTCCAAACGGGCTTGACCGCGACGAGCCTGACAGCGCTAGACATCTCGGAGGGCGCGATGGTGAGAAGTTTGGTCGCGAGCGTGGCGATCGTGTGGGCTCTTACGGCGTGCGCGACGCATCCGGATCGTGCGGAAGTCCCAGCCTCAAGCGCCATAGACGCGCCCGATCGCGGGAGCCTTCCGTTCCGGGCCGAGATCTTGCCGTCCGGCGCGATCGTGGCCCAGCGCGCGCCGGGACGACCGCTTCACACAGGAGCATTTCGCCTGACCCGCGCCGACGGGTCGGAGATTGGCGTCGCGCAGATTCTTCCGCGGACGGCGGAGGACGTCTTGATCATTCCCTCGGAAGACTTGGACATCACACGCGTTCATCATCTGGACGCTGGCGGCGAGCGCACCCGCGTGCGCTTCGACGGTTGGTTTCGCGATCTTTACTCCCACAAATCGCTCGGCGCGGAGGTCGTTGACAGGGGCGCGGCGACAACATTCCGGATCTTCGCCCCGCGCGCGACGGGCGTGCGACTGCACCTATACGAAACCGCCGATGCGGAGCCGGAGGCGGCCTACGAAACCGTTGCTCTCATAAAAGACTCAGACGGCGTGTGGGAGGCTGAACGCCCGGGCGATCTGCACGGAGCCTGGTACGATTTCACAATCCGCGGGCCTGCGGATCCGGGGAACCGATATTACGAGACCGACCCGGTCCACATCTCGGACCCCTATGCAAGGGTTTACGACGAAGCCACTGGCAAAGCGCGTGTTTGGCGGCCGACGGCGCCGGCCCGACCTCTCCGAGGCGGCCGCCCGGCCATGGAGGACGTCGTGGCCTATGAGGTCCACGTCCAGGATTTCACCGATCGCTTGCCCGTCGACGCCTCCGAGCGCGGGACCTTGCCGGCCATGGCGCGGATGGGCCTGACGAACGGGGCTGGCGAGGCGGTGGGGTTTGACCATCTCGTCGAGCTTGGGATCAACGTCGTCCACCTCATGCCGGTGCAGGAATACCTTCACCATCCAGACGCCGACTGGCGCGCGCGCTTCGGCGACGATCCAGCGGCGAACGGGCAGGGGGTAGGCGACGAGAATTACCAATGGGGCTACCGCACCACCCACGCCTTCGCGATTGAGGGTAAATTTCGGTCGAAAGAGTCCGAGCCTGGCGCCGAGCGGGATCAATTTCGCGACCTCGTCCAGGCCTTTCACGATCGGGGAATTGCGGTGATCGTCGATCTGGCGCCCAACCACACCGGCGAGAACATGGATGGGCGGGAGCGGCTCTTAAACTTCAACGTCCTCGACAAGGCGTACTACTACCGCACGGACGACGACGTCGCCCATATCGGCCCCTTCGGCAACGAGGTGAAGACCGAGGACCGGCCCATGGTTCAGCGTTGGCTGATCGACCAATGCCTTTCCCTCGTTGGGGAGTTCGGGATCGACGGGTTCCGCATAGACCTCGCCGGCCAGATCGACGAGCAGACTTTGGTCAAGCTGCGCGCCGCCCTGCCGGACGACATCATCCTCTATGGCGAGCCGTGGATCGACGTCTCCGATCCGGTGGTCGCGGCCAATCCCGATTGGGATTGGTACAAGGAAGACGCGCCGATCACCTTTTTCCAGGATGAGACGCGTAATGCGTTCGCCGGCTCGCCGTTTCGGCTTGAGGACAAGGCGGTCGATCGCGGCTACGCGGGCGGAAACGCTGGACAACGCGCCGAGGTCATGGCGGCGATCGCGAACAATTTCGCCGAAGAGGCTGGCGATACGCGCCGCGGGATCAACTACCTCGACATTCACGACAATTGGACGCTCGCCGACCGGTTCGCGACATCGTCTTGGAATGGGCTGAACGGCGTCGATGAAGCCGAATACCGAATTGCAGCTGGATTGTTGCTCACCTCGCTCGGGCCCGTTGTAATCCATGGCGGTTCGGAGATGCTGCGATCCAAGGGGCTCGCGCCGATCGGCGAAAGCGTGGTGGAGACCGATTTCGCGGAGATCCACTTCAAGGGCCGCGACGACACCTACAATCTCCGCGCGCCGAACCAATTCGTCTGGGACGATCTCGGCGGCGCTGAGCCCGGCCGGGACGTGGCCGCCATGGAGGCGTGGTGGAAGGGGCTGATCGCCCTGCGCCTAAGCCCGCGGGGCGCGGTCTTTCGTGTTGTGTCTCCGGCGGACGACCATGTCCGCTTTTTCACGCCCGAGGATGAGCGCTTGCTTGCATATCTGGTCGGTGGCGATGTGCTTGTCGCGGTGAACATGGGTGAGGATGACGGCGAGATCCGCGTGGATCTGCCCGACGGCGATTGGCGGCTGGTGGCGGACGGCGCGCGCATTGATCCTGATGGTCTGGACGGCGCCCTCAAACCAGGCGCCCAGACCGTTTCTGCGCCAGCGACGACTTTTCAGGTCTGGGCAAGATTTTGAGATCTTGCCGGCTGATCTGAGTCGGTCTAGCTAAATCTCAGTTTCCCCGCCCCCGGGAGACGCTGACCATGGTCAGGGCCGAAGGCGCAACCGCCCCGGAAACGCTCAGGCAAAAGGACCGGGGAGCAGGTCAACACGCTGGAAAGAGGCGGACGCATGCGCGTTGTAGCCTCGCCGAAGGAGCAAGCCCGGGCAGAGGTCCTGGTGGAATCTCTCAGGCGCCGAGACAGCGGGGGCGGTTCCACCGGTCCGACAGGGCCCGGAGCCGTCACTGCGCGGCACCGCCCTTGGCCGATACGCCGACCGCCACGCTAAAGCGCACGCCGCTCTTCGATCTGCATGTCGCCCATGGAGGGCAGATGGTCCCGTTCGCGGGCTATGACATGCCGGTGCAGTTTCCCGACGGCGTGAAGGCGGAGCATCTCTGGACGCGCGCCCATGCCGGCCTGTTCGATGTCAGCCATATGGGCCCGTGCTTCCTGTCCCTGCGCGAGGGTCTTGGCGGGCCGGACGCGCATGCGCGGATCGCCGCGCGGATCGAACAGCTCGTCCCCTCCGCCATCGCAACGCTGAAGCCGGGTCAAGCGCGGCTCTCCGTGCTGCTCAACGACGCGGGCGGGATCCTCGACGATCTCATCATCACCCGGCCCGAGGTTGAGGATCGCCAGGGCATGCTCGGCGTCGTCGTCAATGGCGCGATGAAGGCGCAGGACTGGGCGCTGTTCGAAGACAAGCTTGGCGACGACGTCGTGCTGACACGCGCCGACGACCGCATTCTCTTCGCGCTGCAAGGACCCGACGCCGAGGCCGTCCTCGCGCCGCATTTCCCAGGCTGCGAGGACCTGCGGTTCATGCACAGTCGGCGCATGTCTTGGCGCGGCGAGCATCGCTGCGCTGTGATGCGGGGCGGCTATACCGGCGAGGACGGATTTGAAGTCCTCATCTTCGCCGAGCCGAGGCGCGAACATCAGGGCGAGCAGCAGCAGGACGCGCGCGTGAAACCCATCGGCCTCGGCGCGCGCGACAGCCTTCGCCTGGAGGCCGGGCTCTGTCTGTACGGCCACGACCTCGATCCGAGTCGCGATCCGGTGGAAGCCGACCTCGCCTGGGTGATCCAGAAATCCCGCCGCCAGCGCGCCGATTTCCCCGGCGCCGCCCGCATCCTGAACGCGCTCGAGGGCGGCCCGGCGGAAAAGCGCGTCGGGATCCAGCCACTCAGCGGCGCGCCCGCCCGCGAGGGTGTGGAGATCCACAAGGACGGCGAACCTGTCGGCGTGATCACCTCGGGCGGCTTTGGGCCGAGTGTCGGGAAGCCCGTCGCCATGGGCTATGTGCGCGCCGATTTGGCCGCGCCTGGAACACCGATTGAGCTGATGATTCGCGGCAAGGCCCGGCCGGCCGAGATCTGCGCGCTGCCCTTTGTGGCGCCGAACTACAAACGCTGAAGGGGCGAGGACATGACCCGCAAATACACAGAAGACCACGAATGGATACAAGTCGACGGCGATGTCGGGACCGTCGGGATCACCAGATACGCCGCCGAGCAATTGGGCGACGTCGTGTTCGCCGAGCCGCCGGAATTGGGCCGGGCCGTAAAGAAGGGCGACGATCTCGCCGTGGTCGAGAGCGTGAAGGCCGCCTCCGACATATACGCGCCGGTCTCCGGCGAAGTTGTCGCGCGCAACGACGATCTCGACGATGCGGAAAAGGCCTTCCTTATCAACGAAGACCCGGAGGGCGCGGCCTGGTTCTGCAAGCTGAAACTGTCCGACCCGTCGGAGCTGGACGGGCTGATGGATGGCGAAGCGTATGCGGCGTTCTGCGAGGGTCTGTAGGGCGGATGCACCCATCGCCCGCCTTCCGCGCCGATGACACGGCTCAGGCTCTGGCCTTTGTCGAGGCCAATCCTTTTGCCGTGGTGGTCAGGAACGGGACGGACGGTCCCGTCGCGGCCCTGGCCCCACTCGTTTTGAAAGCCGGTTCCGACACAGCACCGCGCAAGCTCGTTGGGCATGTGGCGCGCACAAACCGTTTCTGGAGCGAAGCGGAGGGGACCTCGCTTCAAGCCACGGCCGTATTCAAGGGGGTCGACGCCTATGTGTCGGCGTCGCTTTATCCTTCAAAAGCCGAGCACGGCCGGGTCGTGCCGACCTGGAATTACACGGCGGTCGAAGTGCGTGGCCAGCTGACTTTTGAGCCGGATCCCGCCCGGATGCGACGGTATATCGAGGTGCTGACGGACCGGATGGAGCAGCGACGAGACGCGCCGTGGGCCGTATCCGACGCGCCGGACGATTACATCGACCGTTTGTCGGCCGCCATTGTCGGGTTCGATCTCTGCCTCGACGAACTCACCTTCGTGCGCAAGTTGAGCCAGAACAAGTCTGCCAGCGACGCAGAGGGCGTCGAACGAGGGCTTGCCGCCTCAACATCGGCGACCGACCGCAAGCTGTCTGGCGAAATGAGACACGAACGGAGCGCTCGATGATCATCCGTGCTCCGTTTTGGCTTCTGGCGTTTATCCACTTCCTGCCTGCCATTGCCGCATTTTCCTATCTGCTCCTCACCTCCAGCACGGAGACTGCCTGATGAGATATCTCCCCCTCACGCCTGACGATCGCCAAGCGATGCTGCGCACGATCGGCGCGGCCAACGTCGACGCTTTCTACGAGGATGTGCCAGAAGGCGCCCGGCTTGACGGTCCGATCTCCGGCCTGCCGAACCACCAAGGCGAGATGGCGGTGGAGCGCCGCCTCTCAAAGCTGGCTGCGAAGAACCGCACGGCCTCAGACGGGCCGTTCTTCGTTGGTTGCGGCGCTTACAAGCACCATGTGCCGGCGACGGTGGACCACATCATTCAGCGCTCTGAATTCCTCACCACCTACACGCCCTACCAGCCAGAGATCGCGCAGGGCACGCTGCAAACCCTGTTCGAGTTCCAAACCCAGGTCGCGGCGCTGACCGCCATGGATGTGGCGAACGCCTCCATGTACGACGGCTCGACCTCGTGCGCCGAGGCTGCGCTGATGGCTTGTCGAGTCACGCGCCGGCGGAAGGTTGTCCTCTCCGGCGGGCTGCATCCCCATTACGCCGCCGCCACGCGCACCTTGTGCGAAGCGCAAGGGATCGAGGTGGTCCAGTTGCCGCCCGCGATCGACAGGGAAGGGGAGCTCGCTGTCGCCGTCGACGGCGCGACAGCCTGCGTGATCGGTCAGAGCCCGAATGTGTTCGGAACCGTAACCGACCTCTCAGGCGTGGCCGAAGCCGCCCATGGGG
>CAZQZC010000052.1:0-16996 GCA_964597685.1 uncultured Hyphomonadaceae bacterium | reverse complement strand
GACTGTCGTGGCGCCGAATGCGGAAAGACCCTATGAACCCCTTGAAATCAATGCGTCTTGCTCGCCGGGCAGCCCAGACGACGCCAATCCGGTGTTCCAGAATCCGCGCATGATCGAACATCGCTGGCGGACCGGGTTTTACGAACCGCTCAAAACGCAGGTGGAACTTGCCCTGACAGACGCGGAAGCCCCGGCCTCCCCACTTGGTGAAACGATCTTCGCGATCATGGACCGCGCGGATTTTCAGACATCGGTCAAGGCCCGGCGGATGGTGCTCGTCTCCGACCTGATGCAGAATTCCACCTTGTTTTCATTCTACAAATCAGGTGCAGACCTCGAAGCTTTCGCAGAGACCCGTCTCGCAGACGAGCGGCCCGGAATGGCCAATGTCGACGTCGTCGCACGGATCGTTCCGCGCCAGGAATACGACCTCCCGATCGCAGACGTGAAGGCGTTCTGGACACGCTATTTCGCGGAAGCCGGCGCGACTTATTCTGCGTTGAACTAAAAAGGGGACAGGCTTGCGCTTGTCCCCTCGCTTATCCAACAACATCGCTCCGCAACGCTGTCTGATCGCACCGCAGCGGCGCCCAATCTCTCCGATCGGGCGCCCAATTCGTGGATCGCTCAGACCAGCTGGTCTTCCATGTGCTTCAGAAGAGCGGCGAAACCGTCCTTTTCGATAAGGGCCGTGAATTGCGCGCGACGCTCGACATTGAATGAGGAGCCGTTGACCATCACGTCAACCAAACGCAGCTTGCCGTCGCGGTCGAGGACCCGCCAATCGACGTCGGCTTTGTCCGCACCGGTGCGGGAGACGATGTTCGAACGAACGACGAAGTCGCCGTCCTTGACTGTCACCACTTCGCGCACTTCGATGCGGCGCGAGACGAGATCATCGATCTGGTCGGCGAACACGGCGATGATGTAATTGCCGAACAATTCGTCATAGCGCGCGATTTCGGCCTCGCTGGCGCCGGAGCGGTTGTCGGACGATAGAACGAAACGACGCATGCGATCGACGTCGATTCCGCCGGAGAGAATGGCCTGCATGCCGGTCTCGCGGTCGGATGCGGCGCTGGCGCTGGTTTCTGCGAGATCTGCAAGGTCCGTCACCAAGGCGCGGACAAAGGTCTCGGGATCGCCCGAGGTCTGCGCCTGAACCGTGTCGGCGGCGGCCGCAGGGACCGCTTGGGTCAGCGGAGACATGATAGAAACACCGAGCAGCAGCGCTGCAGCGATGGGTGATAGGTTCGACATTCAGAGCCCCTTCTAGAGTCTAAAGACGTGGCGAATGGCGCCAAAATCAGGCGAGAGTATGAGCATAGACGCCCGCAACCGGGCATGAATGGATTATGGCTGATTCTGGCCGCGTCCAAGCCGTTCCAGGACCCACGGCTGAACAATTGTCGTTGAAACGAGCGTGCAAGCGATCGCCACTGTCAGCAAAACGCCCATGCTGGCGACCCCGCGATGGTCGGAAAAGGCGAGCGTGCCGAACGACGCGATCGTCGTCAAAGCGCTGTAAACCACCGCCCTTGGCGTCGCAGTGGCGTAGACGTCGGCGGCCGCGGCGCTGCGGCGGGCGCGCAGGCCCAAATGAATGCCGCTGTCAGCGCCCAAGCCGATCAGCAGAGGCACCACGATGACGTTGGCGAAGTTGAACGGCGTCGACAGGAGCACGCCCGCCGCACCCGTCAGCACGCCGGCCAGCATCAGACAGAACAAGATCACGGCGACGAGCACCGCGTCGCCGAGGATCCAGAACAGGATCACGGTCACGACGGCGAAGGCGAGCGCGCCAGCCTGAAGCATCGCTTCGGAAATTACATGGCCAGATTCCAAGACGCTGCGCGCGCCGCCGGCCGCCCTCTGGTCGACCGTCCTGACCTCCTCAACGAAGCGCTCCAGAGCCTTCGGATCGCGCAGGTCTACGCTTGGATCGATCTGAATGCGCAGCCGACCATCGGGCGCGACGAAACGATCGACGAGCCCCTCAGGAATGGCCTCCTCTGTCACGACGTCGGCCTGGGTTTGGGCCTGAAGGAGCGCATATTGTTCTGGCCAAAAGGCGAACACATCGCGCTCAGCGGCCGCCCATCGGTCTGAGGAGGCGGCCTTCAACCGGAACAGCGCCGCGCCCAAGGCTTCGGCGCCTGGCGTGTTGGACTCTGTCAGTTCAATCAGCAACCGGTCGAGGCTCGCCGCCAAAGTCGGTCCGTCGGCGTTCGACGGCCCAAACGACAGGCTAAGCCCCAAGAGACCAAAGGAAATCGCGTCGAGTTTCTCATCTTGGTCCTTGGGAACGAAACTGTTCAGCGTGACGACCCGACGGACCGTCTGAAGCTCGGCGAGTTCGTCGGACAGGGTCGCGGCTCTGTCCGCATCGGCTTCAAGGATCGACAGCGTAAAGGGCTGCGTGTCTGGATCGTCGAACAAGAGGTCGAAGGACCTGACGGCCGGCGCGTTCGGATCGCGCAACGCCATTGGGTCGGCGTCAAATCTGACCTGCGGCATGAGCAGCAATGAGAGCGCTCCCGCCGTCAGCACTGCAATCGCCAAGATGTTGCGGACGCGGTCGAACCGGTCGCGGCCCATAACGCCCCCCCTGGCGGGCGATCGCGCGCGCGCATTGGGGAACAATTTGAACGCCGCGGGCAGCAGCGATATGGCCACGGCGAATGCGATCGCCACGCCGACGCCCGATATGATCCCGAGCTGGCGCATGCCGACAAAGGCCGTCGGCGCAAACGCGAAGAATGCGATCGCCGACGTCACCGCAGCCAGCGCGAGCGCGGAGCCGATATCGCGATCCGTGCGGTAGAGCGCGCCGCGCACGCCAACGCCCATTCCACGCGCCTCTTGTACGTGAAGGCCGATGTGGATGGCGAAATCGACGCCTAACCCAACCATCAAGACGGTGAAGGCGACAGAAACCAGATTGAGCGCGTCGAAGAAGATGGCGGCGACGCCGCCGGTGATGCAGATCGACACGATCAACGAGACCAGAGCGACGCCGATCAACGCCGGCGAACGCAATGCGAAACTCAGCAATAGAGCGACGAGCACGAACGAGGCGGCGAAGGACAACCCGATTCCGCGTGACACGCTCTGCAGCTCTTCTGTCCTGAGCGCGGCGTCGCCGGTGATCGCGATTTCGACCTCGAACCGTTCCGCGCCCGCATTGAGCGCTTCAGCCTCCTCCCGCACCGCTCGAACGGCGGCGCGGCTCGGGCTGAGCCCAGTCGTGTCGAGGCGCGGCTGGATGGAGACAATGCGCTGGTGCAGCGCTTCCGGCTGATCCGAAGATGCCATCATACGCCGCCAGGACAGCGGGAACGGCGCACCGTCCAACCGCGCCGAGATCGTTCGCGAGAGCTCCGAATACACCCGTCCCAAGCGCTCGACGGGGATGTCGGCCTGGCCGCTATTCTCCTCCGCATCGGCGAGCGTCGACAGGAGGTCGCCGAGTGTGGGGTCCGGCCCCAGCCGGCGAACAAAGGGCGCCGCCCGCGACAGGTCCCCGAGAACGCGATCGAGTTCAGCCGAGTTCAGAAACAACAGGCCATTGCGGTCGAAGAAGGGTTCGGCGGCGGCCGCGTAGACGTCTTCTATGGCGTCCTCCCGCGCACGCAGGCGCGGAACGATGTCTTTTACGAACGCATCCGCTTCATCGGCGCTGCGCCCGCGCACCACGAGAACGACCAGATTTTCCAGGTTTGGGAATGCGTCCCGGTAATCAAGCTGGGCGCGACGAAACTCCAGTTTAGAGGAGACCATGCGGGTGGTGTCTGAATCGACCCCCAGCGTCGTTGCGGCGAGCGTAGCGCCGGCGATCGCGAGGGCGATCGTCGCGAATGCAACGCCGCTCGCGAAGCGTTGCGTAAACGCTATCCAGCGCCACAACAGCGCCTCGATCCATGTCAGCCGGCTGAGGTTCATGCGCCGCAATTCGGTCTGACGTCGCGCGCGCGGCAATGCATGATTTCGCTCCAGCCTGAATGCGCGGGGAACCTAGTCGGATGGTCGTCCACGGGCAATCGAGCCCTGACGCTTTCAAGCCGCCGACTTCAACTCAGCCGACGGACCGTTCACAACTTCCAGATATTGATCCAACAAAACCCGCATCACCGCATCCCAGGCGTAGAGCTTGCTGCGCTGATACCCTGCATTGGCCAGGCGCTGCCGATATTCGTGGTCGCCTACAAGCCGGCTGAACGTTTCGAACCAGGGATCGTCTGCGTCGGATTCGAGCATAACGCCCGTTTCGCCGTTGGTGATGAGCGAGCGCGCGCCGGTGGAGTTCATGCAGACGGTCGCCACATTAGACGCCATGGCTTCCAGGGTGACGTTGCCGAACGTCTCCGTAATGCTGGGATTGAAGTAGATGTCCGAGGAGGCGTAGGCGCGCGCAAGGTCCGGCCCGCTGAGGTGCCCGGTCAGAACCGCGTCGGGCAAAAGCTTGACCGCCGTTTCGCGCTCCAAGCCGTCGCCGACGATCAGCGCTTTGACCGGCGCGCCGGACTTCACGAGGGCGTGAACGGCGCGCGCATAACGCCCGAGGCCCTTTTCCTTGACCAGGCGGCCGACAAAGGAAACGACGATATCCGTATCGGTGAAGCCCAGGCTGCGCCGCCAAGCCATGTCGCGGCGCTGCGGGTTGAAGAGATCCGTCTCCACGCCCCGGCTCCACGTGCGGATATTGTCGCCCAAAATCCCTTCCTCGCGCATGACCTCGGCGATGGAGTCCGACGGCAAGTAGACGTGCTCGCACTGGGCGTAGAACTTCGTCATGCCGCTTCGAACCCAGCGCTCCACGAAGCCGATGCCGTAATAGCGGAAATAGGTGTCGAACCGGGTGTGAAACGAGGCCACGCCCGGCACGCCCATTTGCTGGCTCAGCTTAAGCGCGGAGTGGCCGAGAATGTCCGGGGCGGAGAAATGGAAGAGATTCGGCTGAAAGTCGCGGACCATGCGCTTATGGCTCTCGCGAAGCGGCAGGCCGACCAGATAATCCGCGCGTCCCGGAAACGGAAACGACGGCACGGAGATCAGCGTTCCGGCAGGCTCGAACGCTGGCGTTTTCTTGGTCGGCGAGAAGACCAGCATCTCCGCGCCTTGGCCTTCCATATAGCGCACAAGCCGGTTCAGAGCCTTGTTCGCACCGTCGGTCTGATAATTGTAATTGCCGGAAAAGAGCGCGATCCGCAGATCTCGTTCGTGGATCATGTAGAACCCCTCGCACACTGTCCTGGACGCGCGCCAATTGCGCAGCGGCGCCCGTGGAGCAGCCGCGCTCGCTGCATGTAAGTGATCAAGCGCGCATGTAAAGCGCGACGCGTCACGCCTTTTGCGGCCTTGCGCCGATCGAACCCAGGCGCTTGACAACTCCAGATATCTGCGACGACAGCGCCGCCAGCGGCGGGCTCGCGACCGTCAGCGCATTTCGCAGGAACAGCCACGCCCCAAGCGCCAAAACCAATCCGGCCACCGGCCAGGTTCCCGCCCAGCCGGGAATCGCGCCCGAGGATGCAACCGCCTGGCCGCTTTCGAGTGATTTCTGAAGGAAAACGAGAAAGGCGATCCCGACCCCAACGCCCGCCGACGAGAAGGTTCGTCCGTAACCGAGCCCCATCGGCAAGGCGACGAACGGCAGAAGCAGCATGAGAACGGCCCGTCCGAGGTGTGCATTGGCCACCGCATCAGCCTCGGCCACCGTGCCGCCGATAACGCGGCCGCGCCTTACGCCGTCGATAAGCTCAACCAGCGTCATCTCTTTCCAACCGTCGCCCCGCGTTCGAAACGCCTCCGCGGCCGAGCCGACATTCCAATCCGTGCGTTCGAAGGAGAGACGTTCGACAATGTCGCGGTTGGGCGAAAAGCTGATTGCGCGACCGTCAATCAGCGACACCAACGTTTCGTCTTCGATCGCGCCAGGCTCAACGCGTCCTCGTCGGGCGGTTGTCAGCACAGCGTCGCGGCCGTCCTTCGCGTCCTCGAAGATGAAAACCCGCCCCAACGCGCCCGAGCCTCCGATACGATCTTCGGTCCAGACGACTTGATCCCCGACCGCGGCGAACTTTCCTTCTTGGAATGCGGCTTCGATGGAGCGTTGCTTCACCGCGTCGATCGTCTTGCGATACTCATAGCGCGCAAAGGGCTGAACGAAGCCGCTGATAAACAGGTTCAAAACCGACAGAAGCGCCGCGATGATCAGAAACGGCCGCACAATGGCGAAAAGCGACACGCCCGCCGCCAAGCACGCCGACAATTCGCCGGACCGGCTAACGCGATCGACCGTGATCAATACGGCGAGAAAGAACGCCAACGGCATGGCGAGAGACAGCTGATTCGGCGTGATCATGAGAATCAGCCATCCAGCCGCCGCCAATTGATCCGACGTGTTGGCGACAACTTCGAACAGGTGCGGAAGCCGCTCCAAGAGCAAGATCGTCAATGAAAGCGCCAACAGGCCGATAAACACCTGAAAACACTGCGCCGCCAGGTAATAGCTCAATCGCTGCATGTGCGTCGCCTGCAAACTTGGTCTGGAATTGCGCTCGCCAAGGTCATATTTCTTATGTGTTTGTTGAGGATAGTAGGGGTCAGTAATCGATGATTCCAGTGAAGTCACTGCACGTTCGTCCGGCCATCGCCGCGGCCGGGGGACTAAGCTTTCTTGGAGCTTGCTCCGGTTTCACGTCGTCCGCCGCCGACGGCGCCAGCGCTGTTTTGACCGGCGACACCCGACCCACGCCAATTGAACAATTGGACATTCGGGCCGACGAAGCCGCAGACGTCTGCGACCCCGAAGCGCGCCAAGTGCGCGTCACCGTCGAAAACATTGTCGCCGGAGGTATCCTGACCGTGGAAGTCTTCGGCCCTGAACCCAAAGACTTTCTCGAAAACGAGGGTCGCATCCGGCGCGCCCGCGTGCCGGCGAACAATGCGCCTCAAACCGTTTGCCTCGGCGTAGACGACGCGGGCCCGCTGGCGGTGGCGATTTACCACGATCAGAACGCCAACCGGAAAATCGACAAGAACTTTATCGGCATCCCCAAAGAGCCGTTTGGCCTGTCGAACGACCCGAAACTTCGCTTGGCGAAGCCGAAATTCGTCGACTCGCAGTTCGATATCAGCGATGTGGGCGTCGATCTGTCGATGAACCTTCAGCGATATTAGAGCCCTTTCATCCGAATTTGAGCCGCCTGAGCACTGGCCCTTTGCGCCAGGGCGGCGTCGCAATCCTCGGCCGACGCCCGCATCGCCCTGCGGTATGCTCCTTGCCAGCACGAACCCGAGAGGCCATCAGCCGACTCAAATTCAGATGAAAGGGCTCTAGACGCTGATCAAAGGCGCGCCATAAAGCCACACAACGAAGCCCGCCAGGCAAAGGAACGGGCCGAACGCGATCTCCAATCGTCCGTCAAACCGGCCCGCGCGAACGCCAAGCGCAGCGGCGAAGACAATACCGGTCGCCGACGCGCCGAGCAGGATCAGCGGCAGCCCCTGCCAACCGGTCCAAATCCCCAGCGCGCCAAACAATTTGGCGTCGCCGCGGCCGAGGCCGTCTACGCCGCGCAACCGGCGATATGCGATCTCAACCGCGACCAGCGCGCCGTAGCCGACAAAACCGCCGAGGGCGTGGTCGATCCCCTCTGCGGGCATGTGAATGACGACCATCGCTATGCCCGAGAGGGCCAGCGCCAAGTTTAGAGCATTGGGGAGCCGGTAGGTGCGCGCGTCAATCCAGCCAAGCGCCACGAGCAACGCCGCCATCGCCAACGTGAACGCCAACAGATCGTTGCGCGCGAAGGCGCCGCCCCACGCCAGAAAAGCGGCGAAGAGGCTTGCGGCGGTCAATCGGTGTCGGGCGGTCTCAGCATGGGCGCGCATGTAGGCGACCGCCATCGCCGCGCACGCCAAGGCCGCAAGCCAGCCAATCCACGACGCCGCCAAGCCCAGCCCTATTCCGCCAATTGAGGCTGAACGCCCTGCACAGTCCCTTGATTCGGGTGGCCGAAAATTCGCAGGTGAAGCGCACCCAGCGAAGGGATCAACAGGATCAATATCGCTGTTCCGATCAAGATGCCGAACCCGAGCGACACCGCCGTCGGGATAAGGAATTGCGCTTGGACGCTTGTCTCGAAAATGATCGGAGTAACACCCAGGAACGTGGTCAACGATGTGAGGAGGATCGCGCGGAACCGGTCGAGCGTCGCCTCGATGACGGCGGTGCGCTCGTCCTGGCCGTTCTGCAAGCGCTCATTGACGAAGTCGATCATCAAAAGCGCGTTGTTAATGATGACGCCGCTCAACCCAATAACGCCAAACATGGACAAGAGGCTCATCGTCAAACCCAGCATCCAATGGCCGACAATTGCGCCGGCGAACCCGAAGGGAATCGCCATCATGACGACGAGCGGCTGCGAGTACGATCGGAAATTCAACGCCAGAAGGCAGTAGATGACGACGAGCGCCAGCATGAAGTTCCGCGCGATTGCAGGCCCGGCCTGGGCCTGCTCCTCCTGGTCGCCTGCGACGCGGACAGCGAGCCCGTCGTAAGTTTCAGCGAGGCGCGGCGCAACTGTGTCGAGAATGTAGGCCGACGCCGCGCCTGGCGTGGCGACTTTGGTGTCGACATCCGCCGTCAGCTTGTAGACGCGGCGGCCATCCACGCGCGTAATGGTTGCGGGCGCCGGAGCGATTGACAGCTCGGCTAGACTTTCGATCGGTATAAACCCGTCGCCGACGCGGATCCGCAGGTCCTTGATCGTATCGAGGGAGCCGCGTTGGCCCACCGGCAAGCGGACGCGCGCTTCAATCTCTTCCCGGTCGCGCTGAACCCGAACCGCCTCCGCGCCGAAAAAAGCCGCGCGAACCTCTGCTGCGAGATCGGATTGTGTGATCCCATAGGAGCGCGCCAGGGGCTTGACCTCGATCTGGACCTCGTCGGTGGTGCGAAACCGATCGTCGCGAATGTCGAACACGCCGTTTTGGCCGGCGAGCTCTGCGCGAAGATCCGCGACCGCCGCGCGGGTGTCCTCAACGTTTCGGGTGCTGATGTCGAACTGGATGGGGGCCGTCGGACTGACGAGGTCCGAGGAGAAGGTCAGCTTCTGAGCGCCGGGGATTTCACCCGTTAGTTCGCGCCAGCGGTCTTCGAACGTAATGGCGGAGTACCGGCGTGATTCCGGGGGCGCCAGGCGGGCGACGACGAACGCCTTGTTCGCCGCGGCGCCGCCGCTCGGCCCGGCGGTCGAAAAATCGCTTTGGGACGGGACGCCGAGACTCAGCAGAACGCCGGTAAGGGAGTCCGCGCCGCCAGGCATGTCGGCGGCGGTGTCGCGCGCGGCGTCGGCGATCCGCTCCGCGAAACGCAAGGTCTGCACTTCAGACGCCGATTCCGACAATTCGAGTTCGGCGGTGACGTAGTCGCCTTCGACTTCGGGGAAGAAGATAAACTTCACCGCCCCGCTGGTGGCGAGGCTTAAGGATGAGAAGAAGATCCCGAACGCGATCAACACCGTCATCAGAGGGCGCAGGGTGAAGAATGTAACGACCTTGCGCAACGGCCCGTCTCGGAAAGCGCGCAGGCGCGCGGCGACGAAGTCCCTGTAAGGGTCGGCGATCCGGCGCGGCGACCACCAGGACGGCGGCTTATTGTCCAGGTGCGACAAATGCCGCGGCAAGACGAAGAAGCTCTCAAACAGCGACAAGAGCAGGACGAAAATCACCACCGCTGCAATGGGCCCGAGGAATTGGCCGAACGTGCCCGGCACGAAGAGCAGCGGGACGAACGCGACGATCGTCGTCGACACGGAGAAGAGCACGGGCGTGGAAACGCGCAGGACGCCGCGGCGCGCCGCTTCCATAGGGCTGTCGCCCGACCGCCATGCGCCGTGTATGTTCTCCCCGACCACAATCGCATCGTCGACCACGATCCCGATGGCCAGAATGAAGCCGAACAGGGATAGCTGATTGATCGTGATCCCAAACACCAGCATCAGCGCAAACGCGCCAACGAACGACACGCCGACGCCGAAGGCGACCCAAAACGCGATACGCAGGTCCAAGAACGACAAGAGAAGCAGGGCGACCAGCGCGAGCCCCAACAGAGCGTTTCGCGATAGAAGGTCGATCCGGTCGCGCAGCAGGATGGATTCATCGCGCCAAAATTCGACGCTTACACCCTCCGGCAGGGCGCCCGCGATGTCGGTGTCCAGGTACCTGTTGACGGCGTTGGTGACGTCGAGCTGTTTCTCGTCGCCCACACGATAGACGGAGACATATGTCGCCGGCTGACCCTCGAACGTCGAGATAACGGGGCTCTCCGCCAAGCCGTCGCGCACTGTAGCGATATCGCCCAGAAGAACCGGCGTGCCCGTCGCGCCCGAGCGCACGACGATGGTTTCAAACTCAGCGCCGCGACGCCGCTCACCCGTGGACCGCACCAGCAAGCGCTGCGTGGAATCTTCGATCTCGCCGCCCGAGAGATCGAGGCTCTCACTTGATATCGCACGGGAAATATCGGTCAGCGATAGGCCATAGGCCTGCAGCGTATCCTGGTCGACTGAAATCTCGATGAGGTATTCCGGCGCGCCGCCGATCTCGGCGAAGGAGACTTCCGGCTGGTCGACAATGTCAGAGCGCACGCGGTCTGCAGCGGCTTTCAGCGTCGCGGTGTCGACATCGCCATAAAGCACGATTTGAGCGGCGAGTTCGTCGACCTCGAATTCGACGATCTGCGGCTCTTCGGCCTCCTCGGGGAAGACCGTAATCCGATCAACCTCTGTCTTGATCTCGTCCAAGAGCTCTCCGACGTTCGAGCTCGGCTCCAGATCTACAACGACGTTCGCGGTGTTCGGCGCGGCGAGGCTCGTGATTTTATCGACGCCTTCCAGGCCTTCCAGCCGCTCCTCCAGCGGCTGGACGACGGAGGTTTCAATCTCCTGCGGCGTCGCACCCGGATACGGTACGGTGATCGACACCGCCTCCAGGTCGACTTGCGGGAAGATCCGCACGTTGAGCGCCTGAACCGAAATGAATCCCGCGAACAGGATGAACATCGCGAACAGATTGGATGCGACGCGATTGGCGAGCGCGGCTTCGATCAGTCCCTTCACGCCCCCGCCCCCTAATTCCGGTCGGCGACGCGAATGCGAAGACCATCGCTCTCCTCAGCGAGCGGCGTGACCACCACGCTGACGCCGTCGAGCGAGCCGGGCGACGTAATCACCGTGGAGCCGTCGCCGCGTTCAAGCACGCGTATCGCGCGGCGCTCCATGCGGCTATCCTCGTCGACCACCCATACAAAGGAATCCTGACGCACAGCCCCTTCAGGAACGCGCCAGAGCGGTTCGGACGACAGCGTATTGATCTCCAGGGTCATGAAATCGTCGGCGAACACCAAGCCTTCGTTCGCCTCTGAAAAGGCGTCTGGAAAAACCGCAACGACAGACACCGTCCGCGACAAGGCGTCGATCATGGGCGAGAAATCATCGAGATAACCATCCAACGGCGCCGATCCGACCGCCCCCTCGTTCGGGCGAGCGACGACGCTCAACTCGCCTTCGGCGGCATCGAAGGCGGCGCGCACACCGGCTACGTCGTTCGGCGACAGGCCGGCGACCAGCTCCGCCGCACCGGAATCCATCAATTGGGCGAATTCGAAGCCCGGCGAGACATAGGTGCCGATGGAAACCATCTCGGACACGACGATCGCGTCGAAGGGCGCCCGGATCAGCGTCTTGGCGAGCGCGCGCTCCGCGAGGGCCAATTGCGCTTCGGCTTGGCGGACGGCGGCGACGGCGTCTTCGAATGTCGCGATCGCCTGCTCGGCAAGGGCCTCAGGCGTTGCGCCAATGGCGACCAATTGCTCCTGACGAGCCTTTTCCGACGTCGCCGCTGAGAGACGGGCCTCTGCGGTGGCGAGCGACGCTGCGGCTCGTTCGCGTTCCGCGACAAAATCTCCGCTATCGAGGCGCACGAGAATATCGCCCTTGGCGACCCGGCCGCCGATCTCAAGCTCTGGGTGAATGGTCGTCACCTTGCCGGACACTTCGCTGACCAAAGCAAGCTCTTGGCGCGCGCGCAGGCGGCCCGGGGCCGAGACGATATAGGACCGCGGAGCGGCTTCGGCGGCCGCCACCTCGACCAAGGGCGAAGCGTCTCGCGGCGCAGTCGACTCGCCGGTTGCGGGTCCCGCCTCGGCGCTCACCATGATGAGCGCTCCAGCCGCGAGCGCCACCGCGCCCGGCGCTAGCCAAAACACCGACGGTTTCGGGTAGGACGCATTTGTCTGGTCGTCGGACATGGTTTGCCTTTATTTAGATCGCGTCATGTTAGGTGCAGCGCAACAACATAGCGCTAGATGGGTTAAAATGACGTCTCGCAAAGAGTTTCGCACCCCGGTTTTCGTCGGTATCAGCCTGTCAGCGGTCCTTTCAGGCTGCGTGACCGTCGGCCCGGACTATCAAGAACCCGATCTGGCGGGCGTGCAATCGACGTTTCGTGCAGCTGGCGAAGACGTGCTGGCGCCTGGGGCGATTGAACGATCGGATTGGTGGTCGGCGTTCGACGACGAGATCATGACCCAGCTCGTCGCAGACGCGGCGACGGGGAATTTTGACCTCGCCGAGGCGTCGGCCCGGATCGACGTCGCGCTCGCCAATGTCAGCCAGGCGCGCCGGGCGGCCCTGCCGACGGGCGGCGCAGCGCTCAGCTATACGCGGCAATTGACGCCGACGGCGACGTTCGGCGGCTTTGGCGGGGCGGCCGACGCCCCCGACGGCCCCAGCCCCTTCGACAGCGCAGATCCGATTAATCTATATTCCGCAGGTCTGAATGCGTCCTGGGAGATCGACCTGTTCGGGCGCATTCGACGCGGGGTCGAGGCGGCGGCCGCGACGCTGGACGGATTGGAGGCGGCCCGCGCCGACCTCCTGCGCGTCGTCTCGGCCGAGACGGCGTCGGCTTACCTGACCTTGCGCGAATTCGACGCTCGGATCGGCGTCGCAGAGGATGCGCTCGAAAGCCAGGAACGCGTGCTCAGCCTCACTCAGGAATTGTATAGATACGGCCAATCGGCCGAGCTCGATGTTTATCTCCAAACAACGCTCGTCGAGCAAACGCGGGCCGGTGTTCAGACATTGAAGTCATCGAGGGCGGAGACCTTGTCCGCCCTGGCGCTGCTCACCGGTCGCACGGTTCCAGACTTTTTGGCCGCCTACCCCGATCTCGCCGCCCCTCGGGACCGGGCGCCGGTGGCCGCTCCAAGCCCTGTGATCACCGGCGACCCGACGGCTCTGCTGCGGCGTCGGCCGGACGTGCGCGCCGCGGAGCGCGAGGTTGCCGCGCTGACCGCCAATATCGGCGTGGCGACCGCTGACCTCTATCCGCGCCTGACGCTGGACGGAAACCTCTCGACATCCGCGCTGTCGCCGGGCGGGCTCGCCGCCGGCAATGCGCTCGGCTACGGCGTCGGGCCGAACCTAAGTTGGGGCTTTTTCAACATTCCGGCCATCCGCGCGAACATCGCCGCCGCCGAGGCCGAAACCGACGCGGCGCTCGTCGCGTTTGAGCGGACAATCGTCTCAGCGCTTACAGAAACAGACGCCGCGCTAACGGCCTATGCGCGCTCAGTCGACGAAGCAGTCATCCGCGGACGCGCGTTGGAAGCAGCTGAAAAGGCGCAAGAATTGTCCGAAGCGCGCTATGAAGCCGGCGCCGACAGTTTGATCAATTTCCTCGACGTCCAGCGCCAGACGCTCGACGCCAAGGATGCGGAGGCCGCCGCCCGATACAACGCCCTGCGCCGCCGTGTCGACGTGCATCGCGCGCTGGGAGGGTGACGATGGTCGTCCTGAAAGCCGTTGGGCGCATCGCCCGTATTGTGATCCTCACCGCCGCCGCTCTGGCGGCGATTCTCGCTATCGGAGGCCATATCCTGGACATGGGCGCTGAACCGACATTCGAAATGGTGGAGGTCGAGCCTGGCCGACGGCTACACGTCGCCTGCGCAGGCCCCAACGAGGGACCGTTCGTCCTCTACGATGCGGGGGCTTTTGGCATCCATGTCGACGGCTGGTGGGTCCGCGAAGCGTTGAAGGATCAGTTCCGCGTTTGTCTCTATGATCGCGCCGGCATGGGCTGGAGCGATCCGGTCCCGGACGGCCAAGCCCCAGCCCCGGATTGGCACGTGGCCGATATGCGCCGCCTCGTCGCCGCGCTTGGGGTTGATGAGCCCTTCTATCTTGTAGGGCATTCCATGGCGGGGGTGCGGCTGCACGCCTTCGCCAATCTGCACCGCGACGAATTGGCGGGCCTCGTGTTCGTCGACGCAGCCATCACCCAAGCCTTCGTCACGGAACGCGGCCGCCGTCAGATCGGTCTGTACAAGCGCGCCATGCAAGTCGGCGCCTTCAGCGCCCGGTTGGGGATCGCGCGCGCCGTCTCGTCGCTCGTCCCCGACGAACTTGACCTTCCGGAAGCGCAATTGAAGGACAAGCGCCGCGCCATATCCTGGCTGCGTCACCACAAGGCGTCGGCGGCCGAAGTGGGCGCGGCCGGCCTTGGCGTCGCGTATCTCCAGGACGTGCGCGCAGAGACGATCCCCATGGCGGTGTTTTCCACCCGGGCCGGCGGCGGACCCAACGCCGCCGTCGCCGCCCGCGCTCGAGAGGTCGCCGGCTATGGCTACGCCGAGGGCCTGCCTGAGGAGACCCATGTCTCCCTGCTCAACCGCGCAGGCGCTGACCGCATCGCCAAGGCGATCCGCGAGATGGAGGCGCTGCGCGCCGCGGCGGTCGAACCGACGGGCGTGGCGCCATGAGCGAAGCGCCGGCTTCCCGCTCGACCAGCGCGGTGTTCCTGTTCAACCGGGCCCCGATGATCGCGAGCATGGCCGCATTCTTCGCGGGCGCGCTCAGCCTTCTCGACGCCGCCGTGCCGGGCAAGACCAAGGCTGTCGGCCTTCTGGCCCGCGGGCTGGGCGAGGCGCCCGTTCTACTGGCGGCGGCGGCCGGCGTGGCGCTGATGGCCGTCTCGATCGGACTCAGCCGACGCATCCGACCCGCCTGGATTGCCGCGCTTATCTTGTCTCTGCATGGATTTGCGCTGTCGACGCTCTTGAAGCCGAATTTGGCCGAGGCGCTGGCGAGCGGGGCGCTCGCCGTGTTCCTGCTTGCCTCGCGCCGCGCATTCTTCCGCCGCTCCGCGCTCGGCGGGCTTCGCGTCACGCAGAGCTGGGTTTTCATCGCGGGCGGCGCAGTCTTGCTCGCCGCGCTGGGCGCCGCCCTGTGGGCTGGACACCAGAAGGGGTTCATCGAGGCGAAATGGTGGGATCTGGTGATTGATCCGGCCCTCGGAAAAGCCGGGCGACCGGTGGCGCTGGCTGGCGGCCTTGTGCTCTTGTTGGGATTTGCAAGCTTCGTGGCGACGCGCGCCCACCCATCGCTGCCGGTTCCCGATCAAGCCCAGCTGGCCAAAATCTCCGACATTCTCCATGGCGCTGAAGACGCCCGTCCGGAATCGGTGCTGGCCTTCACGGGCGACAAAAGTTTCACACTCTCCCCTGACGGCGGCGCCTTTGTCATGGCGGCCGCAACCGGCGGCAGCCTCATCTCCATGGGCGGGCCCGTCGGCAAGCGCGCCGCTTGGCGGCCGGCCCTGCAAGCGTTCAAGGACGAGGCGGCGCGATTGGCGCTCAGGCCTGCAATTTATGCAGCGCCGCCGGAATTGTTGCCCGATCTCATAGACCTCGACTTCCGCATCGAAAAAATAGGCGAGAACGCGATCCTGGATCTTGAGACCTTCTCATTGTCCGGTCGAAAGCGAGAGGTGATCCGGCGGGGCCGGCGCAAACTCGCGGAACGCCAAGGCGCGACGTTCAAACTATGTAGCGCCCCGCATCCCCGGTCGGAGCTCGACCGGTTGAAACCCGTCTCCGACGCCTGGCTCGCCCAAAACGGCGGCGAGGAGAAGCGCTTCTCCCTCGGCCGATTCGATCGGAACTTCCTCGACCGCTGTCCGATAGGCATCGCCGAGATCGGCGGCCGGGTCGCAGCGTTCGGGTCGCTTTGGACGACGCCGGACAAAGGTTGGGCGGGCATCGACCTCATGCGCTTCGATCCCGACTTCGCGCCCACAAACACAATGGACTTCTTGCTTGTGGAGCTGATTCTGTGGGCGAAAACCCAAGGGTACGCGAAGTTCGATCTCGCCATGGCGCCGCTCTCCGGCCTCGCCACCGAAGATCAAGCGCCGCTGTTCGAACGGCTCGGCCGCATGATCTATGAGCGGGGCGAACGCTTCTACAATTTCCGCGGGCTTCGCCGGTTCAAAGAGAAATTCGGCCCATCCTGGGAGCCGCGATACCTCGCCGCGCCGGGGGCGTGGTCCTTGCCCGTCGTTTTGGCTGACGCCGCAATGCTGACGAATGGCAGTCCGTTAGACCGCAAACCCGCACGGGAGCCGGAGACGGTTTAACATTTGAGGCTTTAGGGCGGATTCCGGCTATCCACCCCGACTTCCCAGGCGGAGACCCCCTCCTCACCGCGCCAGGCGGCGTAGGCGACCGTTCCATGCAGGCCGGCGGCCTCCATCAGGGCTTCCTGCCAGCCTCCATCCGAATTGTCAGGGAGCCGCAGCGGCTGGACGCCCCAATAGAGTTGAGACTGGCGCAAGCGCTGGTCGTCCTTCGAGCCGTAAAGGATCGGCCGGTCGCCGCGTACTTTTGCGAAACAAGCGAGCCGATCGATCGCGCCCGTGCGCAACGCCACGGCCACCGCATCTTCAACAGAGGCCAGCTCTTCGGCCGAACGCGCGACCACGTCCATGGCCGTATTCGCCGATGCGTCGCCGGTGAACTGCCCAAGGGAACGGCGATAATCTTCCGCGCCTTCCGCAGCTTTGATGATCCGGTCCATGACCGCGACGGCCGTGGCGGGGTGCCGACCGACCGCAGTTTCCGCCGACAGCATCACCGCATCGGCGC
>CAZQZC010000051.1:0-17596 GCA_964597685.1 uncultured Hyphomonadaceae bacterium | reverse complement strand
GGCCGGTCCGGACCGCTCTTCGACGACGAAGCAGAGGGAGTGTGCGACGGGTGCGCCAGGGGGCGGATAGGGCGTCGAACTTCATCCTCAATTGTTTGAAGTCCTAATTGTTCCCGATATTTCCGTTTATCGGCAATTGTTTATTGATCAGCGGAATGCGCATGCTAGCGTTATCACCCAATAAGGAAGGCAGATTCTGTCTCTCAACCAAGCAAATCGATGACGACCGCAATTAAGGGCACTTGATGAAATCCATATTTGGAACGCTTGCCATTACAATGGCGCTGGCATCTTGCAGCCAAGATGAGTCAATCGTTTTTAGCGGCGTCGATCCCGATCTAACCGTAGCGCCAACACAGGTTATGGTATTGGGAACCGCACACCTGGGAAACTATAAAGAGGAACTCACATTGGAGGACCTGGATCCTCTGATGGACCGATTGGAAATCTATGGCCCTGACGTTATCACAATCGAAGAGACCTCAGGTATGATTTGCAATCGCGTTCGCAACTATCCGCGCGAACATGGTGGCTATGCCGATAGCTATTGTTTTGACGGCGCACCATATCGCGAAGAGTCTGGCTTATCCGCATCCGAAGGAAGTTATCAGGCGGGCAAAGCCTTACTAGACTGGCCAAAAGCCCCGACAGCTGCGCAGCGCCGTTCGCTTGCCGCCGCCTTTATTGCAAGCGAAGAGCTATATTCGGCCTTGGTGCAGTGGCATCGACTGGATACGAGCGAACGCATAGTCGGTGATGGCCTCGGACCCAAATCAGTGGAGATGCTGAACAGGCAAAGCCTGGATGTGAACGAGAGTAATTCAATTGCCGCCCGGCTTGCTGCAAGGGTAGGTCTCGAACGCCTCTTTTATGCGGATGATCATGGCTCGTTCATTGATTCAGAGGATGGCGGGGAAGCGTATGGCGCTCGGGTGGAAGAGCTTTGGTCTAAGGGCGGGGATATGTGTCAGGCGCATTTCGACGACCCTAGAGCAGATGTGACTGGCGGCGATATCGTTGGCGCCTATAGACGAATGAACACCGTGGAATATCAACGTCAGCAGATGGCGTGCGATTGGAAACTGACCATGAATGACGCCGAGCCCGAGCAGTTCGGTCGTCGATACACGATGGGCTGGCAGGCCAGGAATATGCGCATGGCTTCACTTATCATGACGGCTGCGATTACCGAGCCTGGAGGACGCGTGCTCTCAATCGTCGGCGCATCCCATAAGCCCTACTTCGAAGCCTATCTCGACCAAGCGCATGATATAGAAATCGTCGATGCCGGCACTGTGCTGTATGAATGATGCTATGATCGAGATGACAAATTGCACTTTGAGTCGGGCGTGCTCTACCTTACGCTAACGTCTCATATACTGCAAAGCAGACCTTAGTTTAACGTCTTATTCTCGTTCCCGCCCGAAGTGAGCCGCCCCGACCCAAAGCGGCCGCCAGGATCCGCTCGCTCTGTCATACTCCAGCTTGCCCCCGCGCCCCGACTCCGGCGAGCACACTCCTATGCCGCCGCTCGACCTTCCCGCCGCCCGCGACCTCCTGCAACGCGTCTACGGCTATCCCGCGTTTCGGGGGCTTCAGGAGGACGTGATCGGCGACGTTCTCGGCGGGCGCGACGTGCTCGCGATCCTGCCCACGGGCGGCGGGAAATCGCTCTGCTATCAAATTCCGGCGCAATTGCGCTCCGGGGTGGCCGTTGTGGTGAGCCCCCTGATCGCCCTCATGGCCGACCAGGTCGACGCGCTGAAGGAACTCGGGGTTGCGGCCGAACGCCTCGACAGTTCGATGAGCTATGAAGACCGCGACGCCGCATTCGCGAAGGCCCAAGCCGGAGAGATGGACTTGCTCTATGTCTCCCCCGAAGCGCTCGCCAATGGGCTGGGCCGGCGGCTCCAGGGGTTGGACCTCTCGCTTATCGCCGTCGACGAGGCCCATTGCGTGAGCCAATGGGGGCATGATTTCCGCCCCGATTACAGGGCTTTGGGGCGACTTCGGGAGATGTTTCCGAACGTCCCGCGCCTCGCCGTCACCGCAACGGCCGACCAGCGCACGCGTGAAGATATCATCGCCCAGCTGCAACTGACCGATCCCGCGATCCACGTCGCAAGCTTTGATCGGCCGAACTTGACCCTCGCGGCTGAGCCGAAGGCTGGCAATCGCGCCGACCGCGTCGTCTCTCTGGTCAAGGCGCGGCGCGGCCTCTCCGGCATTGTCTATGTCTCCACCCGCGACGGCACGGAGCAAATCGCCGAGTCGCTGAGCAAGGCCGGCTGCCCGGCGCTCGCCTATCACGCCGGATTGGACGCCGACACCCGCGCCGCGCGCCAGCGGCGGTTCCTGTTGGAGGAGGGGCTGGTCATGTGCGCGACGGTCGCCTTCGGCATGGGCGTGGACAAGCCGGACGTGCGCTTCGTCATCCACGCCGACCCGCCGAAGACGATCGAGGCCTACTGGCAGGAAGTCGGCCGCGCGGGGCGAGACGGCGAACCGGCCGAGGGCGTCGCGCTCTACGGGCCGGCGGATATGCGCCGGTCGCTGAGTTGGACCTATGACGGCGACGCGGCCGACGAGGTGAAGCAGGTGCAGGTCGCCAAGACCCGTCAGCTTTTTGCGTTCTTCAATGGAGATCGATGCCGGCGCGCCTCGGTACGCGCCTATTTCGGTGAGGCCGACCCGGCGCCCTGCGGCGTCTGCGATGTGTGCATCCGCGAGCCCGGCGCGGCCTTTGACGTGACCCGCTGGGCGCAGATGGCGGTCTCGGCCGTTCTACGTTGCGGTCAGCGCATTGGCCGCGGGCGCTTGATTGTCCATCTGCGCGGTGAAGCGAAGGACGGTTTCGACGAGGATCTCTCGTCGCTCTCCACCTATGGCGTGGGCGAGGGGCTGTCGAAGCAGGGCTGGAATGCGGTGTTCGACGAACTTCTCTTTTCCGGCCTGCTCGCCGAAGGCGGCGACGCCATGCGGCCGGTGATCGTCGCGCCGAATGCCGACGACGCCAAAGCCTTGTTTCGCGGCGAAAGAACAGTGGTTCTGCGAGAGGATCCGGCGAAACGCCGCGCGCCTCGCAAGGCCGGCAAGGGCGGTGCGGGGGCGAGCTTGGTGGAAGCGCTGTCCGCCGCCGACCGAGAGCTCTTCGAGCGCCTGCGGGCGTGGCGGTTGGAGACGGCGAAAACCCAAGGCGTGCCGCCTTATGTCATCTTCCACGACAAGACGCTTGCCTTGATCGCTGTCGAGAAACCGGCTTCCGAGGCGGCGCTGCGCGCTGTGCCCGGAATTGGCGAGACGAAGGCCGCCCGGTATGCGGCGGAGGTGTCGGGCGTATTGGCGGGGTGAGCGGACTTGGGGCCTCGAAACGTCGTCGGCGCGCCGCCTTTGACGACCTCCCTTGTCAGACCGCCCTGCGCCCGTAAGTCATACGGAGGGCAGGGATGCGGGGACGCTTGGACATGGCGCCATCTAGCGAAACGGTTGACAGGAAACGAGACGGCGAGGCTGGAGCCGAGGCGTCCACCGACGCCCATAGCGACCAGGCGAAGCGGGCCTTCCATGCGCTCGAGCGCGCGGTCCTTGTCGTAATCGCGATCATGACGGTGGCGGCCGCCGGCGCCGAGGTTTGGACGGTGATCCAGAGGCGCGAGGTGGGCCTCGCCGATCTGCTCCTGATGTTTCTCTACCTCGAAGTCATCGGGATGATTGCGGTTTTCTACACGGGCTCCGGCTCGCCGTTTGTGTATCCGATCTTCATCGCCATCACCGCGCTCGCCCGGCTGATCGTGCTGCAGGGCAAAGACATGGCGCCGGAGAATACGCTGTTTGAAGCGGGCGCGATCCTGTTGCTGGCGATCGCCGCCGTGGTGGTCGGCTTCGCCCGTCGCGGATAGGCGGCGTGTTCCGCAAACGCTCTCACCAATGCGGGCGGGAACAGGTCGGCCGTCTCCTCCTCAACGCACGTCCTCGTACCGGCGTGCGAGACGTTTGGGGTCTGCGCCGAGCCCCCATTTAACGCCGATTTCGAGGTAGCGCAGATTAGCTGCCAAGCCGCCCCACTTCGCGACGCGCCGGTCTGACGAATGGACGAGACGATGGATTTGCCGGGCCCGGCCGTGGCCGCCGCGCACCAGCCGCAGCATGAAGTCCGCCTCCTCCATGATGGTTTGTTCGATGTTAAAGCCGCCGACGGCGCGAAAGTCGTCGGCCCTACAGAACATGGCCTGATCGCCGAACAAGAGGCGGGCGCCGTTCACGAAGCTGATCGGGCGGAAGAGCAGCGGTGCGTAATAGGTCTTGATGAAATTATGAGCGCTGGTGAGCCAGCGGGTCCGCTCCGGTCCGCGCATGACCGACACGAAGCCCCCGCAAGCGGTGCGCCCGTCGGCGAGCGTCTCTGAAATGAGTGTAACCGCGTCCGGCGGCAGCAAGGTGTCTGCGTGCAGGAAACAGATGAGGTCGCCCGACGCTTCGGCGGCGCCGTCGTTCATCTGGGCCGGGCGTCCTCGCGTGGCGCTTCGCACCGTTTTCGCGCCGGCGTCGGCCGCGATTTGCAGCGTTTGATCCTGTGAACCGCCGTCGGCGACGATCACATCGCAGGCTGGCGGATCGAGTGAGGAGACATTGGCGAGGGTGGCGGGCAAGGCCCGCGCCTCCTCCAAGGTTGGGATCACGATTGAGAGCTGCGCCACGGGCGCGGCTCAGACGTTCGGCCCGGCGATCTCCCGAAGGCGGAAAGACAGCGTCGGATCAAACGGCAAGGGAAGCGAGGTATCGCCGCCAACGGTCTCCAAGACGCTATAATCGGACGAGAGCGGCGTGGCGTGGACATGGGTTTCAAGCGCCTTGGCGTCGACGACCCAAAGGTCGCGAACGCCGAAGCGGGCGTAGAGCGGCGCTTTGCGTTTCAGATCGAAACTGAGCGAGCTTGCGGAGACTTCGACGACGAGCACGATGTCCGAGCCCCGCACATCCTCCGGCTTGAGGTCGGCGCGGTGGATGACGAATTCCGGCTCAAGGAATGTGGTCTCGTTGAAGTAGATTGTTTGTTCTACGCCCACGATAAAGCGGTCTGGAACATTGCGAATGAGCCAACGAGCAAGTCGCGCTTTCGCCCATTCATGGTCGTTCTTCTTGGGGCTCATACGATAGATCCGGCCCTCAATCAGTTCGATCTTTTCGTCATGCGATAGAACCCCCGCGTCGAGCATGGCGAACACGTCCGCCGTGCTGAACAATTTCTCCGGCGGCTCGTCCAGGGTTCGGCGGATATCCATAGACCAAGCTTACCTCGCCGCAGCGCGGTCGTCACCGTCTTCTGAACTGGCGATCGGCCGTCCCGCAGTTTGCAGATGCGAGACGGCCGCGACCAAATTAGCCGAGCTTGGCGGCCACTTCATTCAGCACGTCACGCAGGGCTGCGGCGCGTTTGGCTGGCATGCCGTCGCCGTCGACGCTCAGCCCGGCCGCCAAATCGCGCAAAGACGCCGCTAGCGCATCATCGCCCGTTCCGCCATTCAGCGCAGCTGAGGCTGAATCGAGGGCTTCGCGCATGGCGGTCACGGCGTCCGCTTCCAACGTTGCGTCTCGCTCGAGTTGGTCGAGATAAGCCTTGGCGACGACCGGCTCAGCTGGCCAGGACACCGGGAATTGCTGTTGCGGATTAAACACGCCGCCTTCATTGGCGAGGGCGGCGGCGGCGATTTCGTTTTCCGTCAGGAAATCGCTTGCCGTTAGCTTCAGGATGTCGAGACCGCGGGCGATTTCGGTGCCGTAGATCTTGCCGTCGTACCAATACGTCGACCAATAACCGCCGAGGATCAGGACGTCTTCGTGCACGGCGCCGCGGTCGAAATACGCGATCTCAACGGGTTCGGCGCTGTCGGTGAAGTCGATGACGGACACGCCGCCCTGATACCAAGCTTGGACGAAGATATCGCGGCCGGGGACCGGGACGATGGAGCCATTATGGGCGACGCAGTTTTCGGTGTCGCCCTGCGGCGCCGGGAGTTTGTAGTAACCCTCGAATTCCAGCTTGCCGTCGACGATCTTGTAGATCGCGTCGGCGCCCCAATCCTTCGGATCATATGTGCGGCAGCGGGGCCGGCTTCCACCGCCCCATTCGTCCGTAAACAGAACTTTTGTGCCATCGTTGTTAAAGGTCGCAGAGTGCCAGTAAGCGAAGCCGGGATCGGTGACGGCGTCGACGCGGACTGGATTGTACGGGTCGGAAATGTCGAAAATGATGCCGTTGCCCGAGCAAGCGCCGGCGGCGAGCTCCGCCTCGGGAAACACCGTTATGTCGTGGCACTGGTCGGTGCGCCGCGTGTCCTGCGTTTCGTCGCCGTGGTCGCCGCCCTGCCAAAGCCCGGCGAGGTCGCCCGTTTCGAGGTCTGCGAACACTGCAGGGCTGGACGTAATGCGCGCCTGCGACGGATCAGCGACCGGGATCTCGATGACATCGATCCGGAACAGCGCTGTTCGGCTGTCGCCGGGAACGGCGCCGATGCAGCCTTCCAGCTCCTCGTCGTCTCGGATCGACGACGTGCCGGAATTGTAGACGACGATCTTGTCATCGTCCGCCGTGACAACGGAGTGCGTGTGCGAGCCGCGGCACGTCTGCACTTGGCCGACTTGAACGGGACGGCGCAGGTCGCCGATGTCGAATATGCGCAGCCCGCGGAACCGCTCGTCGCTGACATCTTCGCTGACGCCCTGGAGGCCGCAATCGACGCGCCCGCGGGTCTGCTCAACCGACATGATCAAAAGATCGCCGACGATCGAGACGTCGCCTTGGCCGCCGGGACACACGACCGAGCTGTGCAGCGTCGGCATTCCGTCTGCATCGAGCTTGTAGATATTGAAGCCGTGATAGCTGCCCACGACCAGCGTGTCGTCGGCGAAGGCCATGTCGGTGTTGGAGAAGCTCAAAAGCGGCGAGCGTTCGCTCCATTCGGTGTCGTCGTTGCTCTGCTCGTCAGCGTCGTCTTCGCTCCGCTCCGCGTCGTCCGTTGCAGCTTCGTCGGTTTCCTCGTCCGCACTGGAGGGGATGACGGGCGGGACGCCGGAGGGGTTGGCCGGGTCGAAGAAACCGGCTGGTTTGGGCAGGGCGGCGACAAGTTCAAGATTCAGAATGGCGGATTCGGCGTCGCGAAAGCCTGCCGCAAGGCTTGCGCGCGGATCGTCGGACAAGCCGGCGAGGAGCGCGTTCATCCGGTCGATTTCAGCGGTCTGATCGTTGACGATGTCGTTGGTGAAGTCGAACAGGACAGGGTCGTACGCAGAGCCCGGCTGGTCGTGCAGGTCTTCGACCATGTCGACGGCGCCCTCGTGGTGGCGCATCATCAATTGCAGGAAGAGCCGGTCGAACTCTGTCCCGCTTGCGGCCGCCAGGGCGGCCATTTGGTCAGCCGTCGCCATCCCCATGGCGCTCATCATCTCTTCTGAAATGCCTGCATGGGCGCCGTGGGCGCCGTGATCGCCGTCTCCGTCGTGCGATCCGCCGCTCGCTGGCTGCGGCGCGTCTTCGCCGCGTTCGAGCAGCCATGTGCGCATGAAGTCGATCTCGTCGGCCTGGGACGCGTCAATCCGCCCGGCGATATCCGTCAATTCCTCGCTGTTGGTGCGATCCTTCACAAGCGCAGCCATCTCCACGGCTTGAGCGTGGTGGGGGATCATCATCTGCATGAAGCGGACATCGTCCGGCGAATATCTATTGTCGGCGACTTTGACCGCTTCATCGGCGGTCAGTTCGCGCGACGTCTGGCCCGGCGCGCCGGGCAAAACGATCGGCGCGTCATCTGTGTTTACGGTCACCTCAGCCCGCTGCGCGGGTTCCGCCCGCGGCGCGGAACTGCGCGGCGTGCAGGCGCTCGCCAGGCCGATGGCCAGCGCGCAAATCGAGGCGCTGCGGAGAAGGCGGACGCTTCGGCCGGAGTGGATGCTCATCAGAATTCTCCTGAAACTAGATGGACGACAGAGCCAATCTTGGATCTGTGAAATACACTCTTTGACGTTATAGAACTGCTTTGCGCCTGCAAGTTCCGTGACGCGGGCGCTTATGCGTCTCCCGCGCTCACCAGGAAATGCGCGTGCAGGGCGGCGACCGGTTCGTCGCGACGGCTTTGCCAGGCCTCGGCGCGGACATTGGCGATCCGGCGGCCCAGCTTGTTGAGGGTGCAGCGCGCGAAGAGATCTTCCGCTCGGCCCGAGCGAAGGTAATCGATCGTCACGTCGATGGGTTTCGGGGGGCGTTCGAGGTCGGTCGCCAAAAACACCTGCGCCATGGCCGTTAATTCCAGGAACGAACCGATCGCGCCGCCGTGCAAGGCGCGGATCGCGGAATTGCCGATGAGGCGCTCCTGAAACGGCAAGACGGCGGTCATTTCGTCGCCCAGAATTTCGCAGCGCATGCCAAGCGTCTGTGCGAACGGCATGCGGCTTAGAAAAGTCTCCAATTCGACGCCGCGGCTCATCCTGCTGCCCCCTTGGCGGATTTCGCCGCCGACTGCGCCACAGCGCTCGCGCCGCCGGAGGCCCAGCGTTTTGGATCATTGAGCGCGAAGGCCCCTGCAGCCGTCGCGATCACGCGGTCGCGGCTCTCATGATACGCCCAGGCGCGCGTGAAGGCGACGTTGCGCGTGTAATGATAGCATTCGGCCTCGCCGATAACGTCGCGCCCCTGCTCGGCCGGGCGCATGTAGTCGATGCGCAGGTCGAGCGTCGCCATGGACCGGAACTGCTTCAGCCCCGCCGCGATTGCGACCCCGCAGAGATTATCGAGAAGAGACGTGATAACGCCGCCGTGCAGCACGCCCGTGTCCGGGTCGCCAACGAGTTTTTCGTCCCAGGACAGCGTGGCCCAGGCGCGGGCCTTTTCGATCCGCGTCACCTCCATGCCAAGCTCCGCGGCCCAGGGGACAGCCTGCATCATCAAGTGGGCGTGCTCGCGCATGGCCTTCAGCGCCGGGCTGTCTTCGTCGATGCCGGCCATGTCGCCTCCCTCGTTTGACGTGCGAAGCATCGCCGATACCATCACACCCATGCGCTGCAAACTGTGCGGCGGGTGAGGACGATATGGGCTACGACACCGCATCAGGACCGAAATCCTGCATTATCGGCGCTGGCTGTTCCGGGTTCACCATGGCCAAGCGGCTGAAGGATTACGGCCTGGCGTACGATTGTTTCGAGATGTCCGACGATGTCGGGGGCAATTGGTATTACAAGAACCCGAACGGGCTTTCGTCTTGCTATGACAGCCTGCACATCGACACGTCGAAATGGCGCCTCGCGTTCGAAGACTTTCCAGTCCCCGGCGATTGGCCGGATTTTCCCCACCACGCCCAGCTGCATCAATACTTCAAAGACTACGTCGACCATTTCGGTCTGCGCGAGACAATCGCTTTCAAGACGAAGGTCGAAACAGCCCGTAGGCAGAGCGACGGGCGCTGGCGCGTGTCTCTGTCCAATGGGGAGACGCGGGACTACGATTTCCTCTTCGTCGCCAACGGCCACCATTGGGATGCGCGCACGCCTGATTATCCAGGGCGTTTTGACGGCCACCAGGTCCACTCGCACCATTATCGCGACCCGTTCGATCCGTACGACTTCCGAGGCAAGCACGTGATGGTGGTTGGGGGCGGGAACTCCGCCATGGACATCGCGTCCGAGCTGTCGCAGCGGCCCTTGGCCGACAAGCTCTACGTTTCAATGCGGCGGGGCGTCTGGGTATTGCCGAAGTACATGAACGGCCAGCCGGCTGACAAAGCGGTTCTGCCGAAATGGATCCCAACGGGCGTGGGGCGCGCGCTCGCCCGGTCGGCGATCAAGAAGGCGATCGGCAAAATGGAGGATTACGGCCTGCCCAAGCCGGATCATGAGCCCCTCAACGGCCACCCGTCTGTCTCAGGCGAGTTTCTCACGCGCGTGGGCTGCGGCGACATCACGCCCAAGCCAGGCATCGAACGCCTCGACGGGGACGGCGTTGTCTTCGTCGACGGAACCCGAGAGCGCGTGGACGCGATCGTCTGGGCGACGGGATACAATGTGACGTTCCCGTTCTTCGACGACCCGGGATTGACGCCTCGTGACAATCATTTCCCGCTGTTCAAGCGCATGGTGAGGCCGGGCTATGAAACGGTGGTTTTCCTCGGCCTCGCGCAACCTTTGCCGACGCTCGTCAATTTTGCGGAACAGCAATCCAAGCTCGCCGCAGCGTTGGTCGCAGGCGAATACTCACTGCCGCCCAGCGCCGACATGGAGAAAGCGATCCTTGCGGACGAAAAACGTCATCTTGGCCACTTCTACGACTCCCCCCGCCACACGATGCAGGTCGACTTCGCCGCTTATGTCGGTGATTTGGACAAGGAAATCGTTCGAGGCCGAAAGCGCGCCCTTGCCTGATTCCGGGGAGCTCTGAGGCGGCGCGTCCATTATCTCCCTGTTCATCTCCAATATGACCTATGGGCTTCGATGACGACCAGTCGTGGACACCCGGCGTCCCTGCGTGCGCGCATCCGGTCTTGCGCTGGATCGGGCGCGATCGCATTGGCCGCCGCCTGCGTCGCCGCGCCTGCGGGCCCCTTGCCGCCGGCGGAGCCCATGGCGATCTCGACGCCGGTCCCGCCGGAGCAGGAGCGCGCGCGGCTGTATCCCCCGTCGGAGCTTTTCTTGTGCAGCATGCGCGTGTCGAATGCGCCGGCGGCCGATGAATCGCGTCGTGTGCGCGACTACAAGAGACTGATCCTCGTCAACGGCGTCGTGCCATTGGTCACAGCGCCAGCTCAAAGAGCTTGTTTGACGTCCGGCTTCGGACCGCGGGCCGACCGTCCGCATGAAGGGATAGACCTCCAAGCTCGACCCGCCTCGACCGTGTTTGCAGGCGGAGCCGGCGTTGTGATGGAGGTCGATTGGGCCAACGGTTACGGCCGGTACATCCTGCTCGCCCATGGTGGCGACGTATTCACACGCTACGCGCATCTCGACACGATTGAGCCTGGGATCGCGCCGGGCGAGACAGTTTGGTTCGGGCGGCCGCTCGGCCGGATGGGCCAGAGCGGGAACGCCACCGCGATCCACTTGCACTATGAGATTCTCACCGGCGATTACGACACGCCACGACGCTCTTTCGGTCTGACGCCTCGCGATCCATTTTCCTTTCCAGCGTATTCGGTGCAAACTCCGGGCGACGATTTTGGGGAGTGACAATCATGCGGGGCGTCGTCGCTGCGATCTGTGTGTTGACGGCCGCTTGCGCCAGTCCGGCGGAACGGACGCCGGTCGAAAGCGCTGGTGTTGAGCCGAGCGCGTGGCAGCAGGCCAATTTCGGCCCATTGGTCGAACTTGTCGGGAAGACTTTCGTTGGACGCACGCCAGGCGAAGACCAGAGCGGCGGCGATGTGCAGCGCTGGGATTGGGCGTTGGGCGGCGCCGGCCTATCAATCAGCCATGCGCTAAGCGACGGCTCCTATGGCGGCGAGACCCTGGTTTATCGTGACGGAGAGACCGACGCGCTGGTCTACGTCTACGTCACAAATGCTGGGTTTCGCACGGAGGGGAGCTTCGACATCGGCGCGGACGGCTCCTGGACCGCTGAAGAAGCGGTGACCGGACACCCCTCGATTACGCTCGTGCGGTCTACGGGGCGCATGCGTGAGGACGGCGTATTGGTTTCGTCGTCGCAATACCTCGACAATGGCGAATGGGTGGACGGCCACACGTTCGAATACCGAGAGGCCGCCGAGGGCGTTCAGCCGACCTTGGACCCGCCTGGCGGTTAAGCTCGTGGTTCGCTTTGACCCATCCAGTATTTTCCGCGTTCTGCGCGACCCCCTCACGGCGGCCGGTCTATTTGTCGATTTGGCTCCGATCATCGCTGTCATCGGTTTCGGTTGGGGCGCGGCGCCTCTGGTGCAGCTGTATTGGTTCGAGAATGTGGTGATCGGCGCCTTCGTGTTGCTACGCATGGGTCTGGCGTCGACGCGGGAAAGTCCAATTGGCGCCGCCAAGATGTTGTTCGTCGGACCCTTTTTTATTGTCCACTACGGCATGTTTTGTTTCATCCATGGTCAGTTTGTGAACATCTTTGCCGCCATGTCGGAAGGTTACGACAGCGCGGACTTTCTTGGACCGATTGGTCTGATCAATGCCGCGATAAGTTCGGCGCCTGGCGCGCAAATGTTCGCCGCCATGATCGTGGCGTGGCAGGCGATTGCCGTCCTCGCTGACGCCGTGTTCACCTCGCCCATGGCGATCCGTACGGTGGATCAAGAGATGATGGCCCCCTATGGCCGCGTGATCGTGCTTCATATCGGGATCTTCGCCGGCGCATTTGCCATGACGGCGTTGGGGGAGCCGATGATCGGCGTCTTGGCGCTGATCGGGCTCAAGGCGGCGTGGGGTCTGTTTCTCGCATCGCGGCGACGCAGTGCTTCGGCTCGGTCAGCGGCCTAAAGAAGTTGACGCACTGTCAGCAACTAGACCAAGTAATTGTTGGCGTGAGGAATAAATATGTCCGAATCATCGGTGATCGGCAGCGAGCCGGGCAAAAGGGCGCGATCCAAAGCGGCCAACCGTCGTGCGATCTTGGACGCCGCGCGCGGCGTATTCGCGCGGATTGGCTATGAGGCCACAACCGTTCGCGACATCATCCGCGAGACGAGTTTGGCGGCTGGAACATTTTACAATTATTTCAAGTCGAAAGAAGAAGTCTTTGAAGCAATCGCAGACGATTCAACAGCACGCTTTCGTCCGTTGCTTCGAGACGTTCGCGCCTCGGCGACGAATTTCCAAGACTACCTAAACGGCGCATATCGGGCTTACTTTCAGTTTCTCCATGACGAAAACTGCGACGCGATCGCGAGCGGCGCGCCCCACATCGCGCTCATTGGCGTGCGCGTCGACACGCCGGAGATGGAGGCGGTCTTCGAAGAGATTCGCGCAGACATCGAAGCCGTCATTCAACGCGGGGAAGCCCCGAACGTGGACGCTGAGTATCTGACCGCCGCCGCGGTCGGCGTGGCGCGCGAAATGGGCGACCATATGCTGGCCCGCCGGCCGATCGATGTCGAAGGCGCCACCCGTTTCGCAACGGCGCTGGTACTTGCAGGCGTCGCGGCTTTGCCGGAAAAAGACTGATAGAACATTGGACAGTAGCTCTAGAGCTACACCCACCGAACGGGGGCGGACATGGGCCTGCAGTCTGTAATTGCGAAAACGATGCTGAAGCTGCCGCCATCGTGGTTGGTCAGGATGTCAGGCGGAGAACCGCTCGAACTGGGTGGCCGGGTTTTGGACCCGCATCTGCAATTCATAACCCATGGGGCGAGCCGACAGCCGCCAATGAGCTCGATGCCGCCGCAAGCGGGCCGCGCCGCCGCCGCCGCCGGGCTCGCCATGCTCGCAGCAAAGCCGGAGCCGGGCGTGACGTGGGAGGATTTCACGATCTCGGCCGAAGACGGCCACGACATTCCGGTCCGCCTCTACCGTCCGGCCGCTCAAGACGCCGCCAGCCCGATGATGGTCTACATGCATATGGGCGGGGGTGTGATTGGCGATCTTGAGACCTGTCACGCCTTCTGCACAATGCTCGCCGTTGCGACCAAGGGGCCGGTCCTGTCGGTCGATTATCGACTGGCGCCGGAGCACAAATTTCCGGTCGGCCTCGACGATTGCATCTGCGCCTACGAATGGGCGCTCAAATCGGCTGAGCGCTATGGCGCGCCGGCAGGTGAAGCCGCGATCGGCGGCGACAGCATGGGCGGGAATTTCGCCGCCATCATCGCCCAGCAAATGCTGGCCGACGGCAAGCCGCAGCCGGTGCTTCAGCTGTTGATCTATCCGGCCACGTCCATTGTCACGGATTTCCCGTCGCGCACGACCTATGGGACCACTTATCCCTTATCCACCGACACGATGAATTGGTTCATGGACCATTATCTGCCGGAGGGTCAGGATCGCGCCGACACGCGGATTTCGCCGGCTGAGGCGGGCGATTATCAAGGGCTGGCGCCTGCGATCATCATCACTGCGGGATTCGATCCGCTCCTAGACGATGGGCCCGCCTATGCAGAGCGTCTAAATAGGGCCGGCGTCGAGACCTTCTACAAATGCTACGACTCGCTCTGCCATGGCTTTACGGCTTTCACCGCGGCGTCGCCGGCGGCGAACCGAGCTTGCCTTGAAATTGCGGGGATGGTTGCGGCCGCCTACGCAAAGCGGTCATGAGAGCGCTCGTCTGCCGGGCGATCACCGATGATCTCTCGGGTGTCGCTGTTCAAGACGCTCCGAAGCCCGAACCCGGTCCAGGCGAGGCGCGGGTTCGCATCCGCGCCGCGAGCGTCAACTTCCCTGATATTCTGATCTGCCAGGGCAAATATCAGCTCAAGCTTGATCCGCCTTTCGTCCCAGGCATGGATCTGTCGGGCGAGGTGGACGCGCTCGGACCTGACGTTTCTGGTTTGAAGGTCGGCGACACAGTCGCTGGCGGGACGCGGTTCGGCGCGTTCGCCGAGTATGCGATTGCGCCCGCGGAGGCGCTTCGGGCGAAACCTCCGGCGATGAGCTTCTCCGAAGCGGCGGCCTATCCGGCGGCGTACTTGACAGCCTATGTCGCGCTCGTCCGGCGGGGCGCGCTTCAAGCCGGAGAGACGCTTCTGGTTCACGGGGCGAGCGGTGGTGTCGGCCTCGCGGCGGTCGACCTTGGCCGCTTGCTTGGGGCGACGGTGATCGCGACGTCGGCGAGCGACGCAAAGCTCGACTTGGTCAAGGCTTATGGCGCTGATCATGTTTTGAACGTGCGAGGCGGGTTCCGCGACGCGGTAAAGGATCTGACCGGCGGCCGAGGCGCGGACGTGATCTTCGATCCTGTCGGAGGAGACGTCTTCGACGAAAGCGTCCGTTGCATCGCCTTCGACGGCCGCTTGTTGGTGATCGGCTTCACCAGCGGCCGGATTGCCGAGATCAAGACAAACATGCCTCTGATCAAGGGGTTTTCCGTCGTTGGCGTGCGCGCCGGCGAGTATGGCAGACGTTTCCCCGACCGCGGGCGAGAAAACACAGAAGCGATTTGGGCCTTAGCGGGCGAGGGACGCACGCGTCCGCGGGTTCATGCCGAAGTGCCGTTGGAGCGGGCGCTCGATGGCCTGCAAATGCTGCAGAACCGAGATGTCGTCGGCAAAGTCGTAATTACGCTTTAGCGGTAAAGCTCGTAACGGTCGAACATTTCCAAGCTGAGTTTCTTGGCTTCGTAGGCGTTGGCCGCATCATCCGGGATCTCGCCCTTATGGACGATGATTTCGAGCGTGTGGCCGTTGACCGCGCGGGCGCGTGTCCGATCGGCGGCGGCGCCAAAGGGACGTTCCGAGACAATGACATCCCGGCACCCCAAGACGCCGCAATCCTGGGTCACGCCTGGTCCGGTGTCGGCGAGATTGGCGATGAAGTCTGCGTCGACCGTCGACACCGGCTCGTCCTGGACCACCTCGAACCAGTCGGCTTCCTGACGGAGCGTGATTTCAGCGGCGCGAAGGAAGGCGAAATCGCGAACCGCGTCGGCGCGCGCGCCGGGGCGGCCGGTGAACGACACTTGGTAGCGATCCTCCTCTAGCTCTTGATCGAAAAATCCCTCTTGGCCGAGCACGGCGGCTTCCTGATAAAGCGGAGCCGACTGGCAGGCCGCAATCAAGACGAGCGAGAGCAGAGCGAGTATACGGCGCATAGTCTGACCCTTGAAGTAACCCAAACTGTAGAAATAGCGCCGCTTGGGCGGAAACACACCTGCTTTCACTAAACCGTGCGTTTCGCCTTATCCGCCTGGTTCGTCGATTGGATCGCATCGCGCGCGGCTTGCCATTCAGCGTCGCCCCAAGAGGCGAGTGCGGCGAAGTTGCCGCCAGAAGCGTTGTACATGGCGCCGTCGATTGCGATGGTCTGACCGTTCACGTACTCGGCCCCTGGGCCCAACAGGAAGACGGCGAGATTGCAGAGCTCATGCATCTCCCCAACGCGCCCCATGGGGTTGGCGACCCTTGTCTCCATCCCGCGCGCGTTTTCCCCTGTCGGCATAAGGCGTTCCCAAGCGCCCTTAGTTGGGAAAGGACCCGGCGCAATGGCGTTGAAGCGCAGACCATAGCGGCCCCATTCGACAGCCAAGGATTGGGTCATCGTGTTGACCCCGGCCTTTGACATGGCGGACGGCACGACGAACGGTCCGCCGTTCCAGACCCAAGTCGTCAAGATCGAGACGACATTGCCCCGGCGCTCCTCCTCGATCCAGCGTGTCCCGATGTCATGGCTCATGTAGAACGTGCCGCGAAAGACGATGTTCGCGATGGCGTCGAACCCGCGGATGGACAGATCTTCCGTCCGCGAGATGAAATTGCCCGCCGCATTATTGACCAGGCCCGTAAGCGCGCCGTGTTCTGACCAGATCTTGTCGTTCATCTCATGGATCGCTTCGGCGACCCGGATATCGCAGGCGTGGGCGACGACCTTGCCGCCATGGGCCGACATGAGCGCTTCGGCCGTCTCCTCGCAAACTGAGCCGCGCCGCCCGCAAATGTGAACCTCAGCGCCCAGGATCAGAAACGCCTCAGCCATTTCCCGACCGAGACCCGTTCCCCCGCCGGTGACCAATATCCGCTCGCCGTCGAGCAAATCAGCTCGAAACATGAGTTTGGTGGCATCCATGGACGTCGCCTTTCCTGTTGATAGTTGAAGATAGACCCATCGCGGCCGTGCTCAAAATTGAGGCTGCGCCGGTTCGCGGACTGGCCACACGGCGGGTCTTGGGTAAGCTGGGGGGAGGTCGACAGAAGGCGCCTTTGGCATGACGTATAAGTTCGCGACAGCGTTGCTCACGGGTTTCGTGTTGAGCTATCCCGCTTTCGCCGATCCCCGTTTCGAGGTTGAAGGCGTCTGGCTCACCCCGGATGGCGATTCGAAGGTCGAGATCTACGATTGTGGCGACGGCACACCGTGCGGGCGCGTCGTCTGGATCGATCCCGAAGCGTTGGAGGCGCCTGACACACCGGACACTGTGACAGACCGCAATAATCCAGATCCTGAGCTTCGCAGCCGTCCGGTTGTCGGGCTTATCATGTTGTCAGAGTTCGAGCGCGGTCGCTCGCGCTGGAAGAGCGGCCGCATCTATGACCCCGAAACCGGACGAACCTATGGGTCGCGCCTGAAGCAATTGGATGACGGCCGCCTTGAGGTGAAGGGCTGCGTCGGACCGATCTGCATTACACAGCGATGGTCGCCCACGACGCTTTGAAGCGCTTTCACGTCTAATTCATTCGACTGTGTTTGGCGCCTTCGCCATTTCATGTTTCCCGAATGCGGGGAGCAAGATCATGAAGAAATTCGTCACCTCGATTATCGCCGGCGCAGCGGTCGCGTCCAGTGCGATTGCTGGCGGAGACTCCCCGCGTGGCGAGCTGGACGTCGCCGGCGTCTGGTGGACGAAGAACGAAGGCTCGAAAGTTGAGGTCTTCGATTGCGGCGACGGCACGCCCTGCGGTAAGATTGCGTGGATAGATCCCGAAATGATCGAGGGGGACAAGAACCCCGAAAAGCAGATCGACGACAAGAA